>CAJUKA010000029.1:9325-45900 GCA_910586585.1 uncultured Lachnospiraceae bacterium
ATACAGGTGCGTAGAAGCGGCGTTACTCTTAAGAGCTGTCGCGCAGCGACTAAAACAGGAAAGTAAAGTCGCAAAGACGCACGAGAGGAACTTTTATGAGAGACCTTTCGAATGAAAGTTTCTCTCAATACAGGTGCGTAGAAGCGGCGTTACTCTTAAGAGCTGTCGCGCAGCGACTAAAAATAGGAGGACAAGGTATGTATCTGCTGCCAAAACCGAAGAAAATCAAGAAAAATAAGGGATTTTATGAAATCGGGTGGAATCGTGTCATTACGATTGACGAAAAGATGCAAGAGAATGGCATGGTTTATGCAGTCATTCTTCAGGAGTGCATTAAAAACAGCATAGGGATTGAATGTGCAGTGACAAAAGGAAAGCCGCAAAGCGGTGATATATTTTTGACAATGACCCCAAACCTTTCAGCGCAGGAATATCAAATTGTGGTAGATGAAAAGGATGTGACAATCTCAGGAGGTGATGGTGCGGCAGTCCTTTATGGAGTGCAGACTTTGTGCCAAGTGATTGCACAGTGCGGCGGTGTGCTGGAATGCATGGAAATTGAGGATGCACCAGATATTTTGTGCAGAGGATATTTTCTGGATGAGACAAGAGGCAGAGTCTTGACCCTGCCCTATCTTAAAGGAGTGGTTGACAAGCTGAGCCGGTATAAGATCAACCAATTTCAGCTTTATGTAGAACATACCTACTTGTTTCGGGGATTATCAGAAATGTGGAGGGATGAAACTCCTCTGACAGCAGAAGATATCCTGGAACTGGATGCATACTGCAAAAAACTGCATATTGAACTGGTACCTGCCCTTGCAAGCTTTGGGCATTTGTACAAACTGCTCTCAACACGCAGCTTTGGAGAGCTTTGTGAGCGCAGTGATTCTTGGAAAGCATCTTTTTCTTTCTGGGACAGAATGAGCCGCCATACAGTCAATGCAACAGATGAGCGTGCAATTTCCCTGATTAAAGACATGCTTGCCGAGTATGGGGCGCTGTTTACTTCTGACAAATTCAATATTTGTGCAGATGAAACATTTGACCTTGGTTGTGAGAAGTCTCGCGAAATAGCACAATTAAAGGGAACCGAATGGATGTATATTCATTATGTAAAAGAATTGTGTTCATTTTTGGAAAGTCGTGGGAAGAGAGTGTTATTTTTTGGTGATATTATCTGCCGCAAGCCAGAGCTGATTGAACAATTGCCAGAAAATACATTGTGCCTTACTTGGGGATATGGGCCGAATCAGTCTGTGGACCAATGTCATGCGATGGCACAGGCAGGCGCAAAGCAATATTTGTGTCCTGGTGTGGGCGGCTGGAACCAGTGGATAAACTTGATAGAAAGTTCTTATCAAAATATTATGAAAATGTGCGGATATGGGCATAAATATCATGTGGAAGGAATCCTAAATACAGATTGGGGTGACTTTGGCCATGTGAACCATCCGGCGTTTTCTATACCAGGCATGATATATGGAGCTGCTTTTTCTTGGAATCAGGAGGAGATTGGGTTTGAAGAGCTGAACAGACAGATTTCCCTGCTGGAATATGGAGACAGTTCAGAAGAAGTGGTAGAAATTATGGCAAAAATCCCAGAGCACGTTTTGTTTGGCTGGCGGGATGTTGTCGTATATTATGAAAAGGTTGAAAAAAACCATGAACCAGATGCAGATGACCAAATTCCCGAACTGCTGTTGGCAGACCGGAACACAGCCGACGACATGGTTTGTCATGCAAACAAGGCATTGAAAACGCTTGTCAGACAGATGAAACAAACGGCGGTTACTATGGATATGCAGGCGAGAGAACTTGTTGGGCTGTTTGAGCTTGTAGGAGAGGCAGTTTGTATTTGGAACGAAATCGGCGCTGCAATTGCTTATGTCAGTGAAAATGAAATATGGGACCAAGAAAAGGCATTTTGTTTGGCAGAGCGTTTAGAACGCTGGTTTATGGCTTATAAGAAACAATGGCGCATCGTCGGAAAAGAAGGAGATCTTCATCATATTGGGGAGATTGTTTTCTGGTATGCAGATTGTCTGCGGCACAGGAATGTGGCGTTTGACAGTTTAAAATAAATATAAATATTAAAAGTATCCTGAATTAGGAGGTTTTGCAACATGCATTTTTTAGATAAGAGAGTAAAAGTAATTTGTGACGAATTAAAGAAATTAAAGGTTAAACAAAAGTTTGCCATTGACAATTGGAAATATAAAGAAGGAAATTTCATACGCCCTGAAGAGGCAGAAGCTGATTCCGCAGCATGGGAGGATTTTGACTGCCAGAAAATGCACTGGTATGGAAAGGATCGTCATTATTGGTTTAAGACATCATATCAGGTACCTAAGGAATTAGACGGAAAGCGGATGTGGCTTCATGTTCGGACACAGATTGATGAGTGGGATGATGCCAAAAATCCTCAGTTTTTACTTTTTGTAAATGGGGAAGTGATTCAAGGCATTGATATGAATCACAGAGATGTCTTTTTGTCTCCGTCAGCAAAAGAGGGAGAGGTGCTTGAAATCGGTCTTCAGTCTTATACAGGAACTCTGTATACAGAATTTAATCTGATTGTGGAAATGCAGGAGATTGATGACAAGATTGAAAAGCTTTATTATGATTTGTGGGTACCACTTGCAGCTTTTTCCAGAATGGAAGAAGATGACAAAAACCGCAAGGACATACAGGAAATTTTGAATACGACAGTGAATTTCTTGGATTTGCGCACACCGTATTCCGATGCATTTTATCAAACTTTGCAGGAAGCATCCGATTATATTGACAAGGCGCTTTATTCTGATATGGCAGGATATAAGGATGTGATTGCGACCTGTATCGGTCATACACATATTGACGTTGCATGGTGGTGGACAGTAGAGCAGACACGTGAGAAAACTGGACGTAGCTTTGCAACTGTATTAAAGCTGATGGAAGAATACCCGAATTACAAATTTATGTCAAGCCAGCCACAGCTTTATGCATTTCTAAAAGAACGCTATCCAGAGCTTTTTGAAAAAGCAAAAGAGCGCATTAAAGAAGGCCGCTGGGAGCCAGAAGGCGGCATGTGGGTAGAAGCAGACTGCAACCTGACTTCTGGAGAATCCTTAGTGCGTCAGTTTATGCACGGCAAGCGTTTCTTCAAAGAAGAATTTGGTGTTGATAACCGGATTTTATGGTTGCCAGACGTGTTTGGATATTCAGGAGCGCTTCCACAGATTATGAAAAAGTGTGGAATTGATTACTTTATGACTACAAAGCTGGCATGGAATCAGTTTAATAAGATTCCGTATGATACCATGATGTGGAGAGGAATTGATGGTTCTGAAGTGCTGACACATCTGATCACAACTTTGGGTGTAAACCAGCCAATCAAGGATTTCTTCACAACGTATAATGGAATGCTTCATCCGGATGCAATTATGGGTGGCTGGACGCGTTATCAGAACAAGGATATCAACAATGATATTTTGATTTCCTATGGATATGGTGATGGAGGCGGCGGTCCAACAAGAGAAATGCTTGAAACTTCAATTCGTATGGAGAAGGGTGTAAAAGGAATTCCAATGGTTCGCCAAGAATTTGCAAGGACCTTCTTTGATGAATTAAATGAGCGTGTTAGTGGAAACAGACGTCTTCCTGTATGGGAGGGAGAATTCTATTTTGAGTACCATAGAGGAACACTGACTTCTATGGGAAGAAATAAACGTTCGAACCGCAAGTCAGAGCTTGGCTTAATGGATTTGGAATTGTTATCTGTTTTGAGTGACCAGAGTATGGGATATCCAACAGAAGAGTTAGACGCAATGTGGAAATTAGTACTCATAAATCAGTTCCATGATATTTTACCTGGATCTTCGATCAAAGAAGTGTACGAAGTGACAAAGGCAGAGTATGCGCAGCTTGCAGAAAAGCTTGCTGAAATGGCAGAAGCACGCAGAAAGGCAATTGCTGGTTCAGGAGAAGCTGTCACAATCTTCAATACAACCGGAAAAGTAAGAGACGATATTGTTAATCTTGGCGCGTTTAACGGCAGTGCGCTTGTGGACAAAGATGGAACAGTATATCCTGTTCAGAAGACAAAGGACGGCAGCATAGCATTTGTGAAGAACCTGCCATCGAAGGGATATAAATCCTTTGAGGCAGCAGAGGCGGCTGACAAACCTGTGCCATTTACATTGGTAAATGATAAAGAGCTGGAAACACCGTTCTATACTGTGAAGTTAGATGAACAGGGTATGTTTACAAGCATTTATGATAAAGAGAATGACCGCGAAGTGGTACAGCAGGGAATGCGTGCAAACCTTCTTCGTATGTACGAAGATAAGCCAATTTATTTTGACAACTGGGATATTGATATCTATTATACAGAAAAGTTCTGGGATGTAGACAATGTAGAGCATATGGAGTGGACAGAAGTTGGTTTGGTGCGCGCAGTGCTTGAGATTACAAGAAAGGCGTCCAATTCGACCATTCAGCAAAAGATTATTTTCTATGCAGACAGCCGCAGAATTGAATTTGTAACACATGTGGACTGGAAAGAGCATCAAACATTGTTAAAGGTACACTTCCCGGTAGCTGTGCATACAGATGAGGCAACGTTTGACGTACAGTTTGGCAGCCTGACAAGAAAGACACATCAGAATACAAGCTGGGACGTAGCACGCTTTGAAAGCTGTGGACAGAAGTGGATGGATCTTTCAGAAGGACATTATGGTGTTTCTTTGTTAAATGACTGCAAATATGGTCATTCTGTGAAGGATTCCAATATGGCGCTGACATTGATCAAATCGGGTATCGAGCCCAATCCTGATACTGACCAGGAAGAACATGAGTTTACCTATGCGATTTATCCTCATGCAGAAGGATGGCGCCAGGCAGGAACAGTAACAGAGGCATACAAGCTGAATCAGCCGCTCTTGACAGAGGTAGGAAGCGAAGCTGGAAAAGAGTACTCTTTTGCATCAGTAGGTCATGATAATGTAATTATTGAAACTATTAAGAAGGCAGAAGATAGCACAGGAACTATAATCCGTATGTATGAATCAGAGAACGCATACACCAAGACAAAATTAACCGTTCATACAGACTTTAAGAAAGCATATATCTGCAATCTGCTTGAAGAGACAGAGAGCGAAGCTGTAGTGACAGGCACAGATATTGATGTTGTCCTAAAGCCATATGAGGTAGTGACAATCAAGATAAATTAAACAAAGAAGTAAAGGAGAAGTATTTATGCGCAAAAAAGAGTACGGGAAAAAAATAATTGCCATCATGTTAGCGGCAGCAATGATGACAGGTCTTGCGGCATGCGGCAGCAGTCCACAGGAAACACCACCAGTTGAAACACAAGTTCAGACACAGGCGCCAGTAGAAGAGGAACCTGCGTCTGAGCCTGCAGAAGAACAAACAGAAGAGCCAACGGAATCAACGTATACAGTGACAGAAGAAAATAATAATGAACAGCTTACTATGACTCGCCAGCCGGAAGCTTCCTATTGGTTTCCGGCGCAGCTCCTAGAGTGGGATGCGAATAAGGATGAAGATTTGATTTTCAATGTGAGTACAGTTCCGCTTGCAGAACGCGTGGACATTGATAAATTAGAGCCAGTCAATGATACACAGAACAAAGATACAAAGATTATGTCTATCTCAATTATGAATGCCAGCACAAGCGGTAACTCGCCGCATGGTTTGAACAAGATGCGGTCAAATGCTTTCACATACTGGCAGTATGTAGATTTGCTGGTATATTGGGGCGGTTCGTCAGGCGAGGGGCTGATTGTTGCTCCAAGTCCAGATGTAGTTGATGCAGGACATAAAAATGGTGTCAAGGTTATCGGAACTGTATTTATGCCTCAGGTAGAACATGGCGGAAAAATGGAGTGGTTAGAGGATCTGCTGACAAAAAATGAAGACGGCAGTTATCCAGTTGCAGATAAGCTGATTGAAGTTGCAAAGACCTATGGATTTGACGGCTGGTTTATGAACCAGGAGACACAGGGAACAGATACAGAACCCTTGACAAAAGACCATGCGGATCGGATGCAGGAATTTTTGGCTTATTATAAGGCACAGGCACCAGAACTGGAATTGGTTTATTATGATTCTATGACAGTAGAAGGAAAGATGGACTGGCAGAATGCCTTGACAGACAAAAACTTGGCATATCTGAAAGATGAGGAAGGGAATTCTGTAGCCGATAAGATGTTTGTAAACTTTGCATGGACATCGGATAAACTTGCTCCAGAAGAATTACTTAAATCCTCTTCGGAACTTGCAAAGAAAGAGGAAATCGATCCTTATGAACTTTATGCAGGGATTGATCTGCAGTCCAATGGATATGATACAGCGCTTAAATGGAATTTGTTCGAGAATCCAGAGGGAGGAACGTATACTTCATTAGGTTTGTATTGCCCAAGTTGGACGTTCTTTTCAACAGATATTGTTCAAGATTTCTGGAAAAAGGAGAATAAGCTGTGGGTAAATTCCAAAGGAGATCCTTCTGTGAACATTGATCCAGCATCAGATACAGATTGGAGAGGTATTTCTACTTATGTTGTAGAGCGTACTGCAGTTACAAGTCTTCCATTTGTAACAAATTTCTCTACCGGAAATGGATATGGATTTTATAAAAAAGGCGAACTTATCAGTATGCTTGACTGGAACAATCGAAGCATATCCGATGTTCTGCCAACATACCGCTATATTATCAATGACGGGGAAGGGAATAAGCTTTCTGCAGATTTAGATGTAGGAGATGCATATTATGGTGGAAATAGCATGATACTTCGTGGTACAATGAAAGCGGGCGTAGAGTCTGTGATTAAGATGTACAGCGCAGGGCTTCCGGCAACAGACAATATGCTGTTTACTACCACCGCAAATGCAAAGGGGGCAGAAATTGCATTAGATGCTGTGATTACACTGGACGATGGTTCTGAAGTAGTGCTTGAGGGCGATCAGAAAGTGAAGGAAACATGGACAACAGTTTCTTATGATACCACTGAGCTTGCTGGAAAGACAATTACAGGAATTTCCTACAGAATCGTATCGGATGCAGATACAAGCACGCTGCAGCTTCGTTTTGGCAACATAACAATGATGGAGCCAGATTCAGAAGAGAAGGCTACTGTCAGCAATGTAAAGGTACTTGACACAGAATTTGATGAAGATGGAATGTATGCAGGTGTGCGTCTTTCATGGGATTCTGATGCGCAGGCAAATTATTATGAAGTATACCGTATTAACCAGGATCAGACAAAATCTCTGCTTGGTGTATCCAATACAGAGAGCTTCTATGTAAATACGCTGCCTCGTACTGATGAGACAAACAAATCGAACTTTGAGATTGTGCCAGTAAATGCGTTACTCGAAGAGGGAACAAGTGCACAGGCTTCTATGGACTGGCCGGACAACAGCATCCCGAAAGCAGCATTTACAGCAGATATCACATTGGCAGCGCCAGGCGAAAAGATAACATTTAGCAGCCTGTCTTCACAGAACACGGAGAAGGTAACATGGACGCTTACAGGCGCAGACCAAGAATCTGCAGAAGGAGATACCGTAACTGTTACATATGCAGAGGAAGGAATCTATCCTGTTTCTATAAAGGCAGAAAATGGGTCTGGCAGCAGTGAAGCATCTAATGAGAGCTATATTGTTATCACACAGGACGCATCTGAAGGACTTGTTCTTCTATCACAGGGAGCAGGAACAGAGGCAGATACTTATGTGAATGAGAATGAAGCGCCGCAGTTTGCAGTGGATGGTGATGTTACAAAAAAATGGTGTGCAACAGGAAGTGCACCGCATGAGATTACGTTAGACCTTGGTTCCGTAAAGACAGTTAGCGCTGTAGATGTTTACCATGCTGAGGCAGGCGGGGAGAGTGCAGATATGAATACAAAATCATATGCAATTCTTACCAGCGAAGATGGAACAACATTTGAGGAAGTAAGAAGCGTAACGAGAAATACAGCAGGTACAACACACGATGCTTTTGCACCTGTCAATGCACAGTTTGTTAAGCTTGTTGTAAACAAACCAACACAGGGAAGCGATAGTGCAGCCCGTATCTATGAGATCGAAGTTTACGGTCTGGAAACAGCAAGAGAATAAAACGAAACGTAATAACGAAACAACAACTCTAGGGCGGCAGGAAAAACCGCCTTAGAGTTGCTAAATTTTTTCAGAGATGGATCAAAATCTATGAAATAGCGGAGGTTGGACATGTCAGACAACAAAAATAAGGTTGTGGTTGGAATCGACCTTGGGGGAACTGGTATTAAAATTGGAATTGTTGGTAAGGATTATGGGCTGATTGCACAGACATCCATACCAACGGGGGCTCAAAGACCTTATGAAGAAATTATTGCGGACATGGGGAAAACAGCAGCAGCATTGTTGGAGGAAAACGGCTTTGAGATAAAGGACTGTTTGGGCGCTGGGGTTGGAAGCCCTGGAACCGTGGACAGCAGCACCGGAGTTGTATTGTATTCCAACAATATTCGCTGGGATAATGTACCATTGGCAGAGGAACTTAGAAAATATCTTCCTGTTCCGGTTTATGTCAACAATGATGCAAACTGTGCAGCGCTTGGAGAAGTAGTAAAAGGGGCGGCAAAAGGATGCCGAAATGCCGCATTTTTGACATTGGGAACAGGCGTTGGCGGCGGCATTGTTATTGACGGCAAAATTTTTGAAGGCGGACACCCTGGTGGTGTGGAGTTAGGGCATATTAGAATTCGTTCTGATGGCAGAACATGTACTTGCGGGCGCGCTGACTGCCTGGAGGCATATGCATCTGCATCCGCATTGATTGATGATGCAAAGAAAATGGCTGAACATCATCCAGAGTCCAAGCTCTGGGAGTTATGTGGGCATGATTTGGAGAATATGAACGCAAAAATACCATTTGATGCGGCAGAGGCAGGAGATGCCTGCGGCAAAACACTTGTGGAGAACTATATTGAATACCTTGCAGACGGAATCACAGACCTTGCCAATATTTTCCGTCCAGATATCATCGTCCTTGGCGGTGGGATATGCGCACAGGGCAAAAAACTGACCGATCCGCTGAATCAGTATCTGAAAGAAAACTGTTTCGGCGCATCAATTGCCTATGTGCCTCAAGTTGTTATTGCGCAGAATGGCAATGATGCTGGAATTATCGGAGCGGCAAGCCTGGTTCCCAGGAAAGAAAATCAGTAATACAGCAGGTTTCTAAATAGTAGGATTAAAAGAATGGAGGAATCGTATGAGATTGGTAGTAGCAAAAGATTATGATGATATGAGTCGTAAGGCAGCAAATATCATTGCGGCACAGATACTTTTGAAGCCAAACAGTGTTCTGGGTCTGGCGACAGGTTCAACACCGATAGGAACATATAGCCAGTTGGTGGAAAAGTATCAGGCGGGAGATTTGGATTTTTCACAAATAACAACGGTGAATTTGGATGAGTATCGCGGACTTTCACCAGAAGACGATCAGAGCTATCAATATTTTATGAATTATCACTTATTTTCAAAGGTAAATCTACCAAGCGAAAATCATTTTCTGCCAGATGGAACAAACACAAACAGCGAGGCAGAGTGTGAGCGCTATAAGAATGTGATTCATTCTCAGGGTGGTGTAGATTTACAGCTTTTGGGATTGGGACATAACGGCCATATTGGATTCAATGAGCCTTCAGATACTTTTGTGAAAGATGTACATTTAGTTGATTTGACAGAGCGCACAATAGAAGCAAATAAACGCTTTTTTGCCTCTGCAGACGATGTGCCTAAGCAGGCATACACAATGGGAATCGGAACCATTTTCCAGGCAAAAACAATTCTCCTTGTGGTGAGTGGAGCAGAAAAAATGGAAGCTTTGGACAAGGTAATGAATGGACCAATAAGCCCACAGGTTCCAGGCTCTATATTGCAGCTGCATTCCAATGTAATTGTTGTGGCAGATGAAGCAGCCGCAGCATGGAGGTTAAAATAATATATGATTATTAAAAATGGTCTGGTTTTTGACAGCGAGAGCAAACAGTTTCTAATCAAAGATATCTTTATCAAAAATCAACAGTTTGCCAATGAGGCAGATATGACAGACGCAGATTTAGCAGAAGCGGTTGATGCAGAGGGATTGTATGTGATTCCGGGGTTAATTGATGTGCATAGCCATGGTGCAGCAGGATTTGATTTTTCGGACGCAGATCCACAAGGTCTTGCCCAGATACTGCGGTATGAAAAGAGCTGCGGAATAACGTCTTATTGTCCGACGACAATGACATTGGACAGGGAGCGGATCTTTAAAATTATTGATACGCTGAACCAACTAGAACAAAAGGAAGATATGGCGCATGTCGCTGGAATTAATATGGAAGGACCTTTTTTGGATGCAAAGAAAAAAGGGGCGCATGTAGAACAGTGTATCCAACAGCCGGATATTGATTTTTTCCGTGAATGCAATCAAAAGAGTGGAAATCGTATTCGTTTGGTGACGCTGGCGCCGAATGTACCGGGAGCGATGGAATTTATCCATGCATTAAAGGACGAAACGAAGATATCATTGGGGCATACAGCGGCAGATTATGAAACGGCCAAGGAAGCGATTGATGGTGGAGCAGATCATGTGACACATTTGTACAATGCGATGCAGCCGTTTTCGCATCGTGCGCCTGGACTAATAGGTGCGGCAGCCGAAAGTGATACCTGTATGGCAGAGTTGATTTGTGATGGTATTCATGTGCATGAAAGTGTTGTGCGTGCAACGTTTTCTATGTTTCCGGACCGCGTGGTATTGATTAGTGATTCAATGCGGGCAGCCGGTATGAAAGACGGTAGTTATGAGCTGGGCGGTCAGCAGGTTACAGTCGACGGAAAGCTTGCAACACTAGCTGACGGAACAATAGCAGGGTCTGTAACCAATTTGTATAAATGTATGCAAACGGCAGTTTCCTTTGGTATTCCTTTGGAGGAAGCCGTGGCAGCGGCGACAGCCAATCCTGCAAAGAGCATCGGCATTTATGATAAGGTAGGATCGATTTCTGTGGGAAAACAAGCAGATGTCCTGCTTTTGGACAAAGAACTGAACCTCAAAAAAGTGATTACCTAAGATCAAAAACAAAGAAAACACCCGCTGTTAAAAGGGGTGTTTTTCTTTATCTTCCGGAACGAACAGAAATACTTGTCTTTGTGATTGCGGCACTTCACTAATTTTGACGTCAAGTTCAAGCGATGCTTTGTAATCATTCAGACGGTCAATAATTTCTGGATTGCGAATATCTTCATTGTTGATAACTTTACGCAGATAATAATAATTCAAAAGCTGTAAGTTTTCTAAATGATGGTATAGGGGATGCTCACATACCTCATAACAAAGCGCTTTGATTCCGTCAAGCTGCATATGAATGGGTTCGATGGAGATAGATAAATGGTCAAGCGTCTGTATTAGCTGGTCCTTTTGGGAGGTAATAGCACAAATTTCCTGAACATCAGGACGGTTTTGCGCAGTCAAAAGAGAAAGGGCTTCATCGCTCGTTTCAATCTGTTCTAAAAGTTTGAACATTTTATTGTATGCCTCGCACAATGTCTGTAATAACGTTTCATAAATTTGTTTGTAATCCATAAAATCCTCCCAATCTCCCTTATGTATTCTCGGAGTTTCCGTCCATCTTCTTATCAAAACCTGCAAGTATCATATACAACATATATCGGAAAAATTGTCAGAAAACTTAATGAATTTACATAATATTTTAACAAAATTATTTCTGCTGCGCGATTAAAACTCAATTCCCCGTATTTCGGAAATTCTTCTGAGAATCATGGGCTGTGTTGCAAACAAAAATGCCTGTAAAATGGATTCGTAATCCTTGATCTGATCCATATCTTCACGTGTCGCGAGCATTCGAAGTTTTTTATCAATATAAACGACGTTATCGCTGAAATCGAGAGAGAATGTAAAGTCCTTTATTTTAAGGATAGACTCACATCTGACAATTGTGACAGCATTAGGTTCTGGAAGCTGCATAAAAATCAGATAGGGATTAATTTGGCGGATAATTTGTTCCAAAAAGGGATCGTCCTCTTCCATATAAACAGCTTCGTGTTCTTCAAAAAAGTTTACAAAACCAAGCCCGCTTTCATCATTAACAAGAATGCGGTTATCGGGCGCTTTTCCCTGTATACCATAGATCGCGTCATAAAGTGCAGCCATGTCAGACTGAGCCATATTATGCGCATGTCCCATTTTATGCAGATAGTATTCTTCAAAGATTGATCGCAGCAGTACCAGGCTCATTTTGGCACAGTGTTCAGGCCGGGTATAGTTCATAAAAAACCGAAGACAGTTTCTTGTCATATAATAATTTACTTTGGTATTATTATACCGATGCATGGGATTTGCGGAGTGGTATAAGTTTGCGGCGCCTACCGCCACAACCTCGTAGCCCGCCATTTTTATTTTGTAGCCCCATTCCATGTCGTCCCAATATAAAAAATTCTCTTCCGGCAAAAGTCCAACTTTTTCGATGGCTTGAGCGCTTATCATCATGCCACAGCTTCCAATCGCATCGCAGTAGACAAAGTTTGGCATTCCTCCATTGTCAAGCGTATCAGCAAAATGTGTAGACGCTCGGAAATGTTTGAAATCAATAGAAATACCAAACTGCTGGACATAGTGGGGCATATGCTTGTGATAAACCTTACCGCCAACGAGCCCCACATTGGGGGTTGCTGTGATAAAGTCAAACATAATTTTCAGGGCTTGCGGAGCGACAGTTATTTCCGCGCCAAGACAGCAGATATAGGGAAAATGCTCTGCCAGAGCATGTTTTATGCCAAGATTAACAGCACAGCAGCCTTCTAGGTCTGTATCAGAAAGGACCAAAGAAACCTGACTGCCATATTGCTGTTGAATATTCTGCAATGATGTTTCATCAGAAGCATTTCCAACTACGAAAATCCTGAGATTGCTGCCAATATCAAACCCAATTGAGGAAAGGACAGACTGTATACAGTCTGTCACCGTAGAGCCTTTATTGAGATTGCAGATAATAACTGCAAGTTTTTCCTGTTTTTTCATGGAATCCTCCATTCTCGAAAACCATATTCGCAGCACAGAGCGAAATAATGGTGTATTTTGAACTTCTTTTTAATGCATACGCCAATATAGAGCAAGTATGCCGCTAAAAAAGTGCATCGGCGGTGCGCGAGTAGGGGACGAACCGCCCCCTGCTTGATAGTTTCGTCTATTATAGCATGAAAACGGTTTTTTGGACACAAAAAGATAGAAAATATGCGTTTTTATTTGATTATTTTAAGATTGAGAAGTTATGTAAAGTGTGATATGATATACACGGTAGTTTTTATAAGATACTGTTACACTATTTGAGCTGCCAAAGGCAGCGGAATGGAGATTAACATGAAATTCAGTTTATGCATGATCGTTAAAAATGAGTCAGCGATATTAAGAAACTGCTTGGATTCACTCAAAGAGATTATGGATGAAATTATCATTGTGGATACAGGGTCTACAGACGATACAAAGCAGATTGCTGCAGAATATACACCATATGTCTATGATTTTGAGTGGAACGATGATTTTGCGGCGGCGAGAAATTTTGCATTTGCAAAAGCAACAGGCGACTATATCTATTCAGCCGATGCCGACGAAGTATTGGACAAGACGAACCAAAATAGGCTAAAGGCATTGAAGCGGGCTCTTTTGCCAGAAGTCGAAATTGTACAAATGATTTATGTGACAGAACAAATCAATCATCCTACAGAGAATTTTGCGCGGGATATGCGGCCAAAGCTTTTTAAAAGACTGAGAGCGTTTACCTGGATTGAGCCAATTCATGAAACAATCAATATTAACCCGGTGGTATTTGACAGTGATATTGAGATTTTTCATTGTCCCCAGGGAAGTCACAGCGGCAGAGATTTTGCAGTATTTGAAAAAACCATAGAAGAAAAGGGAATGATTTCTGACAGGCTGATTGGAATGTATTTGAGGGAGCTGTATAAGGCTGGCACCGAAGAAGACCTTGAAAGAGCGCGGAAGTTTCTGGAAAAAACGCTTCCTATCAAACGCGACGAAAGAAAGGATGTACTGTGCCGTCAGATCATTGCTGTTTTGATCAAAACATACAGGCAGATGGACAACGCGGTGGATATGCTCAAAGTTTCATTAAGTCCAGAGGCAACTGTTCCATCAGCAGAGATTTGCATGGAACTTGGCTATTTCTTTATGAAAAAAGAAGATTTTCAAGAGGCGGCGGAATGGTTTCGAAGAGCAGCTTTTGACTGTGAGAGTGAAATAGATGTGGCAAGCAGCGGTACTTCTGCATATATGGCGCTGTCACTCTGCTTTAGAAAGCTTGCAAAGTCTCCGAAGCTCAAAGCGCTTCCACAGAAGGAGTACGAGTTAGAGCATACAAGACTAATTGAAAAAGCGGCGGATTATGAACAGCTTGCAAGGGATTGGAAGCCGGAAGAGCTGCCACTTTCATGATACATTAAAAAATAAAATCGCAGTGAGGATAGAAAATGGAATATGATTATCTGGTTGTAGGTGCGGGGCTTTTTGGCGCTGTATTTGCCAATGAAATGAAGAAAAAAGGGAAGAATTGTCTGGTGATTGACAAAAGGAATCATATAGCTGGAAATATTTATACAGAAGAAATAAAAGGAATACATGTACATCAATATGGCGCACATATTTTTCATACGTCTGATAGGGCAATTTGGCAGTATGTAACCAATCTGGCAGAGTTCAACCATTATATCAATTCACCCATAGCAGTATATAAAGATGAGCTGTACAATCTTCCTTTTAATATGAATACATTTGCAAAAATGTGGAATATCAAGACACCGAAAGAGGCGGAAGCACATATTCAGGCACAGATTGCGGATTTGAATATCACAGAGCCTTCTAATCTTGAGGAACAGGCGCTGTCTTTGGTGGGGACCGATATCTATGAAAAGCTTGTAAAAGGCTACACAGAGAAACAATGGGGAAGAGACTGCAAAGAATTGCCAGCGTTTATTATCAAGCGACTTCCGGTTCGATTTACTTTTGACAACAATTATTTTAATGACCCTTATCAGGGAATCCCCAAAGGCGGCTATACAGCGCTTGTTTCTAAGCTTTTGGAAGGAATAGAAGTAAGGCTTGATACAGAATTCAAAAACTTTGTGAAGAAAGATGCCCAAGCAGGTGTTTATCGTTCTGTTAGTGGGGAGGATACCTTCATAAAGGTTCTTTACACAGGCATGATTGATGAATTTTTTGATTATTGTGAGGGGACGCTGGAGTATCGCTCTTTGCGGTTTGAAACAGAGGTTTTAGAAGGGGAAGAGAATTACCAAGGTAATGCAGTTGTGAATTATACAGAGCGAGAAGTTCCGTTTACACGCATTATAGAGCACAAGCATTTTACATTTGGGCGGCAGCCTGACACCGTGATTACAAGAGAGTATCCCAAAGAATGGAACAAAGGAGATGAGCCATACTATCCTGTTAATGATGCCAAAAATGCGGCAGTTTATCAAAGATACCAAAAGATGGCAGAAGCTGAAGAAAATGTTCTTTTTGGAGGGCGGCTAGGACAGTATCAATATTATGATATGGATAAGGTAATTATGGCAGCACTTGAAATGGCAAACAAAAAATGAGCGGATTCGCTCATTTTTTTGTTGTATTATAGATAATTGCGGCGAGTTAGGCCGTTGAAACAAAAAACAACGTTTTTGCAGGCATTTCTTGCCGATTACATATAAGTGTTCAGAAGCATACCAGTATAGATGCTTGTCACATAAGGATTTGGATAGCTTGCGTTTGGATTTGAATAAGCGCAGATGCGCCGATCTACGTATTCCATGGGATCAAGAGAGATCGCATTTAGTTTACGCATGATATTAGACCCAAAACCTTTGATGGCAGTTGCATCGGTTATCTCATCTGTTTTTTCATAATCAAGCGTAGAGTCTTCATTGACATGGATTCCATATTTCTCCAGACTGTAGCTGTTGAGTCTTAAGAATTTCTGCAGGTCGTTTGATAATATCCTGGTGAGAGAATCCTCTGTTTCGCCATGAACGACATTGTTTAGAAATTCGTTGTAGCCTTCCACAAAAGTCTCAATATTATTGGCAAGTGATTCCGCATCTGGATAAAGTCCGATTTTGGCACTGGTACTTTTGGCATTTTGTGCTGCTGTGGCCTGCGCTGTGATATTGTCAGAAACCGCAGCAGTGGAACTTAAGTTTTCAGGATGCAAAGTCACATGATAAGCGCCATGTACACTGAAACTGTTTGAATAAGAAGATTCCTCATCGCCATTGATGCTGTAAATAGCATTGGAAGCTTCTTTTATGGATTTGTTTAGTCCAAGATAATCAACGATACCGCTGCTGTAGCTTGTATTGTCGTCTGTTATGGTGAAGTGACGTTCACCTTGATAAGGAAGACCATAGGCGTCGGAAGTGATTTCCAAAGCAGAGCTTCCATGCGATTCGACGACTTTTGCAGAAACACCGATATCAGAACTGTTGATAAGTCTGGCAAGTTTATTTTGCAGTTCACTATTTGTTTCGCCTTCATTTACATTAAACTGCAGTTCATAGTGAAGCTTGTTTGTGATAATGTCAAACGAATAACTGTCTGGTTTGAGTGTGACAGCCTGGTTTGCTGTCATATATTTGCTGGTGTTGATCTGAGGAGATGCAAAATTTTCAACCTCAAGAACAAAATCAGATGGAATATTTCCATCTGCATCCTCTGACTCATATTCTACACTCGCAAGTGCTTCGTTGTCACTGTAAGCAGATTTCATTGAAAACATATCGCCATCGTCACTAAGTGCACCGATAGTCTGTTTTAGATTGTTAGCGCTTTCTTTCAGGTGTACCGCAAATGCGATTGACCGGGGAGATGGTTCGTTGAGGTAAAGCGGAGCAAAGCGATTTTTCCACTGTATACTGCTGTATACATTTTTCAGCTCACTTGGATCATGCATTGCATAGCGAAGGCTGCGCTTGTTGTTTTTTGTACGATATCCTTCCTGATTGCTTTTATTGCGGTATGTCGTCAGATATTGATCGTAAATTTGTAAAGTGGTAAAAGAAACCGGCATATCTGCCCCTCCCTTCTTTCATAAAAATTTGTATTGTTTTCTGATAATATACAGAGAATATCGAAGCTTATGTCAACTCGATTTTGAACACATTTTTGAACTAATTATTCAAACAAATCCTTTAAATTGGGCATTTGTGACATATTAACTGCTTGAATATTCTGAAAATATTATGTTTATCACCTTATTATCTTAAAAATACCATGAAATGCATTAAAAAGCAAGTGTTTTTTCAAAAGAATGTGTTAGAATCTCTTTTAGTCTGTTTTATTTCATGTTATACTGTATGAAATAAATAAAGCAGAGGTTCACAGAGAGGGAAGATAACCTTGGTGACTTTGTGAGATGTTGAAAGGAGCACAAAAGTGAAAAAATCGATTAGTCAATCTGTTTTATCATTTATTTTGAATGGAATTTCCATTCTATCCTTATTGTTTTTAATGATATCTTTGTCCAAGTATGGAGAGTTGGAGAATCAGCTGCAGAAAGCAAATGAGGATCGGTTTGCACTGACGTATAATGCAAACCGATTTATGAATGGGTCAGCGTACCTTACCAATGAGGTGCGCGCATTTGCAGCCACTGGCTTGAAAGAACACTATGACAATTATTGGAATGAGGTGGATAACCTAAAAAACCGTGATATAGGAGTGTCTGAAATGCAAAGAATCGGTATTACGGGCGAAGAGCAGGCAATGATTGATGAAATGTCTACAATTTCCAATACCCTTGTTCCTCTGGAGGAGGAAGCAATGAATGATGTCTTTGCAGGAAAGAGCCGGGAAGCAGTGAGTTATGTGTATGGCGAAGATTACAGTACATCGATCGCGCAGATTAATGCGCTCAAGGAATCGTTTTTGACACAGCTTGATAACCGGACATCACAGACAGTCAGTGTTTTGAGGGAGAAAGTTGAACAAATTAAGACAAACATGCTTGTGGCATTGGCGGTGGTTGCTGTGATGCAGATTTTGAATATGGTTTTTATCAGATTAAGAGTATTGCGGCCAGTGGTTGTGATAAGAGATCAGATGAGAGAAATTTCACAAGGAAATCTTTCTGCAAACTTTCCATTGGAATCAAATACTTCTGAGATTGGTATGCTGGTAGAATCCATACATGAAACCAAAAGGGAACTCAAAAAATACATCAGTGATTTGAACACGCAATTGTCACAGATGGCACAAGGTAAAATGGATTTGGTAGTTGACGGCGGATATCGGGGTGAATTTTTGCCAATTCAAAATGCAATGCGCCAGATTTTGGATGCCTTGAATGATGCGCTTTCTCAAATCAGTGTGGCAGCAAGGCATGTATCCAAACAATCCGAGCAGATGACTTCGGATGCACAAGTTCTTTCTAATGGAGCAATCAAGCAGGCGTCCGCTGTGGAGCAGCTCTCTTCCAGCATACAAGAGTTGTCAACACAGGTAGACCATGCTTCTGCAGGTGCAGATGAGGCCCAGAGATGTACCTTGGAATCAACGATGCAGCTTGAAGCATGCAGTGAAAAAATGGGTGCCCTAACAACTGCTATGAATGACATTTCAAGTGCTTCTTATCAAATTGGCGGAATTATTAAGACAATTGAGGATATTTCTTTCCAGACCAATATCCTTGCACTGAATGCAGCAGTGGAGGCATCGCGTGCGGGTGAGGCGGGGAAAGGTTTTGCCGTGGTTGCAGAAGAGGTGAGAAGTCTCGCGAACAAAAGTTCTATCGCAGCACAGGATATTACCAAATTAATTGAAAATTCAATGCGGTTAGTTCAGCAGGGTACGGATTTGTCAACAGATACCACGCAGGCGCTTTCAGAGAGTTTGTCCAGCGCACATAATTCGGCAAGACTTGTTGAAAAAATAGCAGATTCTGCACAGCAGCAAGTACAGGCATTGCACCAGCTCACACAGGGAATGAGCCAGATTTCTGATGTTGTCCAGACAAATGCAGCAATGGCTGAGAAGTCCGCATCCTCAGCAGAAGCGCTATATGGGCAGGCGGAGAACTTGAAAGTTTCTGTTCAGAAATTTCAGCTTCGGGAAAAATAAAAAATAAGGATATACAGAAAATAGACAATCATTCTTTTCTGAGTGATTGTCTATTTTCGATTTAGTTTCTATTTATATTTTACATCATGATAATGCAGGTATAAAAATATTAGCCTGTTCAACCCCATTTATTTCAACCATAAAATTATATACAGGCTGCAAAAATCCCTTTGTATCCATTTCATATAATAATTCAACAGACAGGATATGTAAGGAATTAATTTGTGAGTCAAAATCACAACAAAACATCCCTTTTTCAATGCGCTCGTATGCTTCCTGCTCACTTATTATATCCACCATTCGTACTGCGTCACATTTTACTAAATGATTATAAATTTTCTTAATCGTATCATCATCATAATACTCACATTCCAGCCAGCCACATAAAGTCATTGATCCGTCTGTTTCAGAAATGGTATCAAAACGGCACAAACCATCTTCCTGTTCAGTAAAGTTCGCAGATTCAGGAATGAAAATATTGTATGCAGTCAATTTATCTTTGACAGATTGTTCATCAACATATACCATATTATATTCTGATTTAGAATAGTCTTCATAACTATAAGTCATAGCTAAATAATCAACACCTAAACTCAATCTTTGCCCATTAGGGGCTTTGGCAGAAAAGTAAGCCACATGATTTTTAATAAATCGTGTATTATTTTCATCATATGTAGTTTCAAGCTGCGAAAAAAAATCATTGGCAAACGTTTTAATTTGTTCGTTCGACGCTAAACCAGATGTTGCATATACCATTGCTTGTCCATATTCATCACAAAAATCCATATCATAAGATAATTCAATATTTTTCATATCGATCTTGTAAGCATAAGTCTGAGTCATAATCCCAAATTCTTTTAATTGATAGACAACAAAAATAGCTAAAAAGACTGCCATTGTAGAAAACAGTGGAATAAGCGTGAGAATAAGCTTCCTGATTTGAATGGGTCTGCAATACCTCAATGTGAATACACAGCAAAAGAATCCATAGCCAATTAATGCCCCTAAAACATTATGAATGATGTCATCAATTTCAAATATCCCCCTTTTTGTTACGAATTGACACACTTCTATAAAGAGTATTCCACTGAAGCATATCCCTATTACGCTCCAACTCCTTCGTAATTTAGGATACAAAATCGGCAGTAATATCCCAAATGGGATAAACATAATAATATTCAAAACAATATTACGCCATTCTGCTGCAGAATAATGATACCATGCTGAGCGATACGAGCTAAACAGGTGTAAAGAAAGATGACCTCTTAATCCATTTGAGGAATTACGCAATAATAATGTTGCCCCCACAACCACAAATATATAAGAAAAAAGAATGATAAATAAAACAAGTTTCCCGAACGTTAAAGTTTGTTGTTTTTTAATTACTCTTTTATAAATAATATGATATCCAAACAAAAAGAATATACTTATAATAAATATTCCTGCTAATCCCAATATTGCAAATATTAAAATAACGTCTTTTAGTACCATCTACTTTATCCCCTTTATAAATTATTAAAGTAAACTTGATTACAAGGCATCACAATAAGCTTCTTATATATTTCAAATAACAGAGGAGCAAAAACGAAATATCTTGATTTATATAATACAGTATAGATTGTATAAAAAACATAGCGTATCTGGTTATAGAGTATGTAACCAATTACGATATGTTATTTATTAATTTAAAATTTCTCATAGAAATTCTTCATGATCACATAATTTCTGGGATTCTCATGATATATTTTGCATAACTGGCAGGCCATCCAAACATAAGCTTTTGCTGTTGAAAGTAGGTTCTGGCTGGCTTTTTGCTCATCAATTTTTTTCTTGATACACCAGCCTATATTATAATAAAAATTATACAAATAATTACTCTTGTGATATTTCCGAAGCCACTGGATTGCGCATTTGCTGATTTGCATGCTTTCGTCATACCGTCCTGATAAACCTAACTGGCAGGAATAATTAAGTAATACCAAATATCGGGGCTTATAATCCTTTATCACAATATCCTGCCTGAAATATTCTTCCAGATTTTCAAATAACCGAAACGCCAGCTCTGTATGGCCGGATTCGCCATATTGTGTCGCAATATTATTTATGATTAGGATTTCATTATCTGAAAAAACCCGATGTATTGGGAAATGAGTTTCATTGTACTCTTTAAATGTGAGTAAAAGTGCCTCCTTCAGACCTTTGATATATTCTTCTCCTGAAATTTCTTTTTTTCGAAAAAATGCCAGAATTAGTTCGATGCGTTGTATACATTGTCTGTTTTCAGGATACTGGGGCGAATAATTAATTTCCGCTTTGAGCCGATTCAGCGCATTTTCAACATCCTCAAAAGCATATCGTTCCAATTGATTCATAATTTCCTTTAACGCTTGTTCCTTATTTGCGGAACCATACTGCATAGGAATCGTATATGTTTCACCGGAAATCCCCATTTTGTGCATTAATTGTGCAAAGTTTTTGTCGGAGGGCTTTAATTTTCCACTTTCATATCTTGCAAGAGTAACCACATCACAGATATTTTCTGCAAGCGCCTCTTGTGTTATCCGAAGATATTGTCGGTTATACTTTATAATTGCTGATTTGCTGTATTCTCCCATAATTTTACCCCTTCTTGTGTCAGTAGGCCTTCCTCATTGCACATTGCTGCCATTTCCAGTGCCAGAACCATGCTTTCTTCATTTTCGGTGTCTAGTGATGGAGACTTGATTTGCTTTTCCTCATCGATTCTGCTTTTCATGATGTTCAGAAGCCCATCAAAGCGGTATTCATTTCGTAAAATTTGTTCTGCCTTACATAAATAATCATATGCGGCACCATAGTTAAAGTGTTCTTTTTCTATGACGCCTCTATAATACAATACATTTGGAAAAAAATAAATCTTCTTTTCGTTGTATTCACTTAATCCATTCAAGAAGTTCTCTAAAGATAAAAATAACATATTGGAAATTTCGTCATTGGATAAAAAGTAATGGATGGATGCTATTTGATATAAGATCTCTATTTCTGTATAGGAAAGAAGCATATTTTCGATACCGCTTTTTAAAATGCTGGCTCTATTGGTATATGTCAAAGCCTTTTCTAAATGGGTTAAAGCTTGTTGATATTGTTTTTGTTTTGCTAAAATTTCCCCCGATTTCATAGCAATATACTGATGATGAAGATGGGAAGCTGTCTTAATCTCGTTTTTGTAGTTTTCCAAAAGTTCCTCTGCTTTGGAAAATATTCCTTTTTCAATAGCAGATTCAATCTCGTCCCGATATAACCTTAAAGAGAATTCATCATCAGAATCAATAAATTCAAGTTTTTCCGGATTTTTATCCAGTCGTTCCAGAAGGCAGTCAATAACAAATTTATCAGGGATTCGTTCGTCTTTTTCATAGCGTCCAAGGGCCATGACACTACAGATGCCATCGCATAACTGCAATTTTGAAATGCCTTTCTCTATTCTGCTGTTTTCCAACATTTCACCCAATGTTATTTCTTGCAATCATATCATCTCCTCATCTTTTCAATATTAGAAATAGTATAGCATTTTATTGCATACTTAACAAGCGCCTAGAGCACTGATTAGTTATAACCAGATACGCCATTGTTTTTCTGAAATCTTTGCAGTACAGTATTTGTTAAGAGATTCAAATCAAATTAGGAAGAAAGATAAGAGGAGGAACAATAAGTATGAACAATATTTTAAAAAAATATGCAAAGTTATGGTATGAGGGAAATTATTTAAAAGAATTAGTGGGCGCCGCGCTGTCAAGGCTTGGGGATGGTGTGGATACCATTGCATTTGCCATTTTGGTGTATCATATCACGGGATCGACGCTTTTGGTGGCTACACTTTTTGCCGTCAATGGTCTGCCAAATCTGATTTTTGGAATTGTTTCTGGCGTAGTTTCCACGCACAGAGATGAAAAACGGATAATGGTACTGTGCGATTATGGGCGAGGACTTTGTGCCCTGCTGACGGCGGTTCTTTTCCTGCTTGGAATACTGCAAAGCTGGCATTTGTACGTTATTACATTTTTAAATTCTTCTTTTGAAGCTTTTCGTGCGCCTGCCTCTACAAGCATTTTCCCTAAAATTATCAGCGAAGATTTAAGAGATGATGGAATTGCACTGAAAACATCTGTCACAAGAGTAACAGAGCTGCTTGGTCTTGCTGTGGCCCCAGCAATTATTGCCTTTTTGGGATTACAGGGTGCATTATTTTTTAACGCAGCAACCTTTCTTGTTTGCGGTTTCTGTGTCAGTCTCATAAAGGTGGACAAAAAAGAGAGCAGTAAGATGTCTTTTAAAGGAAGCATTGATGAAGTAAAGGGTGGTTTTGTTTATGTAAAGGCCCATAGCAAGGTATTGGGAATTTGTATTTTTACATGCATAATCAATATTGTATTTATCCCTGTAAATGTGTTCCAAGTACCCTATGTGGAGGATATTCTTCATGGCTCAGAAATCATGCTTTCTATAATGGGAATCAGCGCATCACTTTCTATGGCAGTCAGCGCTATTGTTATGCCAAGTATTAAGGAAAAACTTGGAAACAAAGTATCGCTTTTGGGAGGCGGTATTCTAATTAGTGCTGCTTATTTTGTGATGGTGGTATTGGCGGGACAAAGTACATGGATTGTATACATAGGTCTTGCGCTTGGTATGGCAATGCTGGGGATTGGATTGACGATGGCGAATTTTGTAGTGCAGATCATATTTTTTGATGAGATAGAACAGGATTATTTAGCGCGAGTATCAGCCATTTCTAGTATGTTTGCGCTCTGTATTGTCCCTCTGTTTTCGAGCCTGTCTGGAGTGTTATTAAATTATATAAGTCTTTCTGCGCTGTTCATTGGCTGCGCAGTGTTCTCGCTGGTTGTTTTTGCAGTCAATTATATCAAAGGATTGTGTGCATAAAGAATAAGTATTAGTTTCCTTCCTGCTGTAAACATTATATCATAAAAATGATTTTATCAAATGGATTTTGGCGTTCAGAGTGTCAATCTGTATATACGGCAAACGAGTTTAAGCAGTCCAATAATTGTAATGTCTGGAACTGATTAATTCTTGCTGCATTTGCTTATTCAATTTGGGTGGTAAGATTTAGAAAGAGGGTAGAAAAGGGAGGATGCCAAGCAATCCTAAGACTACTTGGCATTTATTATGAAAAAGTTATTATTAAGTAATACTGTCGTTTGTTATTGTAAGGTCTTGTTTTGTATCACCTTATGTTTATAGTATAGAGTGCTTTCATGACTAAATCATGTTTTTTTATTGAATAATTTTTCAAAGAATTATGAACGATTTATGAACGTATCGTTTTTCTGTACTGGAGTGGCGTTTTGTGATATTTCTTCTGAAATGCCCTGGTAAAGTAGGACTGATTGTGAAATCCGCAGTTGGCGGCAATATCAATTACTTTCAATTCCGTTTCTGACAATTGCTTTGCGGCCAATTCCAGGCGATAGTTTATCACATAGGCGACAAAGCTCATCCCAGTAAATTCTTTGAATAGTTTCATAAAATGGCTTTCGGAGAAGCCGCATTGCTTTGCCGCTTGTTGAATGGAAATCTCTTGGTCATAAAATTTTTGAATATAGAATAGTGCGTTTTTCAGTCGGCTGTAAGATAGCTGCAGGGCATTGGTGTTATCAGCAGTAGTGCTGTATTGTGTCATATAGTGAAGGAGAAGGAACAGGCTGGATTTAATCATTAACTCGTGCGTGGAATAACTGCTTTTGCGGTGTTCTAATAGTGGTAAAATACAAGGGGTTACAGTTTGGTTAAAACTGGAATCAGCAGGGTGAAAGCACAGGATCGTTTTTTCACCGTTTAGAAAAGGAAGAACATATTTGTCATAACAAGGATCGTCTTCGGAACCTTTAAAAAGGGAAGGGTGAAACATAATATTGAAGTATTCTCCGGTTTCTGTGCCGATTTGCTCAATAGAATGGACTGCATGAGGGAGAATGACAATCAAATCTTTGGCAAAAAGTGTATATGCTTGTCCCCATACAGTAACTTGGATTTTTCCTTTGGCACAGTAGATGAGCTCAAAGTCACTGTGCCAATGTAGAGGGAATGAGGGGAGCCATTCTGGAATGTTCCCCTTGTAGACGCTGTAGGGAAAGGCGATGATGCCATGAATTTTGGTTTCGTGCAAAGGGGTTCGTTCCATAGGATACCTCCAAAATAGGATTGTGTTATAAAAACAGGATTATATTACAAGAATTATAACATTTGTAATAGTATAATACAAGCATCAGTAAATTAATCCATAGTAGTAATTACTGATATGATAAGAAGTATGTGCAAAACTGATAACCGTTTCAGCCTTTTTCATTGTATCAGTTTGTGTACATAGTCTGCTGTAATTTGTATGAAAAAGGCCCAAATTACAGCAGATAAAAAATATAGTTTTCAATAGAATGCGGAACTTGAAATAAGAAAGGAAATAACTAGTATGGAGTATGCAGCAATCAGACATTTTGGCGATAAGCGATATTGTTATGCGATAGCAAAGGGGCGTTTTTTAATCCGGCTTGAAATCAAAAAGAAAGATGCAGTCAAAGTTATCTTACATATGCAGGATAAATACCTTCCGCTGCGCTTTGTGGATACAAGACGTGAATGTATGATGGAATTGGCGTATTCTGACAATTATATAGATTATTTTGAAGCTGTGGTAGAGATGGATATGGTTTGCCTCAGATATTTTTTTGAGATTCAAGATACATCCGGAACCATAGTGTACTATGGCAATCATGACTTTTATCATGAGTGTATCACGGATATTGATAAAATGTATGACTGTCCGCAGACGCTTAGGGAAGAGGAATTGTTTGAGCTGCCAGAATGGGCAAAAAATAAGGTTGTGTACCAGATTTTTCCTTCGCGCTTTGCCACAGATAAAGAAGTGCCAGATGAAATTTGGTATCAGGCACCAATCGATCACAAAGCAGATTTAAAAGGATCTCTTCGTGGAATTATCAACCACTTGGATTATATTAAGAATCTGGGAGTAGATATTCTTTATATGACTCCTATTTTTTGTTCTAAGTCCAGTCACAAGTACAACATTGATGACTATTATCAAATTGATCCGGCTTTTGGGGATAAAGAGGATTTAAAGGAGCTTGTGCAAAAAGCGCATAAGCTTGGAATGTATGTCATTTTGGACGGTGTATTTAACCATACTGGATTAGATTTTTTTGCTTTTCGGGATATACAGGAAAAGAAAGAACAGTCAAAATATTTAGATTGGTATTATATTGAAGGATTCCCGCTTGTGATGGAATGGGGAAAGAGGCCCAATTACAAGACATTTAGTTATGCCAGTCCTATGCCGAAGCTAAATCTGCAAAACAAAGAGGCAGCAGATTTTGTGATAGATGTAGCTTCTTCATGGATAAAAGATTGTGATATTGACGGCTGGCGTTTGGATGTGGCAGATGAAATTCACCATGCATTCTGGAAACGATTTCGCAAAGAGATGAAGGCAGTAAAAAAAGATATTTTGATTGTCGGAGAGATTTGGCATTTTGCCGGTGATTTTTTGGAAGGCGACGAGTGGGACAGCGTGATGAATTATGAATTTCATCGGTCTGTGATGGATTTGGTTGCGAAACAGAAGATTTGCCCATCCGTATTTATGGGAAATCTCAACTTTATCAAAGGAAATCTGAACCAGTCTTTGGACGGGTATCTCTGGAATATTATTGATAGTCACGATACAGAGCGTTTTATAAATACGGTACAAAAGGATGTTAAAAAATTGCGCATGGCAGCGGCGCTGCAATTACTACTTCCTGGAATGCCAATGATTTATTATGGAGACGAGGTTGCATTAGAAGGCGGTCCCGATCCAGATTGCAGGCGTGGGATGCTGTGGGATGAAAACAGGCAAAACAAAGAGCTGCTTTCTTATTATCAGACGCTTATCAGAATCCGTCACAATTATCCTGAATTGACAGAGGGGATTGTGCAAGAACAGTATACAGAGGATGAAAAAGGACTTATTTATATAAAAAGGCAGTTGGGGGACAAATACATAACACTGGTTTTTCATACCCAAAAGGGAACCATCAATTTGCCAGAGCTGAAGGGATTGCAAAATCTTGTAACAGAACAGAAGTTTTTGGGCAGCTTGGGGGATTATGAAGCAGCAGTGCTTGTGGAATAACAGGAGATATTGACAGTTATGAAATCATTTACAAAATTATGCATACCAATAGCGCTGGAAACATTATGTTATATGTTGGCAGGAATGGTAGATACCGTTATGCTTTCGACAGTGGGAGACAATGCAGTTGGGGCAGTTGGTACAGCAAACACCTATATCAATGTTTTTATTATTATGTTTCATGTAGTATCATCAGGAATGATAGCAGTGATGACACAGTATATTGGAGCAAAAAGAATTGGTGTGGCGTACCAGGCAAGACAGCTTGGAGCAATTTTTAATGTTGTGTTGGGGGCTCTGCTTTCCGTTTTTTTGTTTGCTTTTTCGGGTACAATATTGGAAACAGTCGGCGTGGCGCCGCTGCTTATGGATTATGCGAAAACGTATCTTAAGATTGTGGGAGGCTGTTGCTTTTTAAACGCGCTGATTCCAATTTTTTCAAGTTATTTAAGGGCATTTGGCCACACGAAACAGCCGCTGATTGCTACATTGGCAGCAAATGCCGCAAACTTAATTTTAAATGCCGTTTTCTTATTTGGATTTCACAGCGGGGTAGCTGGGGTTGCAGCAGCTACTGTTCTGTCAAGGGTTTTGAATCTGGTAATTGTGATTGCAGCATCAAAACTTTTGGTGAAAGCAAATGAGGATAACGATCGCATCAAAAACAGTGAAGTTTTTGTTCAGATTATCAAAGTTGGCCTGCCCTCTGCAATGGAGACTGCTCTTTACAATGTGGCAATGACATTGACAATCCGTTTTTTGAACCAGATGGATGAATCTGGATTTAATGTAACAGCAAGAGCATATGCGGCACAAATAGCAAATTTTTCGTATTGCGTTGGTGCGGCGCTCGCGCAGGCCAATGCGATTATGACTGGCTGGCGTATCGGTGAAGGAGATTATGAGGCTTGTGATAAAGGCACCAAAAAAGCAGCATGTATCGGAATTTGTGTAGCAGCTGGATTAGAAACGATGTTTGTTCTTAGTGCAAATATATTGATTCGGTTATTTACGAAGGACGAACAGATGATATCTCTAGTAAAAATGCTTTTGACAATTGATATTGCGCTTGAAGTAGGCCGTGTAACCAATTTGATATTTGGACAGGCATTAAAAACCAGCGGAGACGCACTTTTTACGACAATAATCGGCGTGATGTTTATGTATTTGTGCATGGTTGGCGGAACCTGGTTCTTTGGCATTCATTTGAATATGTTGGCGGTAGGCGCATATATAGGGCTTGCTATTGATGAATGTGTGCGGGCAGTCTTTATGTTTTTGCGTTGGCAGTCAGGAAGATGGCGTGCAAAAGGGTTTATCAGGCATGCATAAATGATAGCAGATATCGTATTCATGCGCAGCGACAAAATAAAGTCGCAAAGCGACTTATAATAGGAGGATTTAACAATGCAGAAATGGACACGTGTAATGTATCAGCCCAATGTTCCATTGGGAGAAAACGGTGAGAAAGTAACAGCGTGCAAAAAACATATTGCACTTTCAAAGGAAGCTGCCAAAGAAGGTATGGTACTTTTAAAAAATGAGGGAGGACTGCTTCCACTTCCAAAGGGAAGCAAAGTTGCACTCTTTGGAAAGGCAAGTTTTGATTATGTGCGAGGAGGCGGCGGAAGCGGAGAAGTAACGGTTTCTTATGAAAGAAACCTGTATGAAGGTCTGATGCTGTTAAAGGATAGGGTGAGCGTTTTTGAGGAACTTTCTGCGTACTATCGTGACGATGTAAAAGCACAGTACCAAAAAGGACGAGCTCCAGGAATGACAATCGAACCAGAGGTTCCCAAAGCTTTGCTGAAAAAAGCAAGGGCTTATACAGATACAGCAATTGTCACAATTTGCCGTTTTTCTGGTGAGGGTTGGGATCGGAAAAGCATCGTGGATACAGAAAATAAAAATCTGTGCAGCAGCGAAGAGGAAATGGCAAAACGGTCTGCTGAGATTTTTGAAAATGGAGATTTTTGTCTCACCAATGCAGAGCAGGCGATGGTAGATGCCGTAACTGCGGCATTTCAGAAGGTGATTGTTGTTATGAATGTTGGCGGAATGGTAGATTCTTGCTGGTTTCATGATCATGACAAAATCCAGTCAGTACTGATTGCATGGCAGGGGGGAATAGAAGGCGGACTTGCAGCAGCAGAGCTATTGATGGGAGAAGGAAACCCAAGCGGAAAGCTTGTGGATACATTTGCAAGAACATTGGAAGATTATCCGTCTACGTACAACTTCCATGATTCAGAGCGTTTTGTGGATTATACAGATGATATTTATGTGGGATATCGTTATTTTGAGACGATTCCTGGCGCAGAAAAAAAGGTCAATTATCCATTTGGATTTGGACTGTCCTATACAGATTTTTCATTGTCTGCTGGCGCTGCCTATGAAGAAGGAGGCAGAATTTATGTGCCTGTGATAGTAACGAATATCGGAAAAAAGGCAGGAAAAGAAGTAGTTCAGGCGTATTTTGGCGCGCCGCAGGGCAGGCTTGGAAAGCCGGCCAAACAGCTTGCAGCATTTCAGAAAACGCGCCTTTTGCAGGCAGGGGAAAGTCAAAGCATTGTTCTTTCATGGAATATTTCAGAGATGGCATCTTATGATGACCTTGGCAAGATAAAGGCGTCTGCGTATATTTTGGAGAAGGGCACATACTGCTTTTTTGTTGGGACATCGGTGCGTGACGTTGTGGAGGTATCTTATCATTTGGAAATAGCAGAAGACAAAGTAGTACAGCAGCTTTCCAGAAAATGTGCACCGACAAGTCTAAAAAAACGGATGTTATCTGATGGAAGTTTTGAGGAGCTGCCTCTTTTGGAGCCTGTTGAAACAGACGCCAATGCGCTGACACCACTTACGGTTGAACAGACAGACGGATTTGTTCCGGCAGCAAGGAGTACAAAGCGGTGTCGTTTGTGGTCTAATACAGAAGCGCAACAACGTCACGTTCTCAAAGAAGTGTTAGAGGGAAGTATTTCTTTGGACGAATTTATGGCGCAGCTTTCGGACGAGGACCTTGCGCATTTGCTGGGAGGGCAGCCCAATACAGGAGTTGCCAATACCTTTGGCTGGGGGAATCTGCCAGAGTATGGCGTCCCGAATGTTATGACAGCAGATGGACCTGCAGGGCTTCGTATCGGGCGGGAATGCGGTGTCTATACAACAGCATGGCCCTGTGCGACACAGCTTGCCTGTACTTGGAATGAGGAATTGATTGAACAAGTTGGAGAAGCGGGCGGCGCAGAAGTAAAAGAAAACAATATTGCAGTATGGCTTACACCAGCAGTCAATATTCACCGAAGTCCTCTTTGCGGCAGAAATTTTGAATATTATTCAGAAGATCCATATCTGGCTGGAAAGCTTGCAGCGGCGATGGTTCGCGGTATTCAAAGCAATCATATTGGCGCTGTGGTCAAACACTTTGCCTTGAATAATAAAGAAACAAATAGAAAGAACAGCGATTCAAGAGCTTCTGAGCGTGCTGTCAGAGAAATCTATCTCAAAGCGTTTGAAATCATTGTCAAAGAGGCAACCCCCTGGGCAATTATGTCTTCCTATAATATTATTAACGGTTATCGCGCTTCTGAAAACAGAGAGCTATTGGAGGATATTCTGCGCGGCGAGTGGGGATTTGACGGAGTCGTTACCACAGACTGGTGGACAAACGGAGAGCATTATAAGGAAGTCAAGGCTGGAAATGATATCAAAATGGCAACAGGATTTCCAGAGCGTCTGATGGAAGTTTATGAAAAAGGAATTCTTTCACGCAAGGATATGGAAATCTGCGCCAAAAGAGTATTGGAACTCATTTTAAAAGTGGATTGAGGCAAAAAATATAGTCAGAATATGGAGAAAAAGAAGCTGTGAATAAAATAACTATTGTTATGGGTGAATATCCACAAAATAGTGGATTGGAAAAGGAGCCGATTGAATGGATTGTCTTGAAGGAAGAAGAGCATCGCTGCCTCTGTATCAGTAGGTATCTGCTGGATTGTAAGCCCTATCACAATCTTTCAGAAAAGATAACATGGCAAAACTGCACTCTAAGAAATTGGCTAAACCATGAATTTTTTATGTCGGCTTTTTCAGCGAAAGAGCGGGAAAAAATTCTGCTTTCCAATGTGCAAACCCCTGCAGGAAATACTCAGGATTATATTTTTTTGCTTAGCGCAGATGAAGTAGAAGAATTATTTGATGACGAAGTGGAAGATTATGTTGATTATGAAGATCGCGGGGCAGTAACAACTCTTTATGCACGCTCACAAGGAGCATGGTTTATTGACGAGGACTGTGAGGAGGAGAATAAAGGTAGTTGGTGGCTGCGGTACTATGGAGATTTTTGGTATGGCAGCTCTTTGGATAAAGAATATGATTTTATGAGCTGCGTCAATTTTGACGGATATATTGAACATGCCGCGCAAGGGGTTGAAGAAATGGACAGTTGTATTCGCCCAGTATTTTGGCTTAAAACAGACGAATCTATTTCTGATTGATATGAGGAACACTATTTGCAAAGCGTTGCCGACGGGCAACGCTTTATAAGAGGAAATTGCGAATACACAACTCATTGAAAAATATTTTGCAGAACGGATTGATAACGGACATAATAATTTAGTCTATAATTTTATGTGTAGAATTAACAGACAGATTGTTACTTTCACATGGAATATCTGCCATAGTGCTTCCCGAAATAGGCGCCTCCTTCTATCAGGGAAGTACAGGCTGAGGCGTCAATCGTGATCTGAAAAGAATCCTTTTGCTTTTCCTTTTTCAAAAAGTGCCCTCTTTGGTTCCTGTCACTGCGGATAGATTGTGTGAAAGATACGTTTTAGTCTGCCATCTATGTATAAAGTTGGAATTTCGTCAAGTCCAAGAAGTATCATATTTGTCTAAATTTTATTCATAAGAATCTCAAATCAAGATAAAAAACGCCTGTTTTTGACGTTTTTCGGTGTGAGAAGTACTTCTCACATGAATGTCTCCTATAAATTCTGCTCTGCATTTCTAATAGATTATCACAATCACGTTAATATGATTCCCCTTGCAAGTATACGCTGCTTTGTTTCCCCATGAACGTGTTTCATGACTCTAAGGGACTGTTAAAGAATTAATCTTTACATCTGACTTGTCTAAATCTTCATATGCCGCGTTGTCGTCAATCGGCGTACCCCAGTACGCCTCATTCCTCCGCCTTGCATAAAAAGATTTATACTGCGTCATCTGCAAAGTTAATTCTTAACAGTTCCTTAGTGAGTCTGTTCCCAAAGGTAAACCTCCATATCTACCGCCCCTAGGTCACGCTCCATGCAATAACAGCGATACAGCAAAGAAGCATCCTCCCATGCTAGGGAAGAATCCTCCTGCAAGAGAACCATCAAGCGGGTTCCATCCAGTTTCGCCCATGCTTCTTCCGGGGTACAGTGTTCTGCCCCTGCAAGAAGAAATTCCACAAATTTTCTGACCGGAGAATTCATGGCAAACTCCAAGTGGGGGATTTTCTTTGGCGGATTCTGTTTCAACCGCTCCGCTACTTTTTGCTGCAGCACCTCACGTTGGGGATAAAGCACATAATTGAATAGATAGTTATCATCGTTTAGCAAGCGCTCATCCCACACATCCTCATCGTTCCAAGAACCCATGTAGACCACATGGCCATTTTTTATCAGGCAGTGCAATCCCTCATCCTCCTGCCAGTCGCAGCCGCCGCTCAGATTCAGTACAGGGATTTCCGAATCCTTGGGAATTTTGATGTCCAAGCTGCCAAACTCCATATAGCGGAGAACCTCTAATGGTTCTTGTATGTGTTGTATATCTTCGGGCAATAGCTCTCCTATGCTTGTGGATTCCAACTCATCCTGAAGGTAATACAAAGCGTATTGGCAGATTTCCCTTACCAGAGCTTCATCTACCTCCGCCAACCAGCGAATGGACTGGGCGGCGTACTCCGCTGTAACACCTTCATCACAAATCACCTCAATCTGTTTGTGAAAGTAAGGGAATTCTACATAGCCTGTTACCCTATCAAACTCATCTATCCCAGCATTTATTAAAATGTCCTCAAAGCGCAGTCCTGACATATGTAATTTCCTCCTTTGGAAAAACCTTGATTTGTCACTGGCTCCCATTATACCACAATAACTTTCCTGATGGAATAGACTTTATATAAAATTCATTTTCGCAGATTCGTGCCAGAGCGGTTTGTAGCTGATGTGCATGTTTCTCCCTACCTTTCTGTTCCGGATGAGCGTTTAAATCCAATATATCAGGATTCTTGCTAACTCACACATATTTTTTGACGATATCGCTGGTTCCGTCTGGATTGTGCTTTTCCTTTTCCTTTTCTCTTTTGATTGCCTCTAATTAGCCATGTGAAACTACTGTAGCACGGGAAACAGGAGAATGTGCAGGTAGTATGGAAAGCACAGAGTCAAAAACAATAAAAAGAACCTTACGAGAGAACTTCAGAACGAAAGCCGACATTAAGCTATCCAAGGGATAACTAACAGACAATAGAGCAGTAGTAAACGGAGGGAGGAAGAAATTTAATGTGAATTTTATTGTATAGGCAAGTGCCTTATTTGTATAATTGAAATGTGGAAGGAGTAAGCTATATTATATCTATTGCCATAGATTTTTAGAAATCGAGTTGGCAAGGTGTCAGACGATATAAAACAGACGCAGAAAGTCAATGTGACATATCACATGGCAATTCAGAGGGGCAACAATATTGAGGCTGCTGCGCTGTATCTGATATATGGCGTGGGGATTTCCTCATTGTCACATGCAGGAAGGGAGCCGGGGTTTCGGACCAAAAACCGAATAGGAAGTTATATTGAAAGTTAAGGAGGAAAAGACCATGATAAAGTGCAATGCGTTTAAAAAGCTGATGGAGGAAAATGATGACCGCCTGCCTCTTTTGACGCTTGATGAATTTTTTGAAGGAAATACGCAGGAAGATTCCATTGCGCCAAATGACTGTGACTGTGGACGCCCTTCCATTGCGGAAATATGGGAACTGATGCGGGGACTTGAGAAAAGACCAGATGTCGCATGGATTCGTATTGAACTGCATAATGACACGGAAATTGCGGAGCATGAGGGGGAGGAGGTATTGGTTCTTGCGGGAGAATCACTCATAGTATGTACCTCTCTTTCAGCACCAGAGTTGGAAATTGTTGCAAGATGTGAATGGTTGTGTTCGGGAGGGGCAGAGGAATGGGAAGAATCTGCGATGGATTCCCTGTTTTCCTGCAGACCGCCTGTCCCTGATGGTTTTCATTGTTTTGCCATTGTGTGGGACTGATAAATGCGCAACAAAATTTCGGTTTGTTGACCGGATAGCCCATCAAAAAACTAAAGGACGTGTTAATCCATGTCTGTGAAATGTCCGAATGTGTCATAATGGATATGATAGAGTTTAATAAGCTCTGATAATAGGAGAAAGAGTAGTAATTATGATTTATATTGTAGACAACATATCAAATTATTTCATATATCTGTTTATAATCTATTGTGGATTTAGGATCAGCCCAAGAAGAAACAGATTTTTTATTGGCTTATCTGCATTGATTGTGCTGTTTGCAGGAATTTTTAATGCATATTATGATGTCAATTCTCCGATTGTTTATATCGTTTGGAGCGTGCTTTCCATCTGTTTGTTTTTCGAGGAGCGTTTAGGGCATTTGATTGTATTAAGCATCGCCCTCATGTATTTTACCGGAATTGTTGATACATTTAGTGTCATGCTGATACAGGTCATATTGATAGGTGGGGGAATCAGCAGTACAGATCTCGCCTGGTGGATGGAACCTGCTTATTTGCTTTCGTTTGTAATATATCTTTTGGCATACCTGCGGATTCTGAAAAAATATGAAGTTTATATGTGCGACATAGAGTTCAAATACAAGTTTGCGCTTTTCGTGCAGGGCAGTATTTTTCAAATATTTTACAACTTTGTTTTTGCTTTTTTTAATGAGAATCATACAATGTATGGCTGGGATGCCTATGCAGTATTTTTTATCAGTATCGTGGGGGTAATCTATTCGGTTTTTCTTACGCTTAGTCTTGCTGTTAAAAATATACTGTCAAACAGGCAGAACAGGGAACTGCAGTCTTTTATGTATATGCAAAAACAGCAATATGATTATCAGTTACAACAGTCGGTAGCCGTACGGCGTTTTAAACACGATCTGGTAAATCATATTGGCGTTCTTAGAGAGTTAATGAACGTGAAAAAGACAGAAGAAGCCAAAGAATACATAGATACGATCTGGAATATTCAGGATGCGTTTGATTTAAAGATTCATACAGGAGATAGTTTTCTTGATGTTATTGTTAATTATTATTTGTATTTGGCACTAAAGGAAAATATAGAGTTTGTTGTTTTGGGAAAACTGACCCAAAAAATGCCTCTTGAGATGTTTGATATTACAACACTGATGGGAAATATACTGCAAAATGCTGTCGAAGCGGCGGTAAAAGCAGATGTTCCCAAAATACGTGTTGAACTAATAGAACATAAGAAAGAAATTTTTATTGTTGTCAGTAACAGTGTAGCCAAAAAATTTAATACCAAAACGGACTTTTTTATGACATCAAAAAAAGATAAGGAAAATCATGGTTTTGGTCTGAAAAATATCGCTGCAACTGTTGAAAAGTATCATGGCGAATGTTATATGGAATCAATAGTGGAAAATAGAGAAACGTTGTTTAAAATCAGCATTGCTATACCAACTGCCAAAGCAGAGGAGAAAGAGGAATGAAAATAGCTATTGTAGAAGATGAAGCAGTATGGAGAGATAAGGTACAGACGATTATCGAAAAATATTGCAGTGATAAAAATATTTCATTTCAAATCAATTCCTATAGTAGTGGAAAAGAATTTATGAAAAATCCCGATATTGACCTGTTATTTTTGGATATTGAACTTGCAGAGGGCGAAGATGGTTTTCAAATAGCGGAACAATTGATGCATTGTGGGAATAAAAGTAAAATTTGTTTTCTGACTTCTCATACGGAGCAGGCAAGATTAGGATATAAAGTGAATGCCTTCAGGTATATAGATAAAAAGCATTTGGATGAAATTGGTGAAGCACTTGATTCCTTCCTGAAAACAAAGATTCAGGATCGGATTATTTCCTGTAATGATACTGCTGGGATTCGCATAAAGATAAATTTGAATGAACTTCTTCTTGTTGA
>CAJUKA010000030.1 GCA_910586585.1 uncultured Lachnospiraceae bacterium
CTGGCTAAAGTATAGCAGGCTTTTGGGGTTATTCCCAAAAGCCTAATTAAAGTTCCGATAACAGCCATCTGTTATTTGGCATGCTAATGAACGATAAGGTCATCACTTCCCGCAAATACTTCCGTCATCATCAGCACTCCCAGCCGAAAACCAGTAATAAACCGCTCTGTTGCATAATTCAGACTTACGCCGTCACATGTATCTTTCAGATTCTGAAATGCCTCTTTTTCCCCATCGCTTAAAGCCTCCTCAAATGCAGTCCTAAGTTTTCCAAGCTTTATCATTTCCTGTGACGTTTCTGAATTATGGTCTATACACTGTTTCACTAATTGAAGATTTTCATTTGCTAAAGCCTCCAATATTTTCTTCGTCATATTCTTTTATCCTCTCTTTCCAATCGTACTGTAGTATTTCTTGTCTCTGGTTATGTACCTTTTAATCACTTCTTAATTCTAAATGATCTGATATACATTTTCAAATCCTATCAATGTTGCTAAAATTTATGAAATTGCCAAATTGAAACGAATTTAAAATTTTAACGACAGAATATTTACTTGACATTTATAGATGAGCTGTGAGCATCCTGTTCTTCTTCCACCCTTCTTCCAATACTCGTTAATTCTTTAAAAGCTTTCACTTTTATATAGTCATATTCTTCACGACAATGTTGTTTCAACTCTGATTCACATTTTGCACAAATATAAGCAACCAAATCTCCGCACTGTTCAAGCGCAGTCTGTTCATTTGTTAGTCTTACTTTACTGCCTTCAATAAGATGTTCTTCTTCCCCCTCCAAACGATTGATATATTCCTGCAGCTTAACTTTGATGCCAAAATTTTCAGTCCTTTTCAACTCTTTTACTTTATCAATGATAGATACCCATTTATCACTCCACTTTTTTATCAGATGATACTGAACTTTATAAATATCCTTCCATGAATCGCCACATTGTTTAGCGTGAACAAAGATGTTATCCTCAAAATACCCTTTTTGTAAATTATTTATATAATAGGCATCTACCTTTCTCTCCACTTCATATTTTCGTCGATAATAATCCCTTCCTCTGTCCAGCCATGCAGCTGCATCTAAATCATTCGTTAATATTGTATTCAGTTCCTCAGTTATACCTTGAATTTTATTGCATATTTTTACAATCTGTTTATTTTTTTGAAAATACTCAATTAGTTCCGGTATATTGATTTCTCTGAGCAGCCTGTTGAGTTCATGAGGTTGAAACAGTGAATCCTGTTCATTACTTAATTCCATATCTTCAACACCGCAATATACAGGTAAAATGTTAACAAGAATTTCCTTTACTTCATCCCTGTCTTTTTCTGTCATAATTGTTTTCGTTTTTTTAAAGATCTGAAATAACCTCTTTAATTGATCTGGCGCATTATAGAAATCCCTAAATATATAACTTCGGCCCTCAGGTATTTTAGAATCAGGTTTCATAGCCGAGTTTGAGTTACCATATGTAATATGCTTATTTTTATAAAAGCTAATATCTTCTTCACTAAAATCCATTTACTCTAAAATATCCTTAAATTTTCTTGAAATACGATTTGCCTGATTTTTTATTTCCCTTTCCTCAACTCCCCATGCTTTCGCAATATCTGTCGATGTACAAAAGTAATCTCTTAAATTACCTGTCATTAAAACCACTCCATATCTTTTTCTCGATCAATGTCGTTTTATGTTTTTTAATAATCCACTCAATCATGCAGCAATCCCACTATCTCTAATTTTCTACTTTTTGATAATTGTATATGCACTATTTTTTTGTTTATTATATATGGTATCTCATAAAATTTATTTAAATATTCTATATGTTCATCGGTGAGAGGACGATCGCTTTTCGTAATATTATTAACAGTTTTCTCGTCGAATCCTTCTTTAGCTTTTGTTGCTTTTGCAAGAAAACTAATTTGCTTATTTATGCTTTTCAGTTTTTGGATAAACTCATCTCTACTCATTTCATCATTACTTATTTCTTCCATCCAATCATTAACTTGTTTACAACACCTCTCTTCTTGGGTCAATTTGGATTCTTTAATAATTTCTTCATCAATGCCAAGCCATCCTAGCTGTATTTTAACAAATGCATCTTCTCCGATTTTGTCAAATTCGTCAATAACCATATTGTAAAATTTTTTAAGATTTTTAAGATTGTGAACTGCCAGTAGATTAAGATAAAAAACTCCTCCATAAACATTAAAAAGACTTCTCACATCTTCAACCGCAATCTTTTCATCAGCTATTTGACGCATAAAATATATCTGTAAATGTTTAATAGCCCTATCCTCTTCAAAATTTTGATAATACTTTTCTTTACAATTCTTCATATAAATCACATATTTACTTGCAATATTAAGTCTTTTTTCAGCAGAACGCAGTCTTTCCTGAAAATGTTTTTTATTGTGTTGATAGATATATAGATTTACCTTTTCCCCATCCTTTCGTTTCCTTCCCAGCATTTGAATAAACTCCATTTCTGTATCTGCCATCAAAATAATATTTCTTAACTGACAATCCTTTAGATTTATTCCGTTATCCAAGACAGAAGTTGCAATAAGATACTGTTTATTGCTTTTTTCATTTACTACAATTTCGCTTACTGTATCTGATTGATCTCTGTCTCTTTTATTTTCAGCCGAAATAAAAACAACCTTTTCCTTCCCTAACTGTTTTGCTAATTCTTTGCCAAGGTTTTTATCATCAACAAACAGCAGCCATTTGTCTCTATCTATCCCCTCAGAAGCATTTATTGGTGTACTTGTAGATTTTGCTGTCTCTGTATGCTCCGTAGACTCTAATATGTTTTCAATTTTATTATGTAGACCATGAGTATTGTTCATAATCTGAATATCCAAATAATCGTAGTCCTGATCTAATTTATAATCCTCAAAATATTTATACTCATAAAAATTTTGCAGCAGTCTATAATACTTCCATCATAATAATACAAAGAATAAGATAAAATCTCCTCCGCGGACACCTGTGTATCGTTGATCTCCTTTATCATGGCTAGAATTTCCCTGCTCTCACTGGTATTATCTGACGGCAAGATTAATACTTCGTGTATTGATGAAGGAATAATATAGAAACTGTTTTTTAATATTTCACAGATATCTAAAAGAATCTTCGGGTATAACATACATGCTGCCCCTTCCACCCTGTATCTGTTACTAAGAACATACATCGGAACACTATCTTCAAGTCCTGCCATACACATATCATAATCAAAATCTCCTTGCACTTCTTCTTTCATGATTTCACAGATTACTTCCTTTATACTTTTAAAATCGCACCCCATCAACTGTAACGTATTCTTCTTCGCTGCTTCGAGCAGTTCATCCACTGTTACATCCCACAGTTTCATATGAGCATTATGTACCAGCATGGCAGCAATACCTTTGAATTCACCTGCCAGCATACATTGAAACACAACAGGCAAGTCAAGAAATTCTACATGGGGAACATCTTTGAGCAGTTCACTGTTCCATTTCGTATTGATTAGTTTAAATACAATATTTTTGAAACGCTGTCATAATTCAGGAGCTGCTTCTTGTCAGCAATCGGGTTCTTCCCTTTACTGACATTGATTATATAATCCGTAACATCTGAAAGTGTGATGTTTCCATTTTCATGCATTTTAAACTAATCATTTAGATAAATTATCGATGATATATCTGAATCCCCTTTTTCCACTTTTACCCCAGTATATACCACACCATTATTTTTATCTTTTTCGCAGACTGTAACATGATAACCGTTGCCAAGCCGTTCCTTTACATTGTTTTTCACGATTTTTGACCGACTCCACAAGCCCTTTCATTTCCGCATCGTCCCGCACACCGAAAGGATGGTCTTTGAACGGGAACAGCTCCGAAAGTTTGAGATAGACAATCTCTTCCTTTTCAGCGCGGGTCGCGTCACGGGGCTGGGGCGGCGGCTCCAGGGCGGGAGCGTCCTGGGCAGGAGCACCCTCCGGGCCGGCATCGAACAAGCTGGGCTGGGGATTTTCCTCCGGGCTCATGTTTAATTTTTCGTCTGCCATTCGTTACCTACTTTTTAATTTCGTGAATGTTGCACAAATATTGCGCTAAAACTTTGTTACTATTTTTTTCGCCTCCCTCCCGGCTATCCACGCAAAAAAGCCGCCCGTTTTTTCTTGGTTCTTTCTGTACTTTGGGTATTCGCGCATTTTCTGGATTTGCTATAAGCCACTAAATTGGCTTAGTAAAGCAAAACGAAAATAGCGGAGTTACCCAAATATCAGAAAGAACCTTTTTCTTGCCGGACGGCTTTCTGCGTAATGTGATAGCTCAAATAATATTTTTTTGTGGGTGTAGGCTCCGAAAAGCCTTGATATTACAGTGTTCCTATTAAAACTCATTCATATGAAAGGAGACACATTATGTTGAAGCCCCAAGATGATTATACCACTCTTATAGTAACTTTTGAAGATTTTTATTACCAAATAATATAATAACAATTTTAGTTCTCTTACTCCTAAATATTGATAGATTTTATCTTCGTTGATAAGTACCTTCAAATATTTCGCCAATATCCTCGCTTCCTTCAATCTGTTCGACATGTATTCCTTCATCAAGTACCTGTATGAACATAGTAGTCCCAACACCGTCTGTGACAGTAAACGTATTTTCATCAGAAACTTCCTTAACTACACAATCAAAATCTCTTTCGTCCACACTGCTCCACCATATGCCCGTCATTCGTACTGTTTCCCAGTTTTCGTCATAGTATATAAAAATATCTGCTCCTGTCGCGTCTTCATTATTTCCTTCTTCCCAATAAAAATTCAAATCATTATCATTGAAACCCAAATCTGACATTGTAAAGTTTCCATATTGTGCGACAAGCTTATATCTATAATCATCGCCCGACACTGGCATTTCATCTATGACTGTTTGCGCTCTGTCAGTCAAACCTGCGTAATATGTTCCATTAAACGAAGCCTTCGCTACTTTATTATAATTACCATCTTCGATTGTTCCGATCTGTCTAATCAATATTCCATCATCATCTGTTTTATATGCTTCAAGAGACTGATTTCTATCATCTACAAATTCTAAATACCCAAAACCTGTAACAGAATCATAATAAGGCTCATAACCTAAGACACTCATTTTAGATTCAAATATTCCCCTCTCATTTCCACACCAACACTCTCCACTGATTACCAAATAGCGCTGACGAGTATATTCCGCATACATCTGTTTAATTATGATATTGGCCCCACTATCCCCCTCTTGCCATGTATACGTTCCAATAAAATCATCTATAAATCTTCCATCCCATATTAAATACACATAACCACTACAATCCACTTCAATCGTTTTATATTGTTGATAATGCTCGGACTCAACATATAATGTTCCTCTTGCCTTTCTTCCGGGTGCCAAATTCTTATAATAAAGCGAATTTTCACCGTCCAGTAAGGATAACCCATAATCATCAGCATATACATCAAATATAGATTCATCAACTTCCATCTCTGTATTTCCAGTATTTTCAATCTCATATGTAATATATATCCCACTATCATATTTATATCCCCAGTCTTCTATCGTAACTGTTATTTCACCCGAACCATCATTTTTTGTAAATTTGACACTATCTCCAATACGATACCTTTCATCCATAGTCTTCCCGACTTGTGTTTCCGATTCTGACATCAATTCTTTTTCATTGCCCTGCACTCCTTCTACATCTCTCGGTTCCGACAATACATCATTTTTTTCACTGGTTATTGTCGTTTTTTCCATATCGGATGAAACATTCTCATCATCACTTTCACTAAACATTCCTATAATAAAAAGAATAATCAATATAAGAACGGCTACAATCAATAACTTCTGCAATCTTCCTAGCTTCTTTTTTTTAATATCCATATACATTGTGCCCCTTCCTAAACAATTCCTGTATTACATTTTTCCATATTACCCTATTTTCGACTTATATCCATCACAATGTCTTTCCGTTTTGAGTTCGCAATAAGCCTTAATCTCCATAACTCTATTTTCCGTTTTTTAGAATAATACTTCAATTTTTCTCTCCCCCTCATTCCGCTTGTTTATCCTCAGATTTCTTTTCATGAACAATGGGTTCTGATACTCCCAATAATTCTTTCTTTTTTATCATAAACTCATCTTGCGTTATAATACCCTCATCAAGCAATTCTTTATATTTCCTTATTTCATCTGCATTTGACACCATCTGAACAGGCACATTCTCCTGCTCGTCTGTTGATAAAGAGGTCTTCTTTATTAGCAAATCGAGCTGCCCCATCAGAGACTTTGCCATATCCAAATAACTATTATAATCATATCCGCCTGCTTTAATAGGCTTTCCTTTGTAAATTTTTGCATGAAACAATTCACATATACCGCCCGTTTCATAAGTAATTTCCACATCTATATGCGTTATCTTACGTTTTGGATTAAGACCAATCACAGAACCAATAATTGCGCCAACTCCTCCAAAAAGAACTCCTCCTACAGCAGCCGTTCCGACAATATGCCCTACGCCATATTTTTTATCATCTTCTACATAAGTATATCCCACAACAGAATCCATAGAAATTTCGTCTGTTTTGATCCCCAATAACATACTCATATACATAACACGATTTGATGAATCAATTATCAAAACTCCATTTGAACATTGGAACACCTGTGGCGGAATCAATTCAATTTCCCCTGCAATGGCTTTTGATATCTGCTCAACTGAAAAAGAATCTGTCCAAGGATTCGCAAATTTTTCACCCAATTTCCCCATGCAGTCAGAACATACCAATCCATCCCTTAATGTACGCTGTGATAAACGCCCAACTTCTGCTCCACATATATCGCATTTTTTCTTAGCCATAAAAATCTCCTCCTAATAATATTTTTATAATTCGTTCTAAATCTTGTATTTCATTATAATTTTTTGAGATAGTTATAAATAATAGTTCTTTGCTCCTTCCTAACATTTCATATCTTTCTCATGTCTGCATATAACTACTCCTTCCTCGTGCTACAAAAAAACATTTTTACTATTGTTATGAATGCTCACTCCTTATCGGAGAACCCACTTAATACAAAATATGTACTGATAATACAAATTTATATTTAGTAGATATAATAATATATTTTTAAGTCCATGTCAATTATTGTAGTAATTCGATACCATAAAAAGAAGGAGGAATTACCCATGAAACAGATTTATGCTGATAATTATCGCCAAATAGGATTAAAAATTGCCTATTACCGCAAGCTGCGCGGACTCACGCAGGAAGAGCTTGCAGAGCAGACCGGATTAACGCCAGCATTTATCGGACATTTGGAAGCGCCCAATATTCAAAAAGCGCTTTCTTTGGATTCTCTTTTCGATATTGCCACTGTCCTCAATGTTGCCCCTCATAAATTTCTTGCTTTTGATGAATAAAGGCATTATAGAAGTCAAGCTGGACAACAACTGTCTATCTGCTGATTTATCACCGTCCCTTTTTGCACCATTGTTCAAAGACTATCTTATGGTGTCAAAGACACTTTTCGGTATTTTCCAATGCCTCCCAAATTTTACGGCTGGAATCTGTTATGTTTTTATCATTCTATAAACGGTTGATGTACTGACCTGTAATCTCTCACAAAATTCTTTTACTGTCATATATGATTTATCCATTTTTCCCCTTTCCAGACAAAAACTGTCCTTATACATTTTTTTACTCATAACAATTCAATACTACTCATAGCTTGTTATTATCATTTTGTTAATGTATTTTCAAAAAATTATTTTTTATTTCTAAACTTACATATTGATAATCGGAATGAAGCATTGTTCCCACAAAAAAATAAAGGAGGAAAACAGGCACGCCAAATATGGAAACCGTTTTGATTACAAAAAACAAAAAAATCTGCGTACCTGTTATAAAAATATGAATAGTATAAGATCTAATAATAGTCCTAAGAAAAATAGTAAGAATAATAAAAAGAATCCTATTTCCAATGATAGGATTAAAGATTCGGAAATTAAAATAAGAGTTAATAAAGAACAGAAGAAAACACTGCAAAATAAAGCGAAGAGGTCTAATATGAGTCTCTCCAAATATCTACTAACACCTCACACCCAAGACGCTAATGAACTTCTCCCTCTAATACCTGATGCCGTTGACACTTGGAATATGCTAAATGAACTTTTCCGTACACTGGAATCAACACCTGATACACAAATTATCCAAAAAATAAATAACATTTTAAGAATGCATTTACAAAAAAATAACCAACATTTTAAAGGAGATTTTTATGATGAAAGAATTAACTAAAACACCGCCGGAAGGCGGCATACTGATTAATAAATCCGGAGAAGGCAACTACATTAACCCAAACTCTATAAATAACGTAATCAAATATATTGCCCGCGAAAACGGAAAGCCGAAGGATGATTTAATCTGCTGCGGTGCAATAGCTGCAACCGATTTTACGAATACTGACATAACAATCCGGCAGTTTGAATGTGTACAATTGCTGCATAAGCGTAAAGGTAATTTTGGACGTTATATTGACCATGAAGTATACTCTTTTTCCGAGGAAGAAGAAAATATGATTTTACAAAATGACATTCCTTTTGAAGAAATCGCGCGTAAAATGGCTCAGGATTTTTACAATGACGGATTTCAGGTATATTACGGCGTCCGCAAAAAAGATGATAATGAAAAACATTTCCATGCGCATTTTGCAGTTAATACCGTAAACTTTCGGACAGGAAAAAAGAGACATGAAAATATGGGCGATACCAAAAAGCGTCAAGACAGGCTAAGGCAACTTGTGCTCGGAGAAATAAACAACGGATAAAAAACTGTAAAAATAAAATTAAATTTTTGTTGACCAGTGCAACGTTCTGAATTGCGATATCACAAATCATCTGCATTTCTGATAGTCAATTTCTGTTTCATATGTTCCCGCCAGATAAACAGAAAGTTTGCCATATTCATCAGATACTTTTAATATTCGTACAATCTGATTGTCTTTTGTATCTATACTTATTTATCAATTAAGGCGCGGCAGCCAGAAAACCATTCCAATCTGGCGATAGGTCTTCTGGCTGATTTATCTAAAGATATGTCTAGTGTTCCGTACCGTTCATATTTGGCATTATATCAAAGTGAATATAACTTTATTTTACCTACATCACATGTGCTAATAATTCGCTAAATATCATTGGTACACTACACTAGCTGCATTAAACAACACCTGCCATTCCTAATTGCAGACTGCTATCAGTCGTATACCAGCCTGTTATGCCATCTTTGCCATCAATCTGCATTTCAAGCAATTCATCACAGGTTTTATCAGTATATACAATTTCTGCGGACAACAGCGTTACCCCATCGTTATTCATATAAATAGGATTTTTTAATCCAAGCCATTGATTAGGATATTTTATAGCCATTTCTTCACGAGTTAATCTCATAAAATCATCTCCTTTTTGCTGAAATGATGTTTGGTTTTAGTATACTATCAAATCATCATGGTTTCAAGCGTATCTTGGGGAATAATGGGGATCAGCCTGTACTCTGAATCCCCATTATACTTATCCCTTGTAATAGTATTCTTCAAAGAATTTCTCACACTCGTCAACAGATTGCAGAAGGCTGAACTGTTACTGCCTCACTGCTTGTCAACTTTGACCACAAGCTTGTCCAGTGCAAGCTGTCTGCTACCCTCAATCAGTGGTGATTCCTTGGTACCGGAATCAAGGCTACAACTTCACCATCACTTCCTCCACCGCCTATGACCAGAAATGGATTCATGGCAGAAATATCTATGAAAATATCAGCCGTATTGTGGACAGTATCTTTTCCAATTATTTATCCCGTCCTGGTGTACGCCAGCCGATTTTTACTTCATACTGTGACGGCAATCGGGTTACTTGCAACGGACTCTCCCAATGGGGCAGCAAATATTTAGGTGATCAAGGGTACACCCCTATAGAAATCATCCGTTATTACTATGGAAATGACATGTACATCAACTCCACCACCTATATATCTGGAGTTCCTTCCTCATGGCCAGGCTATGACCTAACAATTGGCTCTTCTGGGCAAAAGGTTCTTCAAATGCAGCAACAGCTCAACCGTATCGCCCAAAACTTTCCTGCAATACCGCGGATTACAGAAGATGGTATCTATGGAAACAGTACTGCCAATGCTGTTCGGACATTCCAGCGTATATTTGATCTTTCGCCAACAGGAATTGTAGACTACCCTACTTGGTATAAGATATCCGAAATTTTTGTTGGCGTATCTCGGATCTCCGAGCCAGGATAACATTTGTTATTCTATTGGCTGCACGTAATACAGCCGTTCTATCTCCTCTATCTCTGCGCGGGCACTTGTTGCCTCCACAATCTCTTTACACAAACGGTCATACTCCTCAATCGGTGCTATGACCGTCATTTCTACGTTTTCCGCATACACAGTATCTTCCGTCTGAATTTCTTTGCCTGCAATCAAATATTGAATTTTTCCTACTGCATTGTAATCTGTTTTTAGTTTGCATTTGACCCCAAAATGCTGGCGGGCTGTTTCGCAGCTTTCAAGTGCTTCCTTCAATACTCCGGAATACGCCCGCACAAGTCCTCCTGTCCCTAAAAGTGTGCCGCCAAAATATCTGGTTACAACTGCTGCAATATTTCTGATTCCACTGCCAAGCAGCACTTCCAGCATTGGTTTCCCTGCAGTACCGCTAGGTTCCCCATCATCGCTGCTTCTTGTCATTTGCGCGTTGCTTCCTATTATAAATGCCGAACAATTATGCCTGGCATCATAATACTTTTTTTTCATTTCATCAATAAAAGCTATCGCCTCTTCCTCGCTCGAAACAGGACGCACCGTGGCTATAAATCTTGACTTCTTCTCTACAAGTTCAGCCTCTGCTCCCTTTGTTAACAACAAAAAATCTTCATATTCCTGATTATTTTTCCCCATAATTCACCCCATCTGTTCCTCTTTTCTCAAACAGCACCATAAAAAATCCTATATATCATACAAGTTCCATTCTCTTTGTATATCATATCACATACTTGTATAAAATGTAAAATATCTGTCCAAAATGAACGTAACAGTAACTTTAACCGTTACTTTTCACACCCGCGCCATGCACTTGCTGCATGGCGTCGGAGCAAGCGCCAAAATGCGTGCTTTTTAGCATTTTGTGTGCATCAATTGTTGCAATTCACACCGAAATCGTTGTAAGTATATGTGAAATCTGGCGTAAGTGTGAATTGTAACCTTTAACCTATTTACAATTTGAGAAAAAGATTTAGACATACAGGGCAGTCTTTGGAGACAAAGCGTAACAGTTCAGCCATGCAAAATTAAATATACAAAATGTTGCCGGGAGCTTGCTCACATAAGGCATTTTGTATATTCAATTTTATAGGGTAGGACCCAACATGAAATAAGTTGTCGGAAATAGCCAAAATTAACTGTCAGAATGTACAACCCGACAACTTATGAATGGGTATGGCTGAACTGTTACGACAACGCTTTAAATATCAACCCAAATCATTGCTATAAGCGGCTCCTGGCTGTAAATAATAGTACATTACAAAGCTCAAACTCCTTGGAACTGCAAAAAAATTCTTTATTTCAACAAAACAATTTGGTATAATGAATAGAATAATCTTCATGGAACTTCTCCTTTTGTAAAGTTCGGGTAATAAACAGAAGTTTTGTGAAGCAATCAAACCAGACCACATGATGAAAATTTACTATGGAGGTGACTCTATGAATTATGGGAAAAAAGGAATTTTCAAAATCCAAAAATCCCTTACTTCAAAAACGACAAAACTGAAAAAAATGTTTTTTGTTTCTGTGCTCAAGCTCACTCTTGTTGCTGGATTAGCAGTCGTAGTCATTGGCTCCTGCCTTGCAATCGGAATGTTTAAAGGGATTCTTCACTCTACGCCGGATATCGACCCAGTAGAAGTAATTCCAAAAGGCTATGCCACGATTATTTATGACTCGAAAGGCAACCAGACAGCAAAGTTAGTCTCTGCAAATTCCAACCGAAGCTATGAGAAAATGAGCAATATTCCTGAAAATCTTGCAGATGCATTTGTTGCAATTGAGGATGAACGTTTTTATTCTCACAATGGCATTGATATCAAAGGAATTCTTCGAGCTGGTATGCACACCATTCAAACACATTCCTTATCGCAGGGTGCTTCAACGATTACGCAGCAGCTCATCAAAAACAATGTTTTTGATGATTGGGTAAATGAAGATACGATCCAAAAAATCAAGCGAAAAGTACAAGAGCAGTACCTGGCAATCGAACTTGAAAAGAAAATGTCCAAGGAAGAAATCCTAGAAGCTTATATGAACACTATCAACCTAGGTCAAAACACCCTTGGCGTAAAAGCTGCCTCATCTCGTTACTTTAATAAGCCAACCTATCAGCTTACCTTGTCCGAGTGTGCCGTTATTGCTGCCATTACACAAAGCCCCTCAAAATACAACCCAATCTCTCATCCAGAAGAAAACGTTAAAAGGCGCAATGAAGTACTCAAAAAAATGTTTAACCAGGGATATATCACCCAGGCAGAGTATGACGAAGCATTAGCTGATGATGTTTACAACAGGATTACAGAAGTAAATGAGGAATCTGTATTGAATTCGGTCTATACATATTTCGAAGATGCAGTGACCGAAGAGGTGTTAAGAGACTTACAGGAAATAAAGGGCTTCAATGAAACACAGGCTTACAGACTTCTTTACAGCGGCGGATTAAGCATTTACACAACTCAGGACCCAGACATTCAGGCTATTTGTGACGAAATATATAATAATGAAGAAAATTATCCGGAAAATGTAAAATGGTACTTAAACTATGTTCTAACCATTGAAAAAGCGAACGGAGAAAAAGAAAATCATAGTACCGAGATGTACAAAGCCTACTACAAACAGCAAAACCCATCCTTTAATCTGATTTATCCATCAAAGGATGACGCATACGCGGCAATCGAACAATACAAGCATGATGTCATGTCAGAAGGAGACAAGGTTGATGGCGAACGCATTACCCTAACCCCTCAGCCACAAGTATCTCTTACAGTAGAAGATCAGTCTACAGGATATATTGTTGCCATGGTAGGCGGCCGCGGTGTAAAGGAAGCAAGCCGTACTCTAAACAGAGCATCCAACACAACAAGACAACCTGGCTCTACTTTTAAAGTCGTTTCAACCTATGCTCCTGCCCTTGACAGCGCTGGGCTTTCTTTGGCCGATGTACAGAATGATGCCCCATACAATTACGCCAATGGACGGCCTGTTAAAAACTGGTGGTCCGGCTACAGAGGATTATTAAGCCTTAGATATGGTATTGTACAGTCCGCAAACATTCTTGCTGTAAAGACTTTGACCCAGATTTCGCCACAGCTTGGCTTTGACTATCTGACAAACTTTGGCTTCTCTACATTGGTTGATAAGCGTGTTGAAAACGATGGTACCGTTGTCTCAGACATCGGACAGCCGCTTGCACTTGGCGGAATTACAGATGGTGTTACCAATTTAGAGCTAAACGCTGCATATGCTGCTATTGCAAACAATGGAACGTATATCAAACCCAAACTTTACACAAAGATTATTGATCATGATGGAAATGTTTTGATAGACAATACAGCACCCGAATCCACACAAGTAATCAAGCAGTCGACTGCATGGTTGCTGACAGACGCAATGGTTGATGTTGTTACTTCTGGTACAGGTGGTTCTGTTAACTTCGGCAATATGGCAATTGCCGGAAAAACAGGAACTACCTCGGATTACAAAGATGTTTGGTTTTCAGGATTCACTCCATATTATACAGCTACTACTTGGACTGGATATGATAATAATATCAGCATGACTTCTTCTGCGGAAAAAAATCTTTCCAAAACAATGTGGAAGGCTGTTATGTCCAAAATTCATGAGAACCTTGAATACAAGTCCTTCCCTATGGCAAGCGGCATTGTTACAGCTACTGTTTGTTCCAAATCCGGAAGACTTCCTATTGCAGGGGTATGTGATGGAAGTGTAAAGTCAGAATATTTTGCGGAAGGAACTGTGCCTACAGAATACTGTGATGTTCACTGCTATTCTAATATTTGTTTGTATACAGGGTTGAACGCGTCTGAAGAATGCCCATTTAAACAGGCATCTGTTGCAGAGCAAATCCCTGCCCGGCTTCAGGACGGCAATCTCGCTTCTGCACTGATAGGCACACCAGAAAATCCTACTACCGATAACACGCAGTTGTGTCCCCATAACAGCACATTCTTCGCTGCTCCAAATGCTCAGGAAGTTATTCAGCTACAGATGCTTGAGCTACAGCAACGGGCCGCTGCACAAAACCCGCAGACACCACAAACGCCGCCGCCCGCAGACACGCCAGTTTCTGATACACAATAAAATATAACTAAAGCATAATAAAAACTCCCGCCAAACAGGAGTTTTTATTATGCTTATGAATCGTATTTTAGAGCTGTCTAGGGGACTTGAACCCCCGACCTCCGCCTTACCAAGGCGACGCGCTACCGACTGCGCCAAGACAGCTTAATATTATCACCGAAAAATATCATATCACAAACATTATATAATGTCAATTACATTTTTATTACAATATTATTAATAATTTATTATAATTCTTTTTCAAAAACATGATTTCTTGCCAATTTTACCAATTTAGTATATACTATAAAGCGCGCCTGATTTCAAAAGTATTGCTTTGTGCTTCCAAGGTTCACAATTGATGCATGACACTAACTTTTTGATTCTTCTAATAGAAATACATGGAGGTGAGCTGTGAAGAAATCAACCATCAATACAATCCTTATATCTGTCATAGCACTAATGTCGGTCTCCATTTGTTTTCTCATATTTTGTATCGCAACAAGACCACGTTATGTTATTGTCAGTGAACCGCAAACGGAAACGGCTGTCATTACGGAAATGTCTGGTATTGCTGAAGATTTGCAGTCTGAGACCGCCTCTGCGCCAGTTGATGTGGTAGATTCTGCTATCGATGGCACCATACCGTCTGATGATATGCAAGGCAAAACTTCTACCAGGGTAAATATCCGCAATGCAGCATCCGCAGATGCCAAGGTTCTTGATACCGTCGAAGGTGGAACCACCTTCAAAATTTTGGAAATCCAGGACAATGGCTGGACTAAAATTCAATATGAGGAAACAGAAGCATACATTTCTTCCGACTATGTTATCAGAATAACAGAATAATATGAAGCAAAAACCACTGCTATTCACAGTGGTTTTTGTTATCCAATTGATTCTTTTCTATTCTTCTTTTTGCTTTTAGCCTTATCGAAATGCCACTTTGTCTCAATAAATCTCCGTGATATTTATCCTTATAATATTCATATGCTCTTTTAAAATTGTAGCCATATTCCGCAAATTTGCGAAGAACTACATTGATTTCAGCCCCCACAAATACAATATTCATTGTACCATACAGCCACAAAATAAAAATAACAATGGTTGCAAGGCTTCCATATGTAACAGAATATTGGGCAAAATTGCTGATATAATATGAAAATGCCCATGAAAACACTAACCAGACAATTGTGGAGAACAATGCTCCTGGAAATTCATACCGGATTTTTGACCTTCGGTTGGGGACATTCATATAAATCAAAAGAAAAAACACCAATAAAAATACAAGCATACAGGCATATTTCCCATATCGAAATGCATTTCGAAATACCACAAGCCCAGGCACAAATTCAAGAATCCAATTAAAAATATTGTTTCCAAGAACGATTAACACCATCATAAGCCCAATTGCAGCAAAGAAAAATACAACATAGCTGATAGCAAGTGCATATAAAAGCACTGTTCCTCTTGTCTCTCTGATGCCATATACTGCATTCATTCCAATAATAACAGCGTAAACCCCCTTAGATGCACAAAAGAGCATTGTAATCATTGTAAACGACTTCATAATTGTCGTACTCTCTGCACGCGCTTCCGCAAGGATTTGATTTAACAAAGGCATGAGTCCCTCTGGAATCACTTCCAGCAAATACTGAGAAAACCGGCCTGTATCTATGGGCAGATAGCTAAAAATAGAGATGCAAAACATAGCCATGGGAAAAAGTGACATTAATAAAAACAAAGCCGCGTGCCCTGCAAATGAGGACACGTGGTCATATTTTATTTTTCTCACAAAGCTGTAAGAGATTTCATATATTTTCTTAATTTCTTTTCTGGTAATCCGTTTCTTTTTCTTTTCGGTACACATTATTATGCTTGTTGTTCCCTCTCTTTAGCCTTTTTGATAAGGAATAAATCACTGATTGCTTTTCCAAGATCGTGCGGATAGAGCTGTACTACAGGACTGTTGATAATATCACCTATCTTCATCATAAATCCTACTTTTACAAACTTGTCGTCATTGGGGAATTCATATGCCAGATACTGCCCATCTTCCATGAACTTTGTCTCTGGAGTCGAAATATCTGTTTTTCTTGCCAACATAACACTCATAGAGGTTGCCGCCGCTCCCATCATCTGATTCATTGCTTCTGACACTGCACTAATATGAAGCTCTCCCAATTCCATTTTGGCAAAATCGCCTGCGCCGTCGCTGCCCATCATCAAGTCGGCTATCGCTTTCGCATCCTGTTCTTCGAGCATCAATATACTGCACCCTATGACCCCTTCAATATAATTGACCTTCACAAAAACTTTCTTGGATGAAACCTTCTTTGTATATTCGCTTTTTTCTACAATCTCAACTTTTGGTGGGGTAACATCTACCGGATGATGTACCAACTTGCTGAGAGTCGATGCTGAATTTCCAAGGCATATATTTGATATCTCTCCAATCGCATCAATTTCCAATTCCGAAAAAACATAGTTTCCCATTCGGCATATCCCTCCATCTTTCATGTATCATAAACCTGTTCATTACTGCATCAGCGCTTCTGGTTCACATTCTAATGCTCCTGCAAGCTTTCGTATCAAATTTTCAGGCTGTCTGGTCAGATCACAAAAAGACGCTTCACAATTGCGAACAGCAGGCACTCCATACCCCATTCTCTCTGCTATCTGCTGCCTGCTTTTTCCAAGTTGGAATCGTCTCATTTTCACCGGTGATATTTTTGCAAACTGAATATACATATTTCTGCCGTCATATTTCACCGTATTTACGAGTTGAACAAGTTCACCTGAATTTCCTCTGTCATCTTTGTCAATCCTGTAAATCGATGCAATGGCAGTCATCATCTTTTTCATAATCGCTGCATCATCATAATGCCCTATATTTTCTATAGATATGTACAAATTGATGTATATTTGCTTCAACTCTTTTATCTGCTCTTCGTCAAGCTTTGTAACATAATTGTTCTCCTTCGCATCATCATACAAAGATAATACTTTTGCCCACAGCTCATTCTTGTCAAATCCTGCCATTTTATCCTCCACATTCATGCCAAAATGCTTTTTGGCGCAATCACACTGATACTATAATTATACGCCCCAGTCAAAATCGTGTCAATCAATATATGTATTAATTGGTAACAGTTCAGCCTTCGGCTTCCCGTTGCAGGCATCAAGCCATGCATAATCGCTTCGCGATATCTTGATGCACCTCAATCTCAACGTTATTCCACAAACTTTGCAGCAAGTGCAAAATTCTAGGCGTCTGCATAAAAAAAGATACCTACAACCCAATCATTTCAAGGTTTATAAGCATCTATTTTATAAAAAGCAGGGGCAGCAAGAATCGAACTCGCGTTGACGGTTTTGGAGACCGCTGTTCTACCGCTGAACTATGCCCCTTTAATCAGTTTATGTATCTCCAGCTCACTGACGAAGCTTAGTATAACATACACTGATATAAAAATGCAAGCATTTTTTTATTTTTTTGCATTATTATTTTTATCGGAATTGGCTCAACCACAGAGCGATATACATTATCTATCCTTATTCGCCGCTCTTTTTAGCTGATCCTGTGTCCTATATCTTCTAACAGTTCGATCTGTATATGAATAAACAATATATAAGATTTCGTCAAGATTCAATCCTGCTTCAAAAGCTTTTTGAAGAATAGCATCTAATCCTGAACTTGAAAGATCTGAATCAAGCGCGGCGGCAGTTTGTTTTAAGGTGGTACGGTCATCATTAAATACACTCATATAAATACTCCCTTCAAGTTTGAACTATTATTAATATTATAACAATATCCTCTCTATGAGTCAATAACATTAGAAAAATCATGCGCTGCTAAAATTTTAAAAATATGATTGACAGCATCAGACTATTGTGATAGTCTATTTTTAACATAAGACTATTGCAATAGTCTAGAAAGGAGTTATTGTTTATGAAACTGTTTGATTCTGAACTAAAGGTTATGGAAGTTCTATGGGAACACGGACAGAAATCTGCTCGCGAAATCGTAGATATTCTTTCTAAACGTATTGGCTGGAACAAAAATACCACCTATACTGTCATCAAAAAATGTATTGAAAAAGGAGCTGTGGAACGGGAAGAACCTGGATTTTTGTGCAAAGCGCTTGTAAGCCGTGACGAAGCAGCCCAGAGCGAGACAGAGCAACTGATTGATAAAATGTATGGTGGTTCTAGTGAACTTTTTTTCTCCTCATTTCTCAAAAATCAGGGAATATCAGAGGAGGAGGCTGCACGAATTGCCAAGATGATTCGCTCACACTAATCATTTATGACCGATCAGTTTTCTGCAATCTAATATATTAATAAGAAAGGACAGATATTTGATATGCTACACTTAAGATTTAATATGCCTCTAATTTTGATGATGCTGTATGGAAGCATTTTAATTTTCATAGTTCTCATTTTTCGAAGTTTATTCAGAAATAAGCTGCCCAAATTTGTATTTCCATTACTTTGGGGAGCGATACTTCTTCGTTTGTTGATTCCATTTTCTCTGAGTAGTCCTCTGAGCTTAAAGATTCCAATTCTTGCTGTTCCCCAATTCTCGCTGATGGAAGCAGAATTAAATGCTGTCAGTGAAGATACTCCTGCTGATCTTGTCGTAGGCACCTCATATGATCAAAATGTAGAAAAAAATGCCATCAGTGAAGATACTCCTATTGATCTTGTCGTAGAAACCTCATATGGTAAAAATTCTGAAAAAATTGCAGTGGCTTATGACACAAACGCTGTAGAAACGATTTCAGAAATAGGTGTTTCATACAGTCCTTCCAGATTACTTTATACACTGCTTCCTTTTATTTATATTGCTGGTATTTTTATTACTGCATCTGCTTTATTCCTCCAAAAATACCGCTGCCAAAAAAGACTTCGAAATGCTCTTTTTGTGGAAAATAATGAGACAATCAACACGTTTCTTCGGGAACTTGGAATGGGACATATCCTAGTCTTTACCAATGATGAGACTGCCTCTCCTCTTGTATGCGGACTTATGAACCCCAAAATTTATCTTCCCACACGAATGTGCTTTGATAACACACAACTACTGCAGCATATTTTGTGTCATGAAACGATGCATATTCGCCACAAGGACAACTACATCAAATTTGTTATGCTGATTGCACTTTGTCTGAACTGGTTCAACCCTTTGGTCTGGATTATGGCAAAATGCCTTTCTGCAGATTTGGAAGCTGCCTGTGATGAGGCTGTCCTTCGCTTTTATCACGACGAAGAAGCAAAAAAACAATACGCCATGAGCCTTCTGACTATGGCAATTAGCCAAAATCGTTCTTCATTACTCTACAGTGCTTTTTCAAAAACGGAAGTCGAAAAGCGTATTCAAAATATCCTGCAGTACAAAAAGGCTTCTTTTTTGGTGGTGATATTGTCTGTCTGCCTTGTACTAAGCGGATCTATTGCATCTGCAACAGCCGGACAAGCACCCTTTGAAAACTATCTGACTGCTTTTTGCGGGTCCGCTTCCTGTAGGTGGGGTGTCAAAGCAAACCTCACAAGAGATATTGCATTGGGGAAAAATGCCGGAAAAAGAGCGGAAACGATTATTTTTGACGCAATGCGCGCAGATACTACAAATGACCCTGAAATTTTGGAAAAACAAATTAAAAATGCACTCTCCAACGAATTCCGCGTTGAAAAAAGTGCTTTTACATTGGATATTATCCTAAATTTAGACCAAGAAACACTTTTTGAAGAATATGCTTCATGGGGGTTGGCACAAGAAAAAGAAAAGAACCGTCTGTTGTACAACGGTGAGCCTGTCCGGACTTATTCTGATAAAATGCTTGGGAGATATCAGTCTCAACCAGAAGGCACTGTTGATATTGCGGTTGTGCGCGATCGCCTTGGATTTATCACGAATATCTCTGCATTTCACAAAGGTGATATGGAATTTGATCGCCGCACAAACACGCTAAATACCTGGAATGTTTCAACCACCACAGACGTCTTGTTAAAAGAAGACTCCCAATAGTAAAAATTTCAATTTTACAAACTTTTGTTTGTATATTTGTATTCAAGCAAAATAAGCTTTTGCAAAAGAAATCAGATATTCTATATCCTCCCTGCCTGCTGTCTCATAGGCAGAATGCATAGCAAGCTGCGGCAGCCCAATATCTGCCGCAGCAATGGATACCTGTGCCATTGCAATATTTCCAAGGGTAGAACCTCCTGCAATATCAGAACGGTTTGTATAAATCTGCAATGGAATATGATTTTTATTGCATAAATTTTTAACATATGCTGCGGAATATGCATCTGTGGCATATTTCTGGCTGCCATGATATTTGAGCACAATTCCTTTATTAAGATACGGCTTGTTAACAGGGTCTGCCTTTTGGCTCTGATTGGGGTGACATGCATGTGCATTATCTGCACTGATTAGAAAGCTCTCTGCCTTCAAAGTCCTTAGCACAGTACTGGAAATACCAAGTCCATCTGCAATATTATCCAGCGTATCCCTCAAAAACGACGAGTCGGCCCCCTGTCTTGTCAAACTCCCCACTTCTTCATTGTCAAATACTGCAAGCACATTGATATACGCGTCTGATTCTGTTTCAATCATTGCTTTCATTCCTGCATAAACACATGCCAAATCATCATATCGGGCAGACATAATAAATTCCTCTTTGGCACCTGCAAGCACTGCCTTCTCGCTGTTCTCCACAAACAAATCAGCAGCAAGAATATCTTGTGCATCATATTTCTCGCCTGTTTGCCTGCTAAGTTCCTCTGCAAGCATTGCTTTGATTGTCTTGGAATCTTCACCCTCTTCTTCCATCATCAAAAGAGGTATCATATCTTTTTGCGGATTGAGTGCCACCCCATTATTCATATCTCGATTCATGTGAATTGCAAGATTTGGTATCATACAAATATTATCTTTTAGCGTTACCAGATAAGAACATATTTTTCCATTGTTCTCCACACATACTCTTCCTGCTATGGTAAGCGGTCTGTCCATCCATGTTGACAAAATCATCCCGCCATACTTTTCTGTGTTGATGCCCACATAGACTTCTGCTTGATTCATCTCCGGATTTTCCTTAATTTTGAAGGCTGGTGAATCAGAATGTGCCGCATAAATATGAAATCCTTTGATTTCGCTTTTGTCACATGCTGGAATGCGAAACGCTATCATAGAGGAATCATTTCGGATAACAAAGTATGATTTCCCTGTTTCAATCTCCCATATTCTGCTCTCGCTAAGCTGCAAAAAATCCTCTGCTGCAAATTCTTCCCGCATCTGATTGATTGCATGATAGCTTGTCAAACTGTTATCTAAAAATGCCATCAGTTCTTTTATTGTACTCATATTTTCTTTCCTCCGCTAAATTAAATCAATTGCTTCACTGATACCACCCACGCCAATAACTTTGATATCATTTATTTTATCCATCCCTTCAATATTCACTCTAGGCATAACAACTGTTTCATAGCCTAGTTTTTTTGCTTCCTGCAGACGCTGCTGCGCCATTGCTACAGCACGCACTTCACCACTAAGTCCAACCTCTCCAAAGACCAACATCTTCTCATCTATCGCACGATTTTTAAAACTTGATACAATCGCCATGATAAGTCCCAAATCTATCGCTGGCTCATTGATTTTCATGCCTCCTGCAATATTCACATAAGCATCGCAATCCCCTATTTGCAGCCCTAACCGCTTTTCAAGCACTGCCATCAAAAGATTTACTCGATTAAAATCTGTTCCTGTTGTCTGGCGCCTTGGTATTCCAAAATTTGTTCTGCACACAAGTGCCTGAATTTCTATCAAAATCGGCCGGGTTCCTTCTACAGAACATACTACAACCGAACCGCTTGCACCTACTGGTTTGCCGCTCAGCATATATTCTGATGGATTTTGCACTTCTACAAGCCCTTCTTTGCGCATCTCAAATACACCAATTTCATTGGTGGACCCAAACCGGTTTTTGACGCCCCTAAGTATTCTGTAGGACGCATATCGATCTCCTTCAAAATACAGCACTGTATCGACCATATGTTCTAGTACTCTTGGTCCTGCTACTGTACCTTCCTTTGTCACATGGCCTACGATAAAAATAGATGTGCCCATTCCCTTTGCAAGCTGCAAAAATATATTGGTCGCCTCACGGACCTGCGAAACACTTCCTGGTGCAGATGAGACAGATTCCTGATACATGGTCTGGATAGAATCAATAATCACTGCATCTGGCTGCGCATGACGAATCGCCTCCTCTACAAGCGTTAAATTCGTTTCACACAAAAGCAGCATGTCCTTTTGAAATTCGCCAATTCGCATCGCTCTCAATTTTATCTGTTTGAGCGATTCTTCTCCAGAAATATATAGCACTTTTCTGCCAGCATTGGACAACATCCGGCACACTTGCAGCAGCAATGTAGATTTTCCGATTCCTGGATCGCCACCTACCAAGGTCAGGGAACCATGCATTATTCCACCGCCAAGCACTCTATCAAGCTCTGCAATGCCTGTACACATACGTTCGTCTTCCCGCATGGATATCGCACTGATTCCAACTGGCTTGGCGGCTTCTTTAAATGCTGCTGTCTTTGCAGTGCCGCCCATGCCACTTGCTGTTACATTCACTTTTTCTTCCACAAACGTATTCCATTTTCGACAGGCCGGACACTGCCCCATCCATTTAGAAGACTCATGCCCACACTCCTGACAAAAAAATACTGTTGCCGTCTTTTTTGCCATTTTCATACCCCTAAAAGAATACCTCCTCAAAAGAGGAGGTAATTCAACACACTGTCAATTATTTTTTTATAATCTTTACTTCTACTGCTCCGCTTCCTTCCAGTTCCACACTAATGTTTATCTTTCCAGAAAGATTTGTTTTTATCATTCCTGCACTTTCTCCGCCTACGAAGACCTCATATCCAGAGTCTTCTTCTACGCCTACAATTATTTGTGCATCCTGTTTTCCTTCAACTACAAATGATATACCACTTTCGCTCTCGCAAAAGTCATGAACAGAAGTTCCTGGAACCGATTCATACAAAAACAATCCATTCTTTTCCAGCTTTGTGATTGCCTGGAATGTTTTTACCTTGTACAGATCTCCGGCATGTTCATAATCTTCAAGTTTAGCCTTTGCCGCAAGCTCATGGTTCCCAAAACTGATATTTCCGTTGCTTTCAGAACGTAGTAATTCTTCAACTACTGCCATCTCATTTGTCCTCCTAAACTAACCAAGTTTTTTGATATTTTTTGGTGCATACACCTATAATAAACTAAATTTTTGTCTTTTACCACACTATATTACTATTTTATTCATGTATTTTCTTTTTGTTCTTTTACTGTAAAAGTAACTTTGTCATTTCTCACCCCAGCAGTCACGCTATCGCCACGCTTCACTTTTCCCTCCAATATCGCGGTCGCAAGTTCATTTTCCACCACATTTTGAATCGCACGTTTGAGGGGCCTTGCACCCATTTTCAGATCAGAATGCTTTTTGACAAGATACTCTTTCAGTGTACTCGTAAATGTCATATCAATATCCATCTGTGTTTTACAGCGCTCACAAAGATTTCTTGAAAGCAATGTGACAATCTGCTTCATATCCTGATCGGTCAGAGGATGGAAAACCATAATTTCATCAATACGATTGATAAACTCTGGTTTAAACAGACGCTTCACTTCCTCCATAACACTTGATTTCATTTTTTTGTAGTCTGCGTCGCTGTCTCTTGTTGTGGCAAAACCAAGATTTTTAGGGTCAACAATTCTTTGTGCTCCTGCATTGGAAGTCATGATAAGAATTGTGTTTTTAAAACTTACTTTTCTGCCCTTTGAATCTGTAATATGCCCGTCATCAAGCACCTGCAAAAGAATATTGAATACATCTGGATGCGCTTTTTCAATCTCGTCAAACAGCACAACAGAATATGGATTTCTGCGTACCTTCTCACTGAGCTGTCCGCCTTCCTCAAAGCCGACATATCCCGGAGGAGAACCTACCATTTTTGAAACAGAATGCGACTCCATATACTCAGACATATCAACACGAATCAGTGCGTTTTCAGAACCAAACATTGCCTCTGCAAGCGCTTTGGAAAGCTCTGTCTTGCCCACGCCTGTCGGACCAAGAAACAAAAATGAACCGATTGGCCTGTTGGGGTCCTGAAGTCCCACTCGTCCGCGTTTCATTGTCTGCGCTACAGCCGTGACAGCCTCCTCCTGCCCAATCACCCGCTTATGAAGAATGCTCTCCAGCTTTAAAAGCCGCTCGCTTTCCTTTTGTGTCAGTTTTTTTACCGGAATTTTGGTCCAGTTTGCAACGACTTCTGCAATGTCGTTTTCTGTCACTACAAGATTCTTTTCTGCCTGGTTTTTTTCATATCTGCTCACTGCCTTGTCATATTTCTTAATCAGTTCATCCTGCGCTTTGCGGAGTTCTGCCGCCTGTGTATATGCCTCCATTCTGATAGAACGCTCTATCTGTACATCATACTTCTTGATCTGATCGGTCATCTCCTTGAAGGTATCGGGTACATTCATATTTTTAAGCCTTATAGCGGCTGACGCCTCATCAATCAAATCAATTGCTTTATCAGGAAGATTTCGGTCATTGATATATCTGTCTGAAAGCTTTACCGCCGCCTCTATTGCTTCCTGTGTAATCGTTACCGCATGATGCTCTTCATATTTATAAGCTACGCCGTTCAATATTTCAACTGCTTCACTTTCATTTGGCTCTTCAACCATAACTGGCTGGAAACGCCGTTCGAGTGCTGCATCTTTTTCAATATACTTTCGGTACTCTGCAATTGTCGTAGCGCCAATCAATTGTATCTCGCCCCTTGACAGTGAGGGCTTGAGAATGTTAGAAGCATCAATTGCCCCTTCTGCACCGCCTGCTCCGATAAGCGTATGGATTTCGTCCAGAAACAGGTAAATATTTCCTGCCTCAATAACCTCTTTAATGACACGTTTGATCCGTTCCTCGAACTCTCCTCTGTATTTTGACCCTGCTACCATTCCTGCAAGATCCAATGTGACAACACGCTTATTTTTTACCGTATCCGGCACTTCTCCGCTTACAATCCTCAGTGCCAGTCCTTCTGCTATAGCGGTTTTTCCTACGCCAGGTTCTCCAATCAAACAGGGATTATTTTTTGTCCGCCTTGAAAGAATCTGCACAACCCTCATAATCTCCGTCTCTCTGCCTATCACAGGGTCTAGTCTTCCTTCTTTTGCCAGATAGGTCAAATCTCTGCTGTACTGGTTTAATGTCTGTGTCACACCATCTTTTTTCTTTTTGTTCCTGCTTTTTCCAAGATCATCTTTATGTTGGTTGATATCCTCCCCCATCGCAATTAATGTATCCATATACAATTTCTGAACATTAATTCCTATGGTATTTAGCAGTCGAAGTCCTACATTTTCGCCTTCTCTTATCATAGCAAGCAAAATATGCTCTGTACCCGTAAGTTGACTTTTATATTTTTCTGCTAGTCTATGGCTGTCCTCAAGCACTTTCGTCGCCCTTGGAGAATATCCGTCACGCTCAAGCATCGCAATGTTGCCTTCTGGTGCAATCAGCTCTTTGATCATGCTGATAAGCTGCACTTCATCTACACCATTATCTGCAAGCACTCTTGCGGCAACACCTGTTTTTTCCTTTACAAGCCCCACAAGAATATGCTCGCTGCCTATATAACTCTGATGCAGATCTCTGGCTGCCTTTGCTGCTTTTTGCAAAGCTACCTTCGCTTTATCTGTAAACTGCTGCATTTTCCCTATGCCTCCATATTTTACTTAATCTGAATCATTTTCATAGCCTTCATATATTTCATCAATCAGTGCATGTACCTCACTGCGGGTTATCCGCTTACAGCTGCTTTTTGCCAACAGCACCTGCATGTCTCGCTTCAAATCCTCAATCGCCTGCATTTTGTCTATATCAATGGAAATCACTGCACCTTTTCTTCTGTCAACCTTCACAAACCCTTCCTGTTTCAACACAGAATACGCTTTATTAACTGTATGCATGTTGATGCCGATTGTATCTGCAAGCTGCCTTACAGAGGGAAGAGCATCCCCTTCCTGAAATTGAGAAGTCGCTATCCCCAGGATAATTTGGTTGCGTAGTTGTAGATAAAGGGCTTCCTCACTATTAAAATCAATCTCTATATACATATATGCCCACGCTCCTTTATTTTAACCGGCTGTTATACAAATTGTAGCACAATAATTTTGTGTATACAAGAGAAGTTATTGATTTTTCTTTCCCAATACGAAATTTATTTGATGGAAAATGGAAGGAGCCACCTGTCATTTGGTTTCAGGCGGCTCTCTCCAAATTAAATATCCATGAAATCCATATCATCGTCATGTTCTGATGGGACTCTTGCTTTGCTCGATTTTTGTGGCTGTGGTCTGTCATTTTGCGGCTGCGGGCGTCTTCCTTGCGGATGTCCCTGCGGCTGTGGGCGCCCACTCTGTGGATGTCCCGGTACAGTTGGCCTTGATGGCCTTACCCCCTGCGGCACGCTCTGGCCTTGCGGTTGTGGGCGTCTCATTGGCTGCTGCCCTTGCGGATGTCCCAATGGCGCACCCGAACCTTGCGGCTGCGGGCGTCTTATTGGTTGTGGCCCCTGTGATTTTACCTGTGGTACACTTTGCCCCTGCGGCTGTGGGCGTCTCACTGGCTGCGGGCCCTGCGGCCTTCCTTGCGGCGCACCCTGGCCTTGCGGCTGCGGGCGTCTCATTGGCTGTGGCCCTGCATTATTTGATGACCTTACTGGCTGTGGGCGTCTTATTGGTGGACGAGGAACTTCTTCCTCATTGTCTTCTTCGTCTTCCTCTTCCTCAATATCCTCTACATCATCAGAATACGCTTCATCATCATACTCTTCTTCCAAATCATCATACTCTCTGCGGCCTCTTAGCTTTAATGCCAAAAGTCCGACAACTGCTATCAATACAATCACAATAGCAACCAAAACAATCACAGGCAGCAATCCTGCTGAACTCAATGGGCTGCTGTCTGGTACTGTCACATCTGGCACCTCATAAACATATCTTTGATATGTACCTAGTTCTGAATCAAATAAATACCACCCCTGCTCACCATTTTGATTTTGTGCATAGTAGATAAAGAATTGACCATTTTTGTATGCCTTAAAACTCTGTTCATTCAACGTAAGATTAAATGCCTTGAATCCAGGCATGATATATGCTGGTTCCTTATCCGCATTCATTGGAATCAAAACTTGTGTATTTCCCTCTGGCTCGGCTGGTTCTGGTTCCGGCTCTGGCGGTGTTGTCTCTTCTGGCTGTGTTTCTGGCACTTCTTCACCGCCGCTTCCCTCTCCTGTAATTTCTGAGGTTGCTGCATCTGCTGGCACATTATCAAATGTCACCAAATCCGAACGAATAAAGCCTGTCACTTCCTTATCGCCATATGGAAGTGATACCTGATACCATTTCTTTCCGTCTGAACCGGCTGCTTCACCAGTGATTGTCAAAACCGCCCCACGGTTTGCCGTTGCCACAGACTTATGATCTGTAGACGCGCCTTGTCTGATATTGGTTCTGTTGCTGATGACAGATGCCTTTTTTGCATCTACCGCTGTGACTGTGGTCGTTGGGGAATCTGTTGTTGTTGAAGCAGAGCCACTCTGCGTTTTCTTCACGGTTTCTCCATCTTTTAGCTTCACAAGGTCTTTTCGAATATAGCCCTTTGTATCTGCATCTACATAGACATGATACCAAGCCTTTCCATCTGTCCCTGTTGTCTCTTCAATAATATCTACATTTCCACCCTGCAGCACACTTGCAAGTTTCGCGCTGTTGGGATCTGCAGAGGCTCTTATCACTGCGCTTTTTACTATCACAGTCCCTTTCGCATCTGCAAAACATATCAGCCCCAAACTTAGCACTGCGAAAAAAAGGACTGCCGCCAATGCATGTTTTATATTGCTTCTTCTGTGTTTTTTCATACCTATCCTCCATGATTCCGCTTTGCGGAATCTCTACTGCGCCTCGTCAATTGCCTTTCCAATATCATGACGCATATATTTGTTTTCAAATTCCACCCACTCTGCTGCAGCGTAGGCATTTTCTCGCGCCTGTTTCAGATCAGATCCTTTGGCTGTTACCCCCAGCACACGGCCTCCGTTGGTGACAAACCTGCCGTCTTCACTCCGCTTTGTGCCTGCATGAAAACAATAGTATCCATCCTTGTCCTCAAAGTTCTCAAGCCCTTTGATTTCAAACCCTTTCTCATATTTCACAGGATATCCGTCACTTGCAAGCACAACGCAAACTGCCGCGTTCTTCTCAAACGCAAGGTCTATTTTGTCAAGTTTTTGGTCGATACACGCTTCCATGACATCAATCATGTCATTTTTCATACGTGGAAGCACAACTTGCGCCTCTGGATCGCCAAACCTTGCATTATACTCAAGCACTCTCGGCCCCTTAGGTGTGAGCATCAGCCCAAAGAAGATAATCCCTTTAAATTCTCTGCCCTCTGCTGCCATAGCATCGACCGTAGCCTGATAAATATATTTTTGACAAAATGCGTCCACTTCTTCTGTATAAAATGGGCTTGGTGAAAAAGTTCCCATTCCGCCGGTATTCAACCCCTTATCCCCGTCCTGTGCACGCTTATGATCCTGTGCGCTTGTCATTGTTTTGATAGTCTTCCCGTCCACATAAGACAGCACAGAAACTTCACGGCCTGTCATAAATTCTTCTATGACAATCTGGTTGCCGGCAGCTCCAAACTGTTTGTCACACATAATCGAGCGCACCCCATTTTGTGCTTCTTCCAGGGAATTGCAGATCAACACACCTTTTCCAAGCGCCAGACCATCTGCTTTCAATACAATCGGAAAGTCCGCCGTCTCCAAATAAGCTAAGGCAGCATCTGCATTATCAAATGTCTCATATGCCGCTGTTGGTATTTGATATTTTTTCATCAAATCCTTGGCAAACACTTTCGATCCTTCCAAGATTGCCGCATTTTTGCGTGGTCCAAATACGCTAAGCCCCTCCGCTTCAAATACATCAACAATCCCCCCAACTAAGGGATCATCCATGCCAATGATTGTGAGGTCAATTTCCTTTTCTTTTGCAAACGCTGCCAATTTATCAAATTCCATGGCACCAATTGGCACACATTCTGCAATCTGCCCTATTCCGGCATTTCCGGGCGCACAGTAGATTTTGTCAGCCTTGGGGCTTTTAGCAGCGCACATTGCAATCGCATGTTCTCTCCCGCCGCTTCCAACAATTAAAATCTTCATATATTTTTTTCCTCCATGCTGCTTATGATCTGTCCGTTTGCTATCATGTTAATTGCCTTGGGCAAAATCTGCCACTCAGCCTGTTCCATCACTCGCTGCTGCAGTATCTTTGGCGTATCATCCGGCAACACCTCAACTGCCTTTTGCAGGATAATTGGCCCTGTATCTGTTCCCTCGTCAACAAAATGTACGGTAGCGCCTGTTACCTTTACACCGCGCGCCAAAGCCGCTTCATGCACTTTGAGTCCATAAAATCCTTTTCCGCAAAAAGATGGAATCAACGACGGATGAATATTAATAATCCGCCCTGCATATTTTTTTATCATCAACGGCGGTAGAATCACCAAAAAACCAGCAAGCACCACCAAATCAGGTTGTGCTGAATCGACACATGCCAAAAATGCTTCGTGAAACTTTTCTCTGTTTTCATAGTCTTTCGGCGATACTGCCACCGCGTCAAGTCCTTTCTTTCGAGCACGTTCTAACGCATAGGCATTTTTGTTGTTGCTGATAACTTTTACAATTTCTGTATTGGTAATCGTTTGTGCATCTATCGCATCCATTATCGCTTGCAGATTCGTTCCGCCTCCAGATATGCATACACATACTTTTAACATAACGTTACTCCTTTTTCGCCGTCCTTAATTTCACCAATCACATAACAGGTTTCCCCTACTGCTTTGACTGCCTCCATCGTTTTTTCGACATCGGACGAATCTACGGCAACTATCATACCAATTCCCATATTGTATGTGTTGTACATCACATGTTCATCAATGCAGCCGTTTTTCTGCAATAGCTGAAAAATTGGCGGAACCGCATAGCTATCTTTTTTGATAACTGCATGTACCTTATCATGGAGCATTCTTGGAACATTCTCATAAAAACCGCCGCCTGTAATATGGCTGCACGCTTTTATCCGGATACCTGCATTCTGAATACTTTTGAGCGCATTGACATAGATAATCGTCGGCTCTAGCAGTGTTTCGCCGAGTGTCTTCCCAAGCTCATCATAATATGTATCCAGACTCTCTTTTGTCATTTCAAACACTTTTCTAACCAGTGAAAAACCGTTGCTGTGTACGCCGCTTGAAGCAATTCCCACAAGAACATCTCCAGCTTTTAGTTCGGCGCCTGTTATCAAATCCTTCTCGTCTACCACCCCGACTGCAAACCCTGCAAGATCATATTCTTCCTCCGGCATCAGTCCTGGATGTTCGGCCGTCTCGCCGCCAATCAGTGCTGCACCACACTGCTTACACCCCTCTGCTACACCTTTCACAATCTGCGCAATCTTTTCTGGTTCATTTTTTCCACATGCTATATAATCAAGGAAAAACAAAGGTTCCCCACCTGCACATGCTATATCATTGACACACATCGCTACACAGTCAATTCCTATCGTATCGTGCTTGTCCAGCAAAAATGCCAGCTTAATCTTAGTACCAACTCCATCCGTTCCTGACACAAGCGTAGGTTTTTCCATCTCTTTGATTTTCTCCATAGAAAAAGCACCAGAAAACCCGCCGATTCCTCCCAAGACTTCTGGACGCATGGTATCTTTCACATATTTCTTCATAAGCTCCACTGACTGATATCCCGCTTCAATGTCAACACCTGCGTTTTTATAATCCATAATCTCCTCCATCTATATTATCATATACACTCAAAATCTCTGTCACACGAATCCTTCGCATGATTTTCAACCGAACTCCTGTAAAACGTATCTTTATCAACAAACGCTTTTTTCTCCTATTTCTTCAGATATTCCTGATATCCGATTTCCTTCAGCTTTGCATCTTTTGCCATCACCTGTTCTTTGAGCTTTGATGAATACGCTTTGAGTTTTTCAAGCAGTTCGTTGTCTGATGTCGCAAGTATCTTTGCTGCCAAAAGTCCAGCGTTTGCACCACCATTAATCGCCACCGTCGCCACTGGAATTCCAGCAGGCATCTGCACAATCGAATAAAGAGAATCCCGACCGCCCAATGATGTCGTATGCATTGGAATGCCAATCACAGGCATCGGAAAAATAGCCGCACACATTCCTGGCAAATGTGCCGCCATCCCCGCCCCTGCAATAATCACTTTAAAACCTTTTTGCTCTGCGCTCTTAGCATATTCGAAAAATACATCAGGTTCTCTGTGTGCTGAAATAATGGTCATTTCATAAGAAATTCCAAGCTCCTCCAAAATATCTGCTGCTTTTGCCATCACAGGCATATCTGAATCAGAACCCATAACAATACCAACCTGTGCCATAATAACCCCTTTCTTGTTTCACTCACAAATCAAAACCGTTTTCTTCACATCTTATAGTTTACAAATAATACCTTTACACGTCAACTTAAAACCATAAAAATTACGCATTTTTTATATCCTTATCAAAGGGAATATTCAGTTTTTCTGTGCCTTCTAGTACAAATCTTCCCTTTTCAATAATTGGATACGCATTTTGATTCTTATCATAGGCAATAATGGACCCCAATTCATCATATGGAATGGTAATATCTGTATGGCATGCAAAATATGCTTTTGCAGAGTCCGTCTTTCGCAGAATAGAAATGGAATTGTCTCTTGCAACAATTTCCTTTCCATCTTCATTATATACTTTTACGTCCTCACTTCTTGAATAACAGGTATCACCCACAGCAAAGTGCGGCCCTGTCTTTTCTGCAATCAATATCGGAAATCTGCTGCCAATATCATATTTCTTTGCAGTCATATACGCAGTGGTATTTGTTCCGATGGCAAATTCTCCCATTGGAAGCGTGTCATGATTATACAGCACATTTTCTTTAATATACGCCTTATTTTCTTCTTCATTGTCAAAATTCGTACAAGTATACTCTGTTATCATGCCATCTTTAAAATCTATCTCAAGATTATGGTACTCAAGCTCATTCAAAAATACGCGGCTGACATGCAGTTTCCCATTTGTTCCTTCAAGAACCGGCGAAGTAAAGACCTCTCCAACTGGAATATTGACATCTGCAACACAGTTTTCAAATATGGTCTCTTTCTCAGGATTTGCAAGCGGATACAATGCAACGCAAAGATCCGTCTGATTGCCATTCATCCCTTTTATTTCCACATAAGAAGCCTTATCCAGCGTACTGATAATTGCAGCCTGTATCCGCTCATATGTTTGGTAATCCAGTGTATTTAACTTCACTGTCTCATCAAAGATTTCCTCAAAATCGGCTCCAATATCCGGCACCGGAAATGCAATAATTGTAAAACTTCTCTCCTCGCCAATGATATATTGATTTGTAATATCAGCAGCAGCGCCTGCATATTCGGCAGACAGTTTCTGTTGTGCTGCGCTTAGGCTGGCTGCTTCTTTTTTGGAAGCTGGCGCAAATGGAACCTCTCCAAACACTTCCATCACAGCAGGACCTGCATATTTCAACGCCTTATCCTTTACTGATTCATAGGCAAGCTTCAATACTTCCAGTCTTCTATTGACCAGTTTTTTATCCAAAAACAGCGCGATATCATCTTTATGGTCATACAAAAACTGCTTGTTGGCATCCGCACCGAAATACCCCACTTTATTGACGCCTTTTTTGTGGAAAATACTATTACTTGCCCTATAAATAGTAGGCTTCAATCCCATCTTTTCAAAATTATGAACAGCCGCCCTGATAATCCGCTCAAATCCGAGCATATATCGAATATCAACCGTCCCTTTTTTGCTCAAATCTTTATTCCCTTTGACAAACCCAATGCGATATCCTTCTGTATACGTATCTGCTATCATCTGGATTCGCTCCATGGAAAGAGAATTTAAGTACTGTGCCATTTGTTCTATCTCAGGTGATACAAATTCTCCATATTTATAGAGATAACATAAATTCTCCAAGTCGCTTTCCATAACAATTTTTGTAGCAAAATCACAATCTGGGTCCACCTGCGTGCATACTCTCCATGCAAAAGCAGTTTCTGAATAATCACTGACAAACCAGTAGAGTGTCTCCTTAAGTTCCTCTGGTGCTGGCGCTGTCTCTTCCGACTGTGCATAGGCAAACATATTATAGATTTCTACAAACAACTCCATGCGGATAACGATATCTTCTGCTCTTTTTTCAAATGCGCATGGAATCAATTCTCTAAGTTCCGTATATAAAAAGGAAAGCAATGGTCCATATGCCTGTCCCAGTTTTTCGCACGCATAAACAGGATTGGCATAGCTCACCTTATAATTCTCGCCCAAAATATCCTCATACAATGATTTATTTTCTGCTCTTAACACATTGATATCGGTTGTTTTGCCCAGATTTTGATAAACCTCTGCCACTTGCAAAATAAAACCTGCTGTTTTGTGAAAATACTCCTGATATTCCTGCGCAACATCCTGTATTGCTGCAATTTCTCTAATTCTGCCACAGGAAAGTTCATACCGTTCTGTTAAAATTTCCATCTCTAAATCACTCCTAAATATAAAATAATACCACTCGCACCAATTGCAAGTGAATTTAATATAATTCCAACGATCGGAAAAAATCGAAAAATATCCTTTTGCATCAGAGAACGTATCCCAATTACCAGACCAATGACAGCATATATCGCCGCCAAAAGCACCGCCGCTCCATACTGCATACTTGCCTCTCCCTTTTTTAAAAAGGTGAAATGAACTGCAAGACATATGGAAATGGTTGCTGTCAGTCCTAGAATGAATGACATAATTCCCCACTTAGGATTCTTCTTGTCTGTAAAAATATACCCTGCTTTGCCAAAAATTCGAAGCATATCCCTCAATCCTTTTTATTTTATCCAAACAATCAAATAACGAATGATTATCTTCCCAACTCTCGCATAAAGCACAGCCGCCTTTATGTACCTCTGTGCATGTGAAAATGGGCATTCCGTATGAAATGCCCACCCAGCTAAAACAATATTTTTGATTTGCCGGCTAAGAGTTTCCCTCCGCTAATCAAAAGCAGTACTCCGCTTGTCAGACCTGCCACAATAGAAATCACTCCAATCACAATGTTAAGTGCCCCCGAACGACTCATAATTTTATATATTCTCTCATCCATACAAATTCTCCCCTTCAGGCATTTTTCTATTTATTTTGCACCATACTGTGCGTAATATAAATCCATCGCACTTTTCATTTGGTCATCAATCAATACTCTGCCATTATATTTTTTATTGTACAGATGTTCAATGACCTCTTCCATTGTAACAATTGCTGCGGTCTCTATTCCATAAACTTCGCGCAGCTCTGCCAGTGCGTTCTTTTGTGTTTTGCCGCGTTCCTGACGATTCAAACTGATTATCAGCCCTACCACATCCACATTTGCCTGCTCCTTGAGAATCGGAAATGTCTCCTCAATGGATTTGCCGGAAGTTGTGACATCTTCAATAATTACTACCCTGTCTCCGTCATTTAAACCACTTCCCAAAAGAATTCCTGCATCTCCATGATCTTTTATTTCTTTTCTGTTGGAACAGTATCGGATTTCTTTGCCGTACAGTTCACTAAATGCCATTGTTGTTGCTACTGCAAGTGGAATTCCTTTATATGCTGGTCCAAAAAGCACATCAAAGTCTGTCCCATAATTATCATTAATCGCTCTTGCATAGTATTCCCCAAGCCTTCTGAGCTGTGAACCAGTAATATATGCCCCTGCATTCATAAAAAATGGTGATTTTCTGCCGCTTTTTAATGTAAATTCACCAAATTTCAGCACATCACTGTCAACCATAAATTCTATAAAGTCTGTTTTGTATTGTTCCATATGCTTGTTTTCTCCTTCTTAACAGGTTGTTAAACCCTTTCTATCGAAACATTATGAACCCTCTTTTATGAACGCTGTTCCCCGTACTATCTAACTTTTCCCAATTTTACCATATTTATGAAGGAGATTCAACTGTTACTTTTTGTTTCTTGCATAGATCTTTTTATGCAAAAACAAATCAAGCAGGGAAAGTTCTTCCCTGCCCAATTCACGCATCATCTTATGAAATGTTGTGTGTTCTGTCCGGTTCCCCGGCACTGATATCTGTATACATATCCAACAACCCTACTGTCTCTGTTGCTGGTCTGCCATAGCTAATACAACACTTATGTGATACAGACTTTGCATCTTCAGCCTGGTCGTCAAACGTCACACTCATTCTGGCTGCTCCAAGCTCTAGTTCGTTATCCAAATGCCTCAAAATCTCATCAATCATCTTTTCATCATTTTCCATAACAAACCTCCATTCCGCTGCACATGCAGATTTCGATTTTAAATGATAACCGTTTCGCCACACCCAATTACCGACCAATGTTTGTAAGCGCCTGATCAATATCTGTAATCATATCAATCACTGCCTGTCTAGAGGCATCCGCAAAGTTAAGAGCGCCAAACTGGCTATATTTATCATTTTGGTACGCTGCAATAATTCCCCGTGAAGAATTCACAATCGCCCCAAGCCGATTATCGTCGAAGAAATGAACCAAATCTTTGCCGGAAGCGCCCTGCGCACCATAACCAGGCACCAGAATAAATGATTTTGACATCATTTTTCGCAGTACTTTGCCCTGTTCAGGATATGTAGCGCCCACTACTGCCCCTACAGAACTATAGCCCTTGCTGCCCATAAGCTGTTCACCCCAAGCGGCAACTTTCTCACCTACAATTTCATAAAGCGGCCTGTCTGCAAAAGCTATCCCGCCTGCATCTGCAGATGTTCCAGCCGAAATTCCTTCTCTGATTAAGCGGTCCTGAAATTCCCCGCTGCTTGGATTGGACGTCTTTACAAGCACAAATATTCCTTTTTTCTCTTCCTTGCATACATCAATAAATGGCTGTACGCCATCTGATCCAAGATAGGGATTGACCGTTGCAAAATCTTCATCAAATCCTGCACACATACTGTTGCCAACCTGCACTTTTCCCAAATGCGCCGCTGCATATGCAAGTGAAGTCGAACCTATGTCCCCACGCTTAACATCGCCTATCACAACCAAGTCTTTCTCCTTGCAATAGTCTATTGTCTTTTTAAATACAGTCAGTCCTGGTATCCCAAACTGTTCATACATTGCAATCTGTGGCTTCACAGCTGGAATCAAATCATACGTCTTATCAATTATTTCCCGATTGTATAACCAGATCGCTTCCGCTGCGCCTTCCAGTGTTTCTCCCTTTTCTTCAAAAGCTGCTTTCTTGATATGTTCTGGCACAAATTTCATCATAGGATCAAGTCCTACAACAATTGGCGCCCCTGTTTTTTGTATTTTTTCTATTAGTTTGTCAATCATGATATTTGCCCCCACGCAATGTTCCCAGAGTTTAAAAACTCTGCGTACTTTCTTATATTTGATACATTCACATACTTTTGTTCTGACTGTCCTGATACAATCACCAGCGTCGGAGCCTGCATCACTCCATACTGGACTGCAAGATCCATATTTTCTTCCGCATCTACAATAGTATAATCTACATTCTTAAGATACTCCTTCGCCAGTCTGCAGTTTGGACAAGTTTTGGTCGTAAATAAATAGATATTTTTGGCACGTCCAGCAATTGGAACGGACTTTGTATCAGCGTTTTTTAACTTTTTGCCGGTTGTGTATACTGCATTTCCCATCTTGTACTCTGTCCGGTTTGCATACTCCTGAAGCTTCCCGTCATTCCAATTCTGCACCGGCCGGTAATACCCTGTGATACGGCTGTATACCTCTGTCACATTCCCACATTTCGGGCATATCTTCTGTTCTCCCACAAGATACCCATGTTCTTTGCAAATCGAGTAGGTCGGTGACATTGTATAATATGGCAGCTTATAATTTTCCGCAATTGTGCGAACCAGATTGGCTGCCGCTTTCCAATCCGGAAGCTTCTCGCCCAAAAATGCGTGGAATACTGTTCCAGATGTATAAAGCGTCTGCAGCTCATCCTGAATATCCAGCGCATCAAAAATATCTGTTGTATAATCCACCGGCAAATGAGAAGAATTGGTATAATATGGTTTGTCTCCCTCATGCCCTGCTGTAATAATATCACTCCATTTTTCTTTGTCGTGCTTTGCCAGTCTGTAAGTCGTGCTCTCCGCAGGGGTTGCCTCAAGATTATATAAATCGCCATATTGTTCCTGATAATCAGACAAGCGCTCTCTCATGTGGACAAGCACCTCTTTGGTAAACTTTTGTGTCTTGCCCTGTGAAAGGTCCGCCCTGAGCCATTTCGCATTTAACCCTGCCTCATTCATTCCAATCAATCCGATTGTCGAAAAATGGCTGTCAAACTTTCCAAGATACCGCTTAGTATAAGGATATAACCCATCCTCCAGAAGCTTTGATATTACCGTTCTTTTTATCTTGAGTGATCGTGCACTCAAATCCATCATTGCATCAAGACGCCTATAAAAATCCGCCTCGTCCTGTGCTAGATAGGCTATTCGCGGCATATTAATTGTGACAACGCCAATACTTCCTGTGCTTTCCCCAGATCCAAAGAAACCGCCTGTTTTTTTGCGAAGCTCTCTCAAGTCAAGACGCAGCCTGCAGCACATGCTGCGGACATCGGACGGCTCCATATCGGAATTAATATAGTTTGAAAAATATGGTGTTCCGTATTTTGCCGTCATCTCGAACAATAGTTTATTATTTTCACTTTCTGACCAGTCAAAATCACGTGTTATGGAATAAGTTGGTATTGGATACTGAAATCCTCTGCCGTTGGCATCCCCTTCTATCATTATCTCAATAAAAGCCTTGTTTACCATATCCATTTCTGCCTTGCAGTCCTTGTAGCAAAAATCCTGTTCTCTGCCACCGACTATGGCTGGAAGATTTGCAAGGTCTTCTGGTACAGTCCAGTCGAGTGTAATATTGCTAAACGGCGCCTGCGTCCCCCATCGGCTTGGAGTATTTACGCCATAGATAAATGCTTCAATACATTTCTTCACTTCCTGGTAAGAAAGATTATCCACCTTTACAAAAGGTGCAAGATAGGTATCAAACGACGAAAACGCCTGTGCACCTGCCCACTCATTCTGCATAATACCTAAAAAATTAACCATTTGATTACAAAGCACTGATAAATGTTTTGCTGGCGCCGAAGTAATCTTGCCTGTAATTCCACCAAGCCCCTCCTGAATAAGCTGTTTTAGCGACCAGCCTGCACAATATCCTGTAAGCATACAAAGATCATGAATATGAATATCTGCATTTCTGTGCGCATCTGCAATCTCCTCATCGTATAGTTCAGACAGCCAGTAATTTGCAGTGACTGCGCCGGAATTTGACAAGATCAGCCCTCCAACCGAATATGTGACCGTAGAATTTTCTTTGACTCTCCAATCCTCCACCTTTACATATTTGTCTACCACTTCTTTGTAGTCAAGCATTGTCGATTTTGCTTCTTCCATCTGTTTCTGATTCAGCATTTACCTTACCCCTTCCATGTTATCATTGAATCAATGATAACAGACAAAAAAACGTAAGTCAATCGAACATAACGCAATATGGTGTGTTCCTTATTTCAAAAATACAATATCTAGTGTTATCTAGTTTTCAAAAAATCGTTTTCTTTCTTTGCTTTAGCGTCGTCAGGATAGGTCTGAAGATATTCCTGTATCATTGTTTTTGCTTGTGAAAAGTTTCCAATATATTCATTGGCAACAATCAAATTAAAATTCAGTTCTTGTAGATAATCGGAATCCCCCATCGCAACTCCGCTCTCAAAAGCCTTGATTGCCTCGTCGTATTTCTGCTGATTCATCAAACAGATACCAAGGCTATTATAAAGGGCAGCATCTGGATCATTTTTATCCAAATATGTCTGATATACTCCTGCTGCATAGTTCAGGTTGCCAAGCTTCTCATACGTTTGTCCTAAAATCATTGAAAGCTTTGGGTCATTGCCATTGATAAAGGCATCAAGGTAAATTCGGGCATTTTCATAGTCTTCAAGATAATAGTACATAACACCCTTTTCTCCCTCTTTAAGGTTCTTGTCCTTTTTCTGCATAAATTCCTGCAAATATGTTTTGCCTTGTTCTCCAAACCCAGCTTCTTTCATCTCCACATATGCATCTGTCACAAGCTGCAGATTATTGGGATCTAGCGCAAACGCTTTCTCAAAATCCAAAACAGCGTCCTCATAGCGGTTCTGGTGCAGTCTGGCGCAGCCACGCAGATAATAAGCATCCTTTTCTTTTTTCTTGAGCGAGGTTATCGCTGAATAGATCTCCTCTGCTTGTGCGTATTTTCCCTGTTTCATATACGCAGACGCAAGATAATAATTGATATCGTACTCCAAATCTGTAAGGCTGCTTCCCGCACTCTCCAATGCTTTTAGTAATGATGTCTCTGCCTCCGCATAATTGCCAAGCCCCATATAAGCAAGCCCTTGTCCCCGATAGCATAGCTCCAAATCCTCACCATTCAAAAGCGCTTTGTCAAAGCTCTCCATCGCGCTCTCAAAATCGTACTGCTCCACAAATTCCATGCCCTCTTGCAAATTTGTGTTTTCTTCCTTTTTTGCGCAGCCGCTCAGCATAAGCGCTGTGCAAAACAAAAACATCCCCATCCAGACTGCCTGCTGTATGACATATTTGATATGATACGCTTTGGTACGAAATTTTCTCATATTACGCAATATTTTTTTCACATCCCCACACATGAAAAGTTTGTACAGACGTTTCATTTTCCACGAACTCAAAGAATCTTCACTGATATCATTCAAAAGTTTTTTGACTGTTTCATTCTGAAACACATTTTTGTAAATCTCCTCTAACGGTTCCTTTTTTCCCTGGAATTCTTTTGTAAACATACTTAAAAATTCAACAAATACTGACAAATGATAAACTTGCATATTCCTTTTCAGATTTGCATCCTCAAAATGTCTGATTGTATCTACATTGTATTCATATATTGTTTTGATAAAGGCAAGTCCATTTTGAACGCCATTCTCCGATATCGCGGCGCCCTCCCTTTGCAGATGATAGAGTATCATTGCCTTTGACATCACAAAACTGGCACAATAACTAAAATATTCTGCCACAAACAAAAAATCCCATTCCAAAAATGTAATATGATTCAGTTTTACAATATCACTTCGAAAAAGTTTCCCCCAGCAGGCATAAAATACACAGTCTGCATACATCAGCCGTCTTGCTTCCTGCATATTAGAGGACACCACTTCAGATATTGGAAGCATCTTTGCCTTAAGCTTTCCATTTTCATATCCTGCAATATAACTAAACGCGACAAAATCAGCGTACTCTTCCTGTATCGCCGTCTCAATCTGTTCCCATGCATCCTCACAAAATCTGTCCTCTGCTGCAAGGAACATGATATATCGTCCTTTTGATTCCTCAATACCTGTGTTTTTTGCAGCAGAAAGTCCGTCGCTTTCCCTTGTGACAAGCTTGATGCGGTGGTCTCTTTGCATATATCGATTTACAATTGCAGCAGTTTCGTCCTTGCTGCCATAACTCACTACAATACATTCCATAGCAAGTGTATCTTTTGGGCATCTTGTGACGCTTCTAAGACATGCTGCAATATAATTTTGCACATTACAGGCAGGAATTATGATACTTAAATCCATTCTCTGTTCCTCATTGCTGTAAAATTTTGAACATACAAATCATCTATGCCAAAGCAGTTTCCTGCATTTAGATTGACAATATCCGATTTCAGTCTACGCTCAATAAAAGTATATCATTCCTTCTGTAATGATGTAAACACTTAATTTCTAGCCCGCAGCTTTGACGCTTCAATTTTTATTTATACTATTACCATAGCAATCATTAATTAATATTTTTTCAGGTCAGTCACCAGAACTATGCAGTAAGGATTAATCATGTAAAGTATTTTTTATTGTTTCATATATCATTTGATTCGCAGCATTGAATTCCACACAGTTCCATCCGTTGTCTGTAAGCAAGGAGATTCTCTCAAGCCTGGAATTTTGTTTAAATTCTTCCCAATTATCTTCGTTTAACCCACTCTGATAAGACTCCCACTGTTCTCTGTAATACCCTGCTCTTCCATCGGAATCAGCTCCCCTATGCTTCCAGTTCCCCAATTCTTCACGCTTCCAGGTTCTTTTGTCTCATAAGCCGAAATACTAATTTTTTTCATGTCATTCCTTCTCACTTTTATAGGGTCGTGAAAAATATTTGTAGTGTTACTTTTTATTATCTCGCAAATTTCCATAAAATGAAAGGGTTTTTATATTAAATTTTTGAGCGTCATTGCTGTTCCAGACTGCAGCCGAAAAGCATCATAAGGAATTGTCACTTCCTGAAATCCAGATGCATAACATGCAAGCTCATAAGGCGCAAAATAAAAGTGAATCCCCTCCTCAGACAAATAAAAATCTGAACTCAGAGTTGTCTGTTCTCTGACGATGGTAAGTGCGTCCTGCCAATAAGCGTCTGAATCCTGATCAATAAGCTCTGTGAAATATTTTGTGACGATATCCTTTAGTTCCTCTTCACTGTTTTGGATAATATCGCGCAGTCCAAGCTGTCTGCCGGTCTGCAAGTCAAATGTGTGACTAATCCAATATGGCATTCCGTGCGGCCCGCCCCAATCAAAATAATCTTCCTGATAAAAGCTCAGATAATGGTCGTCAAAATAGCCAATCTGTGGTTCACTGCTGGTATACCCATAATAATATTCCCCCATAAAAGTCTCATTTTTTATCATTTGATCGCCTTCTTCTGCCTGTTTTTTTGCTTCCTCAATACGATCTTCATAGTATTCCAAAAGATAGCTGTTAATCGTCTGCGCACCTTCAAACTGTTCATCTACTACCAGACGCCTTGCGTCAATATAGGTAAGAAGCTGTTCTGGTTTGATTCTGCTGTAAATATTTTCTGTATACGACTTCACATCCCATGCACTCTCTTTTTTATCTCCCAAAGCAGGCGTTTCTTCAAAATAGGCGGCCTTTGCCTGTACATTTGTCTCATATTGCAGATTGCACCCTGTCATTACAACGGGAAGTGCGCAGGTTATCCAAATAAACGCAGCGTTTTTTATTCTATTTTTCATTTGTTTTCACATCTTCCTTATTCTATATTAAAAAACCACAATACTACAGTTAATACTATAGAACACAAAAACGTCAAAATTGTATCCAAATTGCATCAAAGTTGCATCATTTTGCCAAGTCAACTGTATTCTGCCACAGGATCTGCTTCACTGCCACTGCCGGATAGAAGCTGAATGCAGTCTCCTGTTTTAAGCTTAATATTGAAAACAGTCCGCATTCTGTAATTCTTTCTTAAAATTCACCAACTGCTGTGTATCTGCCGTAAACGGACTGCCTTCATGCTGGAGTGCAAAGTATATGTAACCGTTATCTTTCTGCAGAATCTTCTTATCAGTCTGGCTAAAATGAATGCACAAAACTATTTGAGTTAGGCTATGATTCTTTTGTGAAATATTAAGTGTTTGCATACTATTTTTCGATCTCTGGCAGTTATTTTTTGCAAAAAAAGGAGCTGCGCACTAATTACTTAGTTCGACAGCCCCACAGTCCCCTTTTACTGACTGTTTCAAATATGAAATTTTACTACAAAATATCTATTCATACTTTGTCAACCACGTTCCTTGATTTTCATGACATTCATCTAAATACTACTATTATGCAACGGAATCCTCCTCCCCTCTTTATAATTCCCAGCTCAAAACTACGCATTAAGGATTAATCATGTAAAGTATTTTTTATTGTTTCATATATCATTTGATTCGCAGCATTGAATTCCACACAGTTCCATCCGTTGTCTGTAAGCAAGGAGATTCTCTCAAGCCTGGAATTTTGTTTAAATTCTTCCCAATTATCTTCGTTTAACCCACTCTGATAAGACTCCCACTGTTCTCTGTAATACTCCTGCTCTTCCACCGGAATTAGATCCCCTATGCTTCCAGTTCCCCAATTCGTCACGCTTCCAGGTTCTTTTGTCTCATAAGCCGATAAACTTTCTAAAGCTGAATAAAGATAATAAAACTTCATATCTGGATCAGGTTCACCATATACTTTCTGCATCTCCTCCGACACATGATCCATATCCGCATCCGATGGATAAGTGACAAACACCTGGACTAATTCATATGCCCCCTCATCTCCAAAATCATAGAATTGAAAATTGATGGATTCCGTCTTCTCTCCAAATAGCTCATATCCCTTTATGTATATTACATCCTCCCTTTCGAAGTCAGCCAGATCCTCTTCTGTGAGATTCCATGCCTTCATGACTTCATCCCTGCTCATATCCCATGTTGTCTTCGGAAATTCCAGATTATCATTTACTTTATTTGAAGCGCAGGAACATAGCAGTATGACTAATCACGGCTCATCCGGCTCAACCACCAGCCCTGCTGGTGGTCTGGACTGCC
>CAJUKA010000031.1 GCA_910586585.1 uncultured Lachnospiraceae bacterium
TATTCTGTCTATAATTAGAGGTCATTCCATTCCATATAGTTTCAATATTAGATGTATCCTCTATTACATATGTATATCTTGTCAGTGCCGTATATTTATTCCATAGAAAGGGCAGCCAGTTCTCAAAACTATAATGAAACTGCTGTTCATATACATCAAGCATTAATGACTCTATAAAATAATTTGCTGCATCTATTACATGCTCTTGAAATTTTGCTGTTGTTTCAGGTTTTGCACTATTATCTGTTTTAAATATAATGCCATTATTCTGCGTCAATGGTGCTTTTGTAATATATCTGTATTTTCCCCTTTGCTCCCTATAATAAGGCATGGCAGCACAGATATCCCCTTCTTTTTCGTATAACCACACATTCCAGTTTTCTGGCAGGCATACCGCATCCATCCACCATGACTTTGAATATATTGGCACATATACACTTTTGCAAAATTGATTATATTTCTTCTTATCTGATACTCCCATACTTCCTCTTAATGATTTCTCTTTATTATTTTATTTTACAGTTCACATATATTTCACTGCCAAACTGTGGCATATACTCTGTAAGTTTATATAAGCCATCTAAAACAGTTTCATCTATAATATGTTTTTCAACCATATCTTCCATCTGTTTATGTGAAAAGGGTTTTACAAAAAAAGAACCCTCTTCTATTACTTTCAATCCATTAGTTTCCATCATCGTTTTCAGTTTAGCAATATCAAAGTTCGTATTCTGCTGAAATTGTCTGTTACAGTCAGATGCTTCAAATATATCTGATATAATTCCCATTTCAACACCAAGCAATCTGTGTATTGAAAACATGTTTGGAACATTAATATGTATCACAGTTTTACTATTGCAAACTTTCTTAATTGCATTCAAAAGTTTTTCAGGCTGTTTGACTTCATGCAGCAAACTGCTGCAAATAACCATATCAAATGATGTTTCACACAGTCTATCCGCCTCTTCTTCAAAAAAACCTTTGATGCAAGTTACGTTCTTATTTTCTACACTTAATTGTTTGGCATTTTCATAAAATTTTTCTGCTGGTTCAACAATCGTAAATTTCTGGTCTCCCTTTACATAGCAGAATAAAGGTTCCATACCACAACCAATTTCTAAAATTGATTGTGGACTATATTGTTCAATAATTTCTACTATTTTACGTTTTCTATAAAAAACCTTATATTTTTCAAATCCACATACAGCATTTGAATAATTTTTTTCATAATCTACAATATCCCTTTTTTCTATTTTTTCCATTTTATGAAAACCTTCCTTTAAAATCCATTGTCGAGCACTCCTTAAGCGGAAGTTTTACACAGACTCCCTTTGCCGCAGATTGATAGACTGCCAGAACAAGCTCTAATGCTTTTTTTCCATCCATCGCAGTCACATAAGGCTGCCTGTCCTGTTTGATGGCATTAATGACATCTGTATACAAAGGCGTATGTCCATATCCATATACATTGGGCGGATTTTCATGAAATCTCGCCTTCACTTCGTCTGGGTCATCCAACATATCCGAAAATCTCCACTCCTCTATCACATTGACAGACTGACCGCCTGCTTTAATCGTTCCTTTTTCTCCAAATATGTACAATGTTTCTTCCAAATTCTTAGGATAAATGTCTGTTGTTCCCTCAACAATCCCATAACTTCCATTTTTAAACTTTATTAAAGCAATTCCAAAATCTTCAGCTTCTATATAATTATGATTAAGCCTGTCTGTCATTCCTACGACTTCCTCAATCTCTCCGCCCATCATCCAGCGCAGAAGGTCAATATTATGTATACACTGATTCATCAAAGCTCCGCCATCCTGGTCCCATGTACCTCTCCAAGGCGCCCTGTCATAATATTCACGATCTCTACACCATCTAATATGAGCTGTTCCATAAAACAGCCTGCCAAAACGATTCATATCAATCGCTTCTCTTATAATCTGCACTGATTTATTAAATCGGTTCTGATGACAGGCACAAACCTTCACATGGTATTTGATAGATGCCGCAATAATTGCGTCTGCATCTGCTATTGACAAAGCAATTGGCTTCTCTATGATACAATTACACCCATGTGCAATACAAAATAAGGCAATTTCTGCATGTTTTCCACTTTCCGTACAGATTGCTACAAGTTCTGGTTTTTCTATCTTTATCATTTCTTTGTAATCTGTATACCGATTCACAGTACTGTCTAATTTAAATTTGAGCATTTTATCCGCCATACAGGATGGATTGATATCGCATATTGCCACAATCTCAAGTTTATTGTTCCTCGCTGCCATAATATGGTTTGGTGATATTCTGCCACAGCCAATCAGTGCATATCTCATACATACTCTTCCCTTCTGTTACACTGTTCATTGTTCTATAAACGAAATGCCTTTTCTATTGTATCAACTATAATTTCAGCAGCATTACCATTTCCAAAATAATCTGTCTGTGGTAAAAATTTATCCGATTGTATTATTTCTTCTATAGATTCAATATTACGGCAGACTGAATTATCATCTTCAATATCTACTATATTAATATATCCACATTCGATAAGTTCAGGCCATACATCCAACTTCAGGGGGAAAAAACATTTTTTTCCAGCAAAGGATGCCTCCTTTGAAGCTCCGCCTGAATCGGATATCAGTAGTTTGCACTGACTTAATAATACTGTCATTTCTTTATAACCCACAGGAGCTATAATTATCAGATTTTCATTATCTATTACTTCATTCCACAAGTTATATTTTAAGAGTAATTTTCTGGTCCGCGGATGGATAGGGAAAACTATCTTATAATTTATTTTTCCAATAAAGGAAAGCATTTTTTCCATCCTATTTTTACTGCAGGTATTTTCCTGACGATGCCATGTCATCAAAATAAAATTATCTGGATATTGGCCTATTTTAGTATCTGTTTGGTTAGCTGATGTGTAAATAAACTGATCATACATTACATCACCAGAAAAAATAATTTGTTCTGATGCAATTCCTTCCCTTGTTAAATTCTCTACAGATATCTTATCTGGTGCAAAAAGATAATTTGCCAGATGATCAGCCACAATACGGTTTTGTTCCTCTGGATTTTTTGTGTCATATGTACGCGGTCCAGCTTCTACATGAAATAAAGGAATGTTTAATTTTCTCACCACAATTGCTGCCGCCAATGTCGAATTGGTATCTCCATATATCAGTACTCCATCTGGCTTTTCATTTATCACAGCTTCCTCTAATCGACTTATTACTTTTGCTGTTACCTGGGCATGTGTACCGCTTCCCACATTAAGATTAACTTTCGGTTTTGGAATTTGTAACTCCTCAAAAAAGATATCTGACATATTTTCATCATAATGCTGCCCTGTATGGATAATAACTTCTTCATATCCTTTCTTTCGAACCGCTCTCGAAATCGGCGCAAGCTTTATAAATTGAGGCCTGTTTCCAACAATATGCATTATTTTATAACCCATAGTTTAATCCCCTTATATCTGTTTATCTTCTTTTAGCTTCGTTATCCAAATAATTGATTATTGGTTCAAATCCCATATCTTCTATAATCATAAATATTGATAATTCTATCCTCTGTACATAAATTTTGTTTTTTAATCTGCTCTATTATTTCCTCATAATAACTGCTTGCAATAATTAAAAGTGCATCTCTTTCACTGCGAAGCGCTTCAGGATCCTTTATTAACCTACCCATAAATTCCTTTCCCTGCTTCTGACTGTCATTATCTACAAAAAAAGTATCTTGGTGTATCGGAATATGATATTGCGAAATCATTCTATTTGCTGCTAATCCCGTTCCCCATAAAATTGTCTTTCTATGTGTCATCTCACTAAACCGCTCCAAAGAAAACGGTATACGAATTACCTCCTTAGAAGCCTGATGTTCCTGCAACCACTCCATAACTGTCTTAAAATATTCCTGATACTGTTCTGTCATTATTGGAATCTTATCAGAAATAATCATCTGTAAGTAGCATCTAACCGCTGTTATATATAACCCTTTTATTATTCTTATATAGTCTGCTTCATCTTCCCTTCCAAAAAATTCGAAAAATGCAACATTTGCATATGCACTTGTAATGGCTCTTTCATACTCCAAAAGACTTGATGCAAGACCTTTTCCATGATATCTTGCACAGCCAATACATTCATTTACAAAATACGCCTTTCCCCTTTTCAAATGAATAAGGTTTCTTGCTGAATCTGCACGAAACATCTCCTCAAAACGTGTTCCAATTAATCTTAAATATTCATCAGGTATTCTATTTTCAAAATAAATATTTCTATAAGTACTTGATGGCGTATTAGAAAGCACGGCTTTTCCTTTTAGATAATCTGTATAAGTACTCGTCTTTGTAGTGATTTTCTGATAGTTGTGATACACTTCAATAGAACCATCATTAAAAAGCTTATACTCATTTGTCGCATATATCGTATAATCCAAATGCTGATCCAAAAAATCCACAGCCTTCTGCAGTCTTCTTTTATCTGTCCAATAATCATCAGGATCCAAAACACAAAAATACTCGCTATTCATTTTTTCTAACGCTTTTAACACATTCCTGAACAATCTGCAGTTTTTGTCTGAATACAAGGCTAAAATTTTATCTGGGTATTTTTCCGCATATTCCTTAATAATTTGAGGCGAATCGTCTTGTGAACAGTCATCTGTTATAATAATCTGATATGAAAAGTCTACTTCCTGTTCCAGAATAGAGTCTATTGCCTGCCTTATATACTGTCCATTATTGTATGAAGGCATTATAATAGTCATTTTATAATTATACGTTTTCACAATCTGATATTCCTCCTCAAACTATCATATTACTCGAACATTTATTTCTGTTGTCCGAATTTCAAACCATTCTCATCAGCTATCTTAAATAGTTAACCACAGGCCGCATTATTGAATCCCATGTCAAATTTGATACTGTATATGCTCTCATATCCTTTATGAAATCTCTGCCATCATACATAGCTTCATATAATTCTATAATATTTCGCATATCAATAGGTGTTTCATCATTCGATACCTGATATGCAAAATAATTATTTTCGCCAAACGAAACATCATCATATCCATATATGAAGGGAATTCCTCTCGCACAATACTCTCGAAGCTTGATTGGAGCACCAGATTCTATACCGATCTTATAAAACCCCAGCGATCCGATCGCAATATCGGAATTATCATATATTTCATCCAACTGTTCTTTGATTAATTGGCCATGAAAAATTACATGTCCAAACAATTGATATTTGTCAACGATTTCTTTGTAATATTGGATTTGTTCACCATTACCTACAATATTAAATATAATATTTCGTTCTCCACCATCTGCATAGTAATTGTACAGCCCCTTTATAACTCGCTCATATCCATGCCATTTTGCAAGAGTAGCAACAGCTAAAAGTACTATAGTTCCATCTTTTTTTCTATATTTTTTTCCAGGCTGATTGCTCATATCTACACCATTTACTAAAGTTATACATGGTATGTCGAAAACTGTATCAAAATTTGCATATGTAGTGCAGCAATCAATATAATTGTGCAACTGCTTTCTGTAGTACATATCCTCTACACTTCCTGTACATTGTCCATCATATGGTATTGTAGGGAACTCCAAAACACTTTTAATTTTTTTGCTTTTTTGCTTCTCCAAATAATCTATAACCCATATATCAGACCACCAATATCTAATATATGTTCTTTTTATATTATATTGTTCAATCCAACTGACTATTGTATCGTTAAACATTTTTGCAGTAATAACCCAATTTTTATCTATTATTATATCATTTTGTATTAAATACATTATTGGACCGCGTAATTCTGTGTAATATATCTTGCCAAATTCTTTCTCAAAAACACGGCATTGTGCAAGTACCTTCTTTTTTATCCCAATATATCCTTCTGAATTTAAATTAGCATAATTCACGTACAACATTGCTTCTGTTCACCCTTTTCTTTATTTTATTTAGTAATCCCCCATTAATAATTCTCCAATATTCATGATGTTATCTGCATTCACAAACGACTCAATATCCTTTTTTATTTCCTGAAAAAAACGCAAGGAAGCAACAACAACTTTTTCGTTATTATAAATTTCTTTAAATGCATCCAATGCTATAACTGATACATCATCGTTTATTGCAATCCTACATGACTTATCAACGATTCCCTTAATATCAGTAAATTTTCTACCAGAACGATAGAGCTGAACAGCCATATAGGTGCCACCATATATATACATATGATTTATGTTAAACGCACTTATTCTTTCCTTCACGTATTTTTCATCTAACATCATCCCCATTATTTTGTACGACATTCTAGCAATACTGTATTTTCTTGCATAGTCTTCTAATATTTGTTTTTCTATCTCATTCATACTTAATTCCTTCCTGTGCTCTTAATGCCGAACTACTTTTACAAATATTTATAATCAATACGGCAGAAACAACTGACTCATTTGTAAATCTTTTTTTACCACAGGGAAAACCTCTTGATATGCCTTTCTGCCAAGAGCTAATATAATCCCATCATCTCTAGAAAACTTCATATTATAATAACAAAAAACATCTTTTTTCTGTTCGGATTTTTCCGAAACAAGAAATCCCTCAAAATTCCATCCTTTATAATCAAAAAACTCTGCCAAATTTGTGCCTATTTTTCCATGACCATAAATAAAAATTCTCTTATGTTCAATACAAAACATCTCTAAACGAATTGGATTAAACAATGCAACAATACGATTTTCTTGTGCAAGTCTCGTCAAATGTTTATAAATCAAATTCATGTCATAGTTTGTATTTTTTTCTATATAATCCAATGCCTTCCTTGCTTTCTTAAAGTTATCTACCGTTATTGCTTGTTTTTTAATTACTGGAAATCTTAGTTCGCTGAGTAATTCGTATGGGTAATCTATGTATGAAATGCAGCCTGGCTCCATTTCAATATTTTTATCACAAACTTCCGTATATGCCTTACCTATAAAACCTTTCTCAGTAAAATATACAGAAAATCTTATCTCAAATTGTTCTGTTGCTTCCCTTCTATTAATTGTGTAATCAAAGCCATTCCAAAACTTCAAAAAACATGGATTTGATAACAAACTTTTTCTACATACCAAAAAATATGATTGAATATGACTTGGATAAGTACTCCTTTTATTAGAAAAAGAATCTTCATTATACCTGCTGAGTCCCCAAAAATCCAAACCTTCTTCTTTTTCCATTCTTTTAAAAACTACCTCCCATGGAACTAGCGGTCCATAAAAAGTATCATTAAATAGCAGGACTTCATCCCATTGTTCCAAGTCTTCACTTGGCATAAAATTTAAAAAAAACTCTTTATACGCTCCTGCATCAAATCCTTTATTTTCCCTGATAAAAATATTATTTGAATATTTTTCTAATACCTGTCTGCAATTGTTTGTTATTTTTCCATTCACAACAATAACCAATTTATTCAATTCCGACAATAAACTTTTCAACAACTCTTGTATATACAAATCCACAATTCCAGACGCATCATAAAAAACAAAAATCCCCAATCTTCTTACTTTACGCACTTTTTTATTTTATTCCTCCCAAAGTTTGATTAACTTTATATGTACTAATTTATTAATAGAACCATCATCAGTTAAAATGATTTCGATTCTGCTAATACTTTGCTATAAAATACAACCCGACTATCCACTTATGGTAATTCACTAAGGATTTCATATAGTGAAAAGATCCTGCAGTCAATCCTCTTCTTAAGAAATTGATAAATACTATCAAATTCATCTACTATCGTAACAATAACTCCATCTACCTGCGGCCACTTATCCTCCAAATTCAAGACATTGTATTTTAAAGAATCTCTCCGTCTACTTTTATCAATAATATAATCAATTTTTATATCTGTTCCTTCTAATTCCAAAATCAAATGCCCAGCCAACATGCCATATCCATAAACAGCTACATGTACTGCGTTATATCGTTTTAAATAATCTACTATAGATATGTTTTTTTCTCTTAGTTTCATCCACATATCAAAGCATTTTGCAGTATTAAGATAATTTACATTCCCTACATTTTTTTCAGTATTGTTCTCATCGAATGATACTTCCTCAACTTTGCGAAAAGTTCCACTATCACTTAACACATCTTTTTGCGCTCTTTGCACGGCCTCAAGTTTTGCATATCCATACTCTTCATCTGGCTCTAACTGCATTCCTTCTCCCCACTCATTCCACGAATTAATAAATACAAACTCATTCCCTTCTTCTAAACTTTTTCTATAAATATCACACATACCATTATAAAACTTGTCTACTGAGAAATTTTCAAATACTACTCCATCATGCCTGCCTCTTCTAGGTGTATCATCAAGATTGGGAACACCACAATAATATGTTTTGCATCTGCCAATCCGTTTTGATTTGTGAATGTTTTTCCACATTTGATCGTAATCTATCATATATATTCCGTCTACTGAATTTCCTAATTGCCAGACCATGTGAGGCGCATTTAACATTAACGCATTCATTCCATATATATTTTTATTACTGTTCATCCCTATAAAATAAATACTGGGAATTTGCTCTTGGACTGCTAATCTATTCCAGTAATCTATCATTTGTGACAGACAAAGAATTGATGCCGGAGAATAAAACATAAAAACAGGGGATCCGTTTATCTTAATATATCGCTTATCTTTAAAAAAGGGTAAAAGATATTCAAAATGCTCCTTCCATTCTTTCTCTCTTCCATACCGTTGCTCAATTAACACTCCATTACCTTCTACAGATTTATTTTCAAACTTATCTGCCCATGAATTCCCTCTAAGATTACTCCATGTTCTAGCCCATCTTCCATTCGCCCAGCAAAAACAAAACATCATATTAATATCTTTCCACTGCAAAAGATTTTCTGCAGGTTTTTCAAGAATCTTTTGACCGTCTTTAAAATAATAATGATAAAAACACTGTCCATCTATTCCATACTTTTTCATTAATGCATTCTGCCATTCCATAGTTTCTTTATCAAGTAAATTATAATAATGATTATTTAAAGGCTTTATTGGTTGTTTATGATTCTCGAATAGTGGTTCTGCTCCACGAACTGCCGTCCATTCTGTATAGTCTTCTCCCCACCATCTATCATTTTCCGCAACTCTATGAAATTGCGGCAGATACATACACAATGTTTTTATCCTTTTCTTCATAAAATACCTCACTCGTCAATACTTTTAATAAATACATTATTTTTTAAAATGAAACAATCCAAATCCTCCTCCACCTAAAGAAATGTCATTATCATATTTATGAATATCTACATTGTACTCAATATAACCATTTTTCGTATATGAATACTCAACCAACTTACACTGTGAGAAAGCATCAATAATTGTTGAAGCATAAAAAATCCGATGAGCATTAAACTCAATATGTTCTTTTCCTACAGGCACAGAGATATAGATATTTCCCCCTGCCATAACCTTACGTCCAATTGCATCAAAACATTTATAACATGCATCTGGATCAATTTTATCCCCATATCTTCCAAGTCCAAAATGCTCTAAGGAACAGAGTGCAGAAAGACTTTCTATACTATTATCATCAAAATTTTCTAAATTAGTTGCATCATCACATACAAAGCTAAGCCCATCGACCTCTCTATCCAGTCTGCGTATATCTATTAAAGTAACATTATCCCTAAATGCTAATAAATGCGCTATAAAACCATCTATTCGTGATCCAATATCATAATGCTGCTGTGGGGAATTTTTATAAATTTTTCTCGCCGCCCATAAATCCTGCCAAAAATAACTTCCAATGCTGCCAGCAGTTGCAAACTTATCAGTATAAATCGGTCTGCTATAGGAATCATTATCGATATTCATTGTTAAATGCTTATTTAATTTTGAGTATAGCTGAGCATCATCTGCAACCCAATCATTTTCTACTCTGCCAAATGCTGCACAAGCTTCATCATAATAATTTGGCGTCAAAATTTGCTTAGCAAGTTTAAAGTTATTTTCAATATTAATATTTCGCGATATAGATCTTATAAAGCAGAGTTTATCCAATGATATTCCATTTTTACAACAATTATCATATATCAAATCACCATATGCATTTGCCACCAATATCACATCATATTCACTGGGAATTTCTGATAAAGCAAATACTCTTTTCCCATTGAATACTTCTTTCGTTTTTATCGTTTCTATATATCCGACAATTTGTTGTTCCTTTAACCCATTTCTAACGATTCTCTCTGCTATTTTTCCAGTTCCCCAGATTAAAAGTTTCACTATCCATTTATCTCCCATCAAAATCAACATATATCTTCTAAAACTACTTTTGTACAAAAAGCCAATTACTTGTAATAAAACATTCTAAATATTCTTCATATACCAACACTTCTTTAATTCCATCTTGTAATATTCTGTACACACTGTAATCATTATGCAGTAAATCCCAAAAATCTCTAAAATATGTCCTGGAATCTATATTGGATCCGCCTGTTTCTATCTGAATTGCTTTAATTCTCTTTTCAGTCAGCAATTTCATACCTCCCCGTAAGGCTTTGTACTCATTTCCTTCAATATCAATTTTCAAGAAATCAATCTCATCTATATGATGTATTTCACAATAATAATCCAATGTGCTCAGTTCTATATACTCAGTTCTATTAAACTCTATACCCAAATAATCTAATTTCCTATCATACAGGCTTGCCAAACCTGAATTTTCTTTATCTGAATACAAAACTCCCTTACCAATCTCATCACTAAAACCTACATTATTTAATGTTACATTCTTACCACTAACATTTTGTGACAGTATTTTAAAAGTTTCTTTTGATGGTTCAAAGCTATGTATGTATCCATCCGGAAAATTTGATATCAATTCTTTAGTATAATTACCTATATTAGCACCTACATCAAATAAAACTTTTTCTTTCCTCCCCATTGCTTTCAACAGATTAAGAACATTCTGTTCCCCGCTATGCTCCAAATTCCCACCTGTACCAATATTCATACCTTGCAAAGCTGTTTTATATAATTGGTACCACACACCCCAAAATACCTCACGGCCAAATACATTCTCCCTCATATTGATCAGCGTCAAACTATCAATGTCATACATTTCACTTTTCGGCAGCATCATTGTTCTCATCGGAAAGGTGATTTTCTCTTCAGGTACAATATATACTTCTTTTAACTGTTGTAATATCTGTTCCCTATACCTATCGCTCACCGAGACAACAACTAATTCATAGCTTTCCCTAAAAACAATTTGTGGATTTTGTATTTCAATATTTTGATATTTTTCTCCCCATAATACACTATTTGTATCAACCAACCTTAACGTCTCTCTTTGCATTCCGCAAGCAAGAAGTCTATCCACATAAGCTTTTCCTAACTTTCCTGCTCCATAAATAACTATATTTTTCATAGAAAGAAATTCCTCCAAATCAAAAATATGGATTTTTTTTAAATCAAACAACCATTATATAAAATACTTGATTATAAATTACTTTCCAGTATCCCGCTTAACCGAATCCAGTCATCAGGACATATATCTGGCATTTCATACTGATGAAACCAAGGCTGTGGAGCTATTACCTTTCTTTCAGGTCTTTGATTCAGCCATGCTCCCCACCAGCTGAATGTGCTATTTGCAATGATATTGCATGAACAACAGGACATCAAACACATATCATACCATGTCTGATAATTTTCAAACATATCTGCTTCTATGTATATGGCATCTCTATACTTATAGTGCTCCTTTACCCACCCTATTTCATCTGAGAAGAAAACAAATACAGGATTATCTATATTTTCCCTCACTAACGCCATTGCCATATCATAATATCTTTCATTGCAAATATTTCCATAGATCACTGGATTCTTTAAATAATCTCCCCTCCTAATATGAACAGATACATAATTATTGTTGTTAAGTAATATTTCCTTTAATCTGTCTAATTTCTTGTCACCTTTATTAAAGCAAAAATCTTGCAAAAGTTCTTTTCTGATTTGTCGAAAATATTTATCTGTTTGCCAATATCCTACAAATACGCAGTTATTTGTCTCAAAAATATGCTCATCATATGTTCCCTGCTGTTCCTCTACCCAAAAAAAACGATGCCTATAATCTTTTAAAAAGTACCCCAACTCTTCTGTATTTTCTTTAATTATTCTCCACTGTTCATTTATTTCTTCAAAAATATTCTCATCAACAAGTTCAAACAAAACGTTAGGAAACACATCTTTTAAACAAAAGGACGCCTGACATGGGTTTTTGTCATAAAAACCTACGCTTGCTCTTACATCTCTTTCCTGCATAGATAACGATTTTAACAAAGCATATTGAAACATTTGATTTCCTAATCCGCCCTTAAACCTTACAATGTCCATCTAAATGTCCTCTATGAAATTTTAATCTTAACCTGATTTAAATTAAGTTTCCAAAAATAGTATCAAATTCTTCCGGTTCAAAAAAGCAGAGTCCACCCCATGTTGAAAAAGTCATTTCTCCAAACAGCACCCTTCCATCTGGCATATTATACCAATCCACCCGTACATGCTCGAACTCTTTACATAATCTCCTGCTCAATTCCAACATTTCGTCCAATTTTTCCGGTTTCGGCGCCAAGACTGGATCTTTCGGATATCCATAGCTAAATGGCTGCATTTCCCATTGCTGATTATAGAAGGAAGCCTTACAATCTGGTTTGTGGCTTCCCTTAATACACCAAATATATTTTGGTTCTCCATGAAAACAATAAATATTGTAATCATAAATATTGTCGGCCAATCCCTCCAAGTATTCTTCACAGATTATTTTGGGAACAATATTTTCATAATGTAATTCAAGACTTGCAAAAGCAAAATTATGGTTTTTCCATTCATTTAACTTCCTGCATATTTCAGACTTATTAATTTTCCCCTTATCCTTTACAATAATATTGCGCTCACTGCCATTATTGACTTTTAAAACAAATGCGTCTGGCAAAGCATCAAAATCTATATCTTCCACATCCTCCCACACACCATATAATTTTGTGAGGTGCTTTTCCCCGATCTGCCCCTTAATCCACTCTCTGACTAAATATTTATCTGCAAGCAATGTTCTTCTTTTGTCATTAACATTCACTTTTTCCCAATTAATTTTTTCATTATATGTAACTGGTGCTTTCCAATTCATTTTCTTTCCAAACCGTTCATAATACATTCCTTGAACTGCTTCTGTATAATATTTCTCATCCAAATTACTTAAATAATCATAATCCTTGTATTCATGATATATAATAATATTATCTATTCTCAAATTATTCAGTTGTGAATATAACTTTATCTGACTATATTGATCAGCCGTCGCAATAATATACAGGCACTCGTATTCTTCCACCTTATAAGGCTTTACAATTTTAATGTCTTGAATACATTTTCCAATTACACTTTCCTTGTTGTCAAAAAAGTACAAAACCGAAATTAAAGCATTGCCTTTTAAACATCTTAGCAGCCTCCTGCCTCTTGCCCCTGCACCAACAATAACCACCTTGCCAGCTTCTTCAGCCTTTTTCATTATAAAATCTATCTTTGCCATATTTCTTCTTCCCTCTATTTATTCACTAATTTCCTAATGATACGTATCAAATTTACAACTTCTATCTCTGGATATCTCACATATATTTGCTTTTGAATTGCCTTAAAGTAAAAATCACTGGCTACAAAAACCTTCGTAATTCTTCGGCTTTCTAATTCTTCAAATGAATGAATATACTTGTTGCAATTTTCCCATACATCCTGTCCATATTTTGCATTATCAAATACATCAAATTTATATCCCATTTTCATTAATGACGATATAATTGCAAGGCTTTTTTCACCTGCTCCCCATATTGCAATATTGCATTTACCCTCTTTTTTAACAGATACTAAAAAATCACTCAGCTTCTCTAGCACCTCTCTGTCCAATCCTTGCTCAATTCTCATTTTTTTTAAAGAAGAATAATCATAATACCTATCCAAGAAAACTTCTGTATGATATAAAAAATCCTTTACTATATTCAATTCTGTCTGCTGCAAATTATATTTCAAGATACTTTCATCCAAAATATGTCCATCTAAAAATTCAAGTTTTTGACGCATATACAGAATAATATCAGAAGTCAAAACACCTAATTTCAACATTCTAACCAATGTTCTATATATATCTTTTGCAATCATCAAATCTGATTCTGCTTGAAAATTTTTTAATAATCCTTTTTCCTGCATAACTTGAAATCTATATGGAATAACCCCGATTATCGGCGCCATTACAAATGATAAATTTATTTTGTTTGTAAGTGAATTGTTCCTACAGACATAATAATAATATGGCTTATGCATTTTTATACGCTTTTGGGCATAATATTTCCATAAATGCACCATTGCATCATCATCTGAACGCATATTCTCCGGCAAAAAAAGACCATTTTTTAAAATAACCTCTCTTTTTACCATCTGCATCCAAACTGCCCATCCACAGTGAGAATACCATACATCTATTTCTTCCTCCCCAATCAATTCTACGGGGTACTCCTGTTCACCATCTACGCGTATAAAATCGTAAAATGCCATATCTGCCTCTTGCTTTTTGGCTTCCGCGTATACTTCCTCACATAAATTTAGATCAAGGTAATCGTCACTGTCCATAAAACAGAGATACTCGCCTCTGGCATGTAAAATACCTTGATTTCTTGCTCCGCCCTGTCCTCTTTTTTCTGCACAGTCCAGATGGATAATTTTATTAGGATATTTTTTTACATACTCTTCTATAATAAGAGCGCTACTATCTTGAGAAACATCATTTACACAAATAATCTCTATATTCTGCATAGTCTGGTTCACACAAGAATCCAATCCCTTTTTTAAAAAATGTTCAGCGTTATATATTGGGACAATAATGCTGACTGCAATATTATCTTTCATCTCGATCTCCTTTTTGCATCAAACGTTCTGATTCATATGCGCTTCCATCCATTTTTTATAATTACACGCCAAAAACCTGTCAATTGTTTATTTACGTTTCTAAATCTATATTCTATGAGTTAATTACTTCCTCAAACAGCTGCTCAATCTGACTTATATAACCTGCCAACGTAAATCTTTTTATTGATTTACGACATTCCCGTTTTATTTCATCTTGATTGACTTTGAGCAATTCTAAAATATCATTTACGGCGCCCTCATCTGTTACTGCAGTTTTCCCGCATCTTTGATCATTTGACAACGTTTTTGAACCGCCAATAACAGAAGAAACAAATGGTTTATCCAATGTCACGCCTTCCAATAATACCATCGGAAAGCCTTCTGATATAGAAAACATACACACAATGTCACACTGCGTCATAATCGGAAATGGATTATCGTAATAGCCTAACAAATGAACATATTCAGATAAACCATACTTTTCAGCAGTTTTTACAACCACATCCTCCAAATCTCCATAACCTAAATAATATAGATGTGCTAATGGGTTCTCTTTATGTACTTGGGTAAATATCTCCAACAAACGTAGCGGATTTTTATTTTCATCTAATCTCCCCACAGATAGCAATGCCGGATGTTCCAATTTAATATGTGTATGTTCTTTTGCTTTTATCCGCACACGTTCTATATCAACGCCATTATATATTATCTTTATCTTATCTTTATGTGCAGGAAAAAGATTATATATATATTGTGCCGTAGTGTCGCTAATTGCAATTATCCTGTCGGCTTTATAAAAAGCCTTATCTTGTAATACTCTTTCCTCGCCCTTTTCTTCTCTTGCAAGAGTCTGCATACCTCCATGTATCCATGCAATGCTCTTCTTGCCTGGTGGAAGCAAAAAAGACGATCTCAAATAATTAAATGAAACATACAAATCATAATCTGTCGGAATATAATCTGCTCGAACTCTCCCCCATTCATGAAACACATGATACATTTTTTTCTTTCGTTCTTGATCGTCTATTCTTACATAATATGGATATATTTTTATATTCTTATTTATAGGTTCTGTTTTTACTCCATAATGAACAATTTCCATTATCCCAATTTCATATTTCTCAGGATTTAAATTATTAACAATTGTTGTCAGAAGTGATTCAGCACCACCTCCTGTAGAAAAAGAATATATTATAAAGAAAATTCGTTTCATCATTAACTCCCCATGCTATACAATCTCATAACTAACCTTCTATTGGATCTACAGATGTATTTTATTTTATAATCTAATTATCTCTTCAAGACTTCCATCTTCACTCCACGCACAAGCATTTTCATAATCCTCATTCGTATCAAATTCAATCCACCCCTTATGAAAACGCTCTGCCCAAACCAATTCTCCTGACTTGATAAGCGCATTCAATAGGTCTGTCATATATGCTTTCCTAACAGTTTTTCCTGACTGCTGCCAAGGTTTGTCCGAAAAATTGAGATAAGCTCCTTCCATAATCTTTTCTACGCATTTCAAGCCTTTCCTTGAAAATTTAATCAATCCCACGTATCTCGCATCAATCAATTCAAGTTTTGGATTCTCCAATCCCAATTCAATAATATTTCCATTCTCATCAATAGATAAACTCTCAGTATCAAAATCTACCTTTCCGTAACGTTTCTGCCAGTATTCTTTCCAATCATCATCAACGGCAACCGCAAAATCTGTAGATGTCCCCATCATTGTCCGTAGCATCTGTTCTTCAAATAAAATGTCTGAATAACTTAAAATAATGTCATCATTAAATTCACTTTTTGCACACATTAAAGATTCTACCATATTGGTATCAGCATAGTCCTTATTCATATAATACCTGACCCCTTCATACGAAATCTTATCCGCCGCAAAACCACGAACCACAATAATATTCTCTATACCACATTTTCTATACATTTCTATCTGTCTCTCAATAATAGTCTTTCCCATAAAAGAGAGCATTCCTTTCGGTAAATTCTCAGTATACTTTTTTAATCTTGTTCCTTGTCCCGCTGCTAAAATAACTGCTTTCATCAACCTATTCTCCCTATCTACCCTTATATCATTTCCTTTCAAATTTTTCCATATTACTTGCTATTGTTCATCTTTTTTCCTCTTTCTAAACAAGATTTTTATCTTATTTATATCCTTGCTTACAAACTCCTTTTCACGTTCCGGATGCCACATAGTCGCAATAATTGGTAAAAATTCATGACAGACTGCTTCAATCACTTCGTCTTCAGCCCGTGATACTACCTTTAAACCACAATTCCTTTTCAATCCCACACACGCTTGATTATGATAACTGTTCACCTCATACCTTTCTGTTCCTTCATATATAAAGTGACGTACTGCCACATGCCCATTTACGTTGATAATTTCGTTGCCAAAATAATCCAATATCGACTGCATTCCCCTACAGAAACCATAAAGTGGTATCACATGCTTTACGGCAAGATCTATCATCGCCCTATCCATCGCATCACGTTCTGGTGCATTTCCACCAAACTTTTCAAGGCTGTTTCCACCAGTCAGTATTATTCCTGCAGGATTTATACTTCTAACTATTTTCTCTGCTAAAATACATTTATTTGGAATTGGCAACGGAAGAAATCCACATTGACAGATAAAATCAGCAATTCTCTGATCCGCACAATCCCTTCTCTCCTGATAACTCTCAATTACCTCCACGCGTTGCGTATATATTACTGCCCTCATGTTTATTTTCCCCGGATTTCTTATTACCAAACTCTCTCTCAAAACCAAGCATCGCTATATGCTTAAGCACAGGATGTATAATAAAATATGTTTCCGCACCTTCCGCATCTTGTTCGCAGGCAGTAAATTTACCATCTGAAAGATATTTTCTTATTGCCTTTACAAGGACTTTGGAACGCATATATGGCTCATAAATATAATCTATGTCCACAAATTTATCTGGTGCTTCAAAAGTATCAGAAACAATAATTTCTCCCTCATCGATACTCTCGCTTAGAAAAATTGCAGTCGCACCAAGTACTTTTTCCTGCAAAAAACTATAATAAACCGTTGTACTTCCCCGATATTGTGGTAAAATTCCAGCATGCACATGTATAAATTTCTTGCCCAATTGAAATAAATGCGCTTTCAATATATATCCTCCATATCCTGAATAAATAAGATATTGTTGCTGTAAATTACAAATACTGTTTTTCATTTGTTCTGAATTAATATCCTTATTTTCAACTAACACATATGGAATACCTGCCTTTTGCAGCAAAACTACCAAGGAAACATTACTATCAAAATATTCATCGTCACTCCAATTTTTATAGTACCCCCCCCCCGCATTATTCTGAGTTTTAGAAATATCATCTGAATAAACGATACACACTTCCGGTAACATATCTTCCTGTATCATTGCATGAAGATATGCCCTTGACCGTGTTGTATCAGCTGCTAATAATGCAATATCTTTTAATACCATATTAATCCTCCCAGTTTATTTCATTTTTCTTCACTATCTGATAAAAAATATCTATTTCTTGTTTAATTATTTGGCTAAAAAATTTTCTAAACTGGGGGTTCATTTTGTCCTCTACTGACAAAAGTGTATCATCTACTTTCAACAGACAACTGAAGTATTTCAAGCACTGTGTATGTTGGTAGGAAAGTGCCATACACTCCGCAAATATCAAATATATTTCATAATCCTCGAAGTTCATACTTCCAACTGGTTTTTTATTATTATCATATTCCTGATAAATCCTTTTTCGTACTTCAAAGCTTTTCAAATATGTATTGAGCAGATCCATTACTTCCTTATCCTGTTTATTTGATTTCAATGCTTTTCTTATATTAAGAAGATCCCTCATTACATTTGATAATTTTTCATTTTTCTCATATTCTTTTTTAGTTTGTTCTTTCAAGAATTCACACTTATTCAAGTATTTCTCTCTTGAAGCTATGTATTCTTTAAGAAAACAAATCCCATCGTATTCGCTGTACATATATGTCTGTTTATGATACAGGTTATTTTCTGATATATATTTATACGCCATAATTATTTACCTCCAAGTACTCCATGATTTTATCAACTGCTCTACATACCGTTTCATTTTCTGTATCAATCACAATTTCGCTATTTCGCGGTACCTCATAAATATCATCCGCGCCGTTCAAATTATTCAACTGCCCGTTCTTCTGTTTTTGATAATACCCCTTTACATCTCTCCGAGCACATTCTTCATAGGAACATTTAATATATACCTCTATATAGTGTTTTTCAAATTGATTTCTGACTAAACTCCGCATTTCCTCGTAAGCTGCTATCTGTGCAAGAATTACGGAAATGTCATTATCCAGCAAATATTTTACAACTACCCTTACCGCCTGATTACATTTCAATCTTTCTTCCTGTGTGTAGCCAAATATCCCACCAAATTGCTCCCTAATAACATCTCCATCAATCACCTGCAGATTCTGTGCCCCCTGCTTTCGCAGTCTTTTTTCAAGTTCATTTGCAATGGTTGTTTTTCCGCTTCCACTTCTCCCAACCATATACATCATAAATTTTTTCTGCATACGACACTTCTCCATTATTTAATCTTTATAATCTGTTTTTTCAGACAGTCAATTGTCACTCTTTTATACTTGCTCCACTCCATATAGTTCTGCTCTCCAACACCGATAACTGCAGGAATCCCCAACTCAGCACACCGTATCGCCATATGAGAGTTTGCACCGCCGAACTGAGTTATAAGTCCGCCAATTTTTTTCGAAAACAAAAAATCATATCCTGGATCTGCCGCTCTTATAAACACTATTTTTCCCTCAAACTCCTGCCTTTTTACGTCATCCATTATTGCAACGTCAGACGTAATGCTTTTCTGCGTAATAAAGTTTGGTTCCTCATCAAGCAGATAAAACGAATAAACATCTTCTGGTTGTACTATAATGCTTGGCAGTTTAATCTGCACTGCACTTTGGTATTGGCTTTTATTATCCTTAATATTTTCCTCAAAAACTGTTTTGATATCACCAGTATACAAATCGACATAAAGCTGCTTAACGATAGAGATATCCAAATATGCCATATCTTCAACAGAAATTCCAACCCTATCACCAAGTTCTTTTACAAGCTGTAATATCATACTGACGGATTTTGTAAATACATACTTTAAGTACTCTCTTCCTTCAATTGATTCCCTGATAAATAATATTAATCCATCAGATGTTATAGTCAGTCCATTCTCTTCCAGTTGAAGCTGTATTCTTTCCTTCTGTTTCTCCGAAAATTCAAATGTTTCCTCTGACTCTGCCATGTATGGTAAACCGCTTTTCCCAAAATATTCGTCAAACGCCTCATCATAACGTTTTGATAATATATCATATGTACCAGGCCGGATATGTCCATATATTTTCAAAAACTCATCTTCTGCAATATCGCCTTTATATAATCTTTTCAAATCTCTATTCATCTTCTTATTGACTGTTTCAAGTGAATTCATATAAGCATCATATTCTTTTCTATCCATAATACCCATACTGACAAATGACCTCAAAAACTGTACCGCAATAAATCCTGCCCTTGCAACTCCCGCAAACGGAAGCGTTCCATACGTTTTGCATTCTTCAATCAGCCAATATATTCTGTCAACAATTGAGATATCAGAATGAATAATTTTATGATAATTTTCTTCCAGTACAAATATTTTTGCTATATCAGTCTTATATAATCCCTTATTGGGATCTATAATGTTGTTCGTTAATTCTAACAGTGAAAACTCAATTCTGGTAATTTCATTTTCATTAAATCCACAGTCAAGTAGTTCCTTTAATTTTTCATGCAATCCAAGATAATAGCATGAATAGACAATCTCAAACTCGATCTTGTCATGATATTTGGGATACCTGGACAGCTTGTTCAAGTAGTGGTTGACAAGCTTCTCAGCTATTTTGATATTTAACTTCTCCGGAATAAACGAATTAAAGGTTATTCTTGTATCAATATATGGCACACCGCAAAATGAAATCATCAACGGGTGCATAGTCAAATCGCGGTAACCGTAATCATAACGTTGATGTGCCCAAATATTATCCGTAATCAGTTCTTTATATAAGGAAATAGCAAGTTTTTTCGGTCTGATGCCAAGAATCTCTGCCGGATTCCAATCAGGCATTACACCAAAATAGGTTGTGTGTCCCAACAAAAACGGATGCTCCACAGAAAGCTTCTTTGCCTTTTTATAAATTCTGTTCAAAATAGGTTTCAAATTAGCCTTTTCATAGACATCCTTACTTCCTTTTGCAATTGGTCTAACCTGAAAAATAAATACATTTCCTGTATTGTCAATTGCAAATTCAATATCAAGCGCATCATTTTTTAAAAAATTCTCAATTTTTGTACATTCATGAATAAGTTTATCCATATCTGGATCTTTTACTGGAAATTCGCTGTACTTATACTTTACAAATGTTTTCAACACAATAGAACTTCCAGAAGTTACCGCTGACGAGTCGTCACCTTCATAAAAATTTACTGTATAATAATCTGCAAATGTATTAATATCTGAAGTAAACACTACACCTGACTTCTTTATATTCCTAAGCATAGGCTGAATTAAAATTTCCTCATCAAGCTTTGTACAATAAGACTGATAGACTTTTTCAATAGCTTTTTTAATTGCTTTATAGTCAGAAGGCACATTCAAAAATGATTCAAATTTTCCAGCATTGGAATATTCTATAGTATCCTCCTCTGATGAGGAAGATCGAACAGCAAGGGAGTCTTTTCCTGCAAACTGCATTACCGCTTCAATCGTCCTTTGCTCATTCTCTTGAAAATCCTTACTTTTTACAATCATAACAGGAAGAACATTAATAGACGGTAAATTGTTTTTTATATAATCTAGCATTCCTGCTTTTGTGTATTTCATTATGTTCTCCCTCTTCAAATTCTTGAGATAAATGAATCCTGCTCACTTTCCAAAAGTTTAGGTATCTATCTCTATCTTTCTACTCTTTTCTACAGCTCTATATATTTTCTCTTTTTAGTCAAAAGATGTTCTCTTATATTGATTATAGTTCGTTTTTACTACTCATTTATAAAGCAATCTTGAGAATTCAAATTTATCATACGCAAAAATATCTATAAATTGGCTTCCACACAATTCTTTTAATTCATTTATTCGATTGCTAAAATCTGTTTGTTCTATTTTGTTCTCACTGGGGTCTACTTTTTCAAAATAGTATTCTTTACCAAATGCATATTTATAGTAAGCATCTGTTTGCGTTACTATCCCCCTGCATTGGCACATTTCTTCCCTTTTTAGCTTTCCTGATAAGGTATCATGTACTACAAGCTCACTATATGCATCCAAATTTTCTATAATAATATACTCGCTTTCCAATGTATTCCAATTATAATTTTTTTCTATCAATGTCTTAATTAAGTCCGGAAAACGAACGATACTAAACATTCCATCAACATAAAAAGGTCCTAATCCTTTTTCAGAAATTAACAGCATTGTATGAATCTTTTTTTCATCCATAGGATTATTGCCTACACGCCCATGATCACTCATATATATTTTCACTGCATCATCAGGATAAAGACTTTCATAAAACTCCAGTTGCGTATTAATATACTTTCCGGCAGTTTCAGCCTGCTCTCTACACTCTTTTTTATTCCAATCCTTTTCTGTTGAACAAAACCAGCCTAAAGTATCTCCTTCTCCACAAATATATGGCTCGTGTGTTTCTCTAAGTGTATGTATCAAAACACATATTGGACTGTCGCTTTCACACAAAACAGATAATGCATCCCACTGCTTTTGCATACTTCCAAAATATTTATTTTCAAAATAGCCAACTGGCGCTATTACTGTCTCATCAAACTTTTTTGCAAACTTAGGCATACCACAATATGCAAACCCATATCCATATTCCTTTAACAGTTTCAACAGTTTTACATTGTCTACTGTAAACTCATCTTTTAGGAAAAGCTTTCCTTCAATAGGATACTCACCAAACAGTATTGTTTTAGTTGTTTCCGTTGTCCACGGCATTACTGTATATGCATTATGAAAGCATATCCCTTCCTGAGATTTTCTCTGCAAAAATGGGAACTTGGGTACATCATAATATGACAACGCATCTACCCAGTTAATAAAAATATCTCTTTGATTTCTTTTTGCCATATATTCTTTGATTTCTTTTAGCAGCAATGTTATTTCATCTTTTAATTTAATATACCGTTTATAATCTGAATATCTGTTTTCTATGTAAATATCAATATAATGAAAAGAATATAGAAAATCTTTTAGTACTAGATATTCTTTTATAAGCCTTTGTAACATACACGCCTTATTATTAACATCTGCTTTTATATATTCCTGCCTTGCCCAATATGCTTTTTTGTAATCTGCAGAATGCTCTTCCATATAGTCACCCATATAGCTATATAAATCTACTACTTGTCCCTGATATCCCAATGCTGAAATATTCTCAATAAAATTCTCTCTGTAAGCATATGAACCGATAATAATATAATCTATATCCATATCATTTATCTGCTCAATCGGATACACAATATTATCACGAATGATATTTTTATATTTATAACTTCTTATCAATCTGTCAAAACAGAAGTCTATTTGTAAGCATGTTATATTTTTCGCAATAAAATTTAATAATCCCTCTGCTTCTATTCCAATACCATATATTCCAATTTTGCTTCCGGATATAAATCGCATTTCCAAGTCTTGAACAGCCTTCACAGCCCTATCAAAGTATGTTTTTTTAATTATTTTATTTTCTATCAAGATTGTCTCAAACTTATGATTTATATCCATTACTCCTCCATACTTAGGAACTGTTTTCTGCTGTCTTAGGTATATTTTTACAAAATCTTATAACTTTTCAACTAACATCAAACCATCCAAATTTTTACTCCTTACCTATTACCTTCCTAAATTAAATTCGATTATAAATATCCTCTATTTTACGTACCAATGTTTTCATATCAAATCCTGCTTTTTCCATAACTTCCGACATATTTTTCCTCGTGTAACCACTATTATATTCTTGAATTTTTTCAACCCATATTTTTTTTTCAAATGGTAAAAATAGTATATTATTTGTTATTTTCGCAATTGCTGGTATTTCGTTGCTTACAATGCACTTTAACCCCGCCGCCTGTGCTTCAATTAAAACAATACCGAAGCCCTCGAACCGTGATGGAAATGCAAATATATCAGCTGCCTGCATTATACAATTAACGTCTTCTCTTTTTCCAAGAAAAAGCACTTTATTACTCAAATCATATTGTTCCACTTTATTTCTTATTTGTTCTTCTAATTCTCCTATCCCTATCAATAAAAGCTTTACTTTTTCATTCTCCTCTGAGACACTTTTAAATACATCTAATAGAAAATTATGATTTTTTTGATATGCAAATCTTCCAACATGCATGATTACATAGTCATCTGAGCGAAGACCTAATTTATTTCTATAATCTTTACGTATATCATCATTAAATATATATTCATTTACTTCAATAGCGTATGGAATTATATGAATTTTATCTTTAGATATTTTATCTCCATATAACCATCCTGCTGCGTCTTCAGAACATGCGATAAAATCAGTTGCCTTATTCTCAGTCAGCAACTGGCGCTGAGAAAAATGCAATTTTCTGGCATCTTCTCTGGATTGATTTTCTTTTATGTGTACGTCTGTATTATGTGAATGAATGATAATCTTTGGCACTCCATTTTTACGTGCAATATCTTCTAATAAAAAGCCTCTCCACCAAGATGTATGTAAATGAACAATATCATATCCATTGTTCAAAATAGCTGTTACTTCCTTTACAAATTGTTCCTGATTATCCTCTGCATAAGTAGTTAAATAATAAATTTTACATCCTTCTGCCTCTAACTGTTCAGAAAAATCCAAATAATTGTTCATTGTTACAAAATCAAATTGATATCGATCCCTGTCAATATACTTCCAAAGCCTTAGTACAAATTTTGTAATTCCTCCTCCTGTATTAGCAATAGTAAAATGTAAAACTCTTATTTTTTGATTACTACTTTTTAATTGTTTATTCATTCCATATTTCCTCATATTGTTGTTATTTCTATTACATGCTAATATATGTTTTAAAATAATTAATTGTCTTAATTAAACCTTCCTCTAATTGAATTTTAGGTATCCACTTCAATTCATCTTTTGCCATCTCTATTACTGGTCTTCTTTGCATTGGATCATCTTGTGGTAATGGCATATGTATTATTCTTGATCTACTTTTTGTTAATTCAATAGTCTTGTTTGCTAGTTGTAACATTGTATATTCCTGTGGATTTCCAATATTACAAGGTCCTATAAACTCCCTTCGTGAATTCATCATTCTAATCAATCCATCAATTAAATCATCAACATAACAAAAACTACGAGTTTGCAAACCATTACCATATAATGTAATATCTTCACCTTTTAATGCTTGCACAATAAAATTAGACACTACTCTTCCATCATTTACGCACATATTGGGCCCATATGTATTAAAGATCCTTACAACCTTGATATTTACATCATGCTGCCTAAAATAATCAAAACATAGGGTTTCCGCCATACGCTTACCCTCATCATAGCAAGAACGAATCCCTATTGGATTTACACAGCCTCGATAATTTTCAGGCTGTGGATGCACTTCAGGATCCCCATACACCTCTGATGTCGAAGCTTGTAAAATTGTAGCTTTTACCCGCTTTGCAAGTCCAAGCATATTTAATACACCTATCACACTTGTTTTGGCTGTTTTAATTGGATTGTATTGATAGTGCACAGGTGAAGCTGGACACGCCATATTATATATTTGATCTACTTCTATATAAATTGGTTCTGTAATATCATGTCTTATAAATTCAAAATTCGGATGTCCTAACAAATGTCTGATATTATCTTTTCTCCCTGTAAATAAATTATCCAAACAGATAACATCTTCGCCTTGATCTATTAATCGATTACACAAGTGTGAACCTAAAAATCCTGCTCCACCTGTTACCAGAACTCTTTTCATTTTTTTCTCCTCGCAAAACAATCATAGTATCAAATTTAATATAGTTCACGATTCGCACAAACAAGTAAGCAAAACCATGTATCCTCATCTAAATCCTAACTTTTTTATGGGAATTAAACTTAGAAAGCTTATTATTTTCCTCCATTCCAAAACTATCATTTGAAACCTGTTTTATCAGCGTCCCATTTTATTTTATTCTTTTCATAAAAAAATCTGCTATAACATATGACAAGTTATTCTTTTATACGTCTCTGCCTCTTCTCTATCAGCCTTACAACTCTCCTACTCGCTTTCCCATCTTCAAAAATCCCATTTTCTTTCATTAATTGCTCTGTCTTTAATATGTATTTTTCCTCATCAAACTGTTCAATCTGTTTCATGAGTTCATCATTGTTCAGTGCAACAGGAAACGGCAGTTTATACATGTCAAAAAATAAATCTCCTCTGTCAGCGATATATGCTTCCAAGTCATCCGCATAAATAAATCCTGGTATTCCTATCATATTTGCTTCAAATATAGCGCTGGAATAGTCTGTAAGAAACACATCTGCAGTGGCTATAATTTCATTCATGTCCGGCCTCTGGCTGACATCTATCATTCGTTCTGATATCTGGTGTGTCCTCAGTGTGTCCATCTTTGCCGCAAGCTGCGGATGAAGCCGCAAAAAAACAAACCATCTGCCTCCAAATCTTTTTTCCAGTGTATGTACCAGACGTTCAAAATCTACGGTTGATTCTTCTGTATTGACTGTACGTTTTGTGCTCTGGCTCCCTCCTCTGAAAGTAGGTGCATAGAGCAGGATTTTCGTATCTGCTGGAATGTTATATTCCTTTCTGAACTGCTGGTATTTTTTTGCCCTCTGATTCACAAGCACATCACACCGCGGCGTGCCTGTCTTTATAATTTTTCCATCATAGATCAGCCCTTCACGGTACATATGGTCACACCATTCTGATCCAGATAATACATAATCAATTAATTTTGAGTCGTATTTGCTGATGATATATGCCATCTTTGGAAACAGATTTCCCCGGTATTTCCCGATTGGTTTGATACACAAAGTTGCATGCCATGTCTGGATATAGCACTGCCCCTTCCTCTTTCTGGTGCCATAGACAGTTCTTGTATTGCCCAGCCATATCCCTGCCGTTGAGAGATGGTACGCCCTGTTCCACAGAGTGTTTTTTACTTTTGTTATTTCCTTTGGAAATTCTTTGCTGATATCATTCACCAGCCACACAATTTTATGCTCTGTCCCTTTTTTCCTGTTATGCCGCAGCAGCTCCTCCGCCACATATTTGGGGCTGCATCCATATCCGCCATTTCCTTCAAAGGTCCACATGACAACCTTCCTTTTATCAATTGGAAAAATACGGCACATATAGTATGCCAGGCTATGTACAAATGCTTGTGCCCTTCTCCTGATGATATAGATGTTTTCTGATAAATCGCTTTTCTGGTTATATCCCATGTCAATCAATTTTCCTTATGTAAATATCTCTGTAAGACTTTGCGGTATCTCAGCAGCCGCCTTCTCATAATCTTCTATAAAATCAATTTCAGCCCAAAATGCCCCTTCTGTAGGTACTGCTATTATGTTAAATACTTCTTTATCAATCAGCCGCTGAACTGCACTTTCAAAATACGCCCCAAACGCTTTCTCCTTCATGAGCTGCTTTGTTTTTTCTTTTAATGCAGGAAGGACTTTTTTCCGGAAAGATGCCATCCCAATAAATTCTCCTTCTGCCAGTTCATTTGGCATCTGTTTGGTAATCTCTGCAACCTTTCCGTTACAGCTCCTTACCTTCATGGCTTCATCATCACAGGTTTTATAATCTACCGGAAGCGTAACATCTGACTCCATTTTTACCAGTTTTTCAAAAATTGACGGCTCACAAAGTGTATCTGCATGAAGATAAATAAAATCATCATGGAGTTTTTCCATTCCCATATAAAAGGATCCCAGTACATTTACCATTTCATAAAAGGGATTATAGACAATTTTGATATTTTTTCTATCCTTTACAAGTTCCTCAAATTGTTCACTCTGATAACCTGTCACAAGGATAATCTCATCCACGTGGAATTGTTCTAAAAGCTTTAGATTATATTCAATCAGCTTTCTTCCTTTGAGTTCTGCAAATGATTTTGGCTTTCCTGCTGTCAGGTTTCCCAGCCTGCTTCCTTTCCCTGCTGCCATAATAATTGCCTGCATTAAACTCCCTCCAATGCTCTTTTATAAATCTTTTGAATAATATCCGGCTCCTGTGATGCCGGGTCATTCAATAGATTTCCTGTTACTGATTCTGCCATTTCTTTTACCGATGCTTTCTCAATGCCCATTTCCTTGAGTGAAACAGGTAGTTTTAAAGATGCTATAAAATTCTTTATCACATAAACACAAGTCTCTTTTCCATGTGAACTTGCCCCTGCAAGAATACTAATCATTTGTTCGACTTTTTCCCGACTGTATTGATATTCATAATCAATCCATGCAGGATACAATGCAGCAAGTCCCATTCCATGGCTTGTATCTGTAAATGCTCCCAAGGGGTACTGCAGCCTGTGTGGCAGTCCTGTGCTGGCATTTCCTAAGTTTATTCCCATAAGCATACTTACATAGCTCATTTGCTTCCTGGCTTCTATATCCTGCAGATTTAAAGCCAGTCTTGGCAGCATTCTTCCGACTGTTTTTATGGCATATTCCGACTGCATCTGTGTATAAGGTGATGCTGCCTTTGATATGGTACTTTCCATCGCATGTGCCAGCACATCAAATCCTGTCTGCATTGTTTTCTCAAATGGAACTGATTCTGTGAAAACAGAATCTACAATAGCAGCCTTTGGATACAGTTTTCTTCCTCTGATTCCACTTTTTATTCTCGTTTTTTCATCGGTGATAATGGCGGCTTTGCTTAATTCGCTGCCAGTTCCAGCAGTCGTTGGAACTGCAATAACTGGCAGGATGCCTTCTTCTGGTTCTATATTGTCATAAAAATATTGCCCGATATCCCTTTTGTTTTGTGCGCCAGCCGCAATTGCCTTTGCCATATCTATTGCACTTCCGCCGCCAAAACCAACGATGACCTCCGCACCGCATTTTTTTGCAGCTTCAACACCTTCCCTTACCTCTGACAGTTTGGGATTTGGACTCACTTTATCAAACACCACTACTTTTTTTTCCAATGCGTATTTTTCTAATTCAGATTTTAACTTTCCAAGATAACCAAGCCTTTCCAAAGAACGTCCTGTTGTTGCAATCAGTATTGTTCCATTCAGCAAATGCCCTATCTCTTTTAATGATGCTTCCCAGATATTTCTGCCAAAATAAATCTCTGTTGGAATATGAATCTGATGTGGTTTCATTTCAATGCTCCTAAAGATTTTCTATTCGAATTCTTTTATTGCTGTAAAGTCGCTCTGTAATCTCCATTCTTTTTGGAAACAGCGGTTTTAAAGTGTGGTATGTCTCCTTATAAAGAGAATAAAGCTCCTTGTATTTTTCATGGTTCTTCCTATCCGGAGAGATTACCATACGCACTTTGACAAATTGATCAGCTGCCTCCTGAAGAGAAGAATATATGCCCTGACCGTACAATGCCATCATTGCAGCGCCTGTTGCCGTTGTTTCAAACTCAGAAAGCACCTGCACCGTCTTTCCTGTAATATCAGCTTTCATCTGTGAAATCAAATTGATTCTTGCCAATCCTCCTGACAGACGAACGGAATTAATTTTGATTCCTGTCTCCTCAATTGCAGCAATCATATCAAGATCTATAAATCCTGTACTTTCAAAAACTGCCCTTGTCATTTCTTTCCTTGTGTGCATCCTCTCCAATCCAAAGAACACACCTCTGGCATTGCTGTCCCACAAAGGCGCGCGCTCTCCCAAAAGATATGGCAGAAATATAACGCCCCCTGCACCCAAAGATGCCTCACTCGCATCTTTTTCCATCAATTCATATGGAAGCATCTCATTCTGGTAATAACACTGTTTCACCCATTCAATCAGCCCGCCCCCCATGTTGTTGGAACCTCCTATGATGTGAATTTTTCCTTCATGATATGGCAATTGCTGTATTTTATTTCCAATGCTGTCAATCCTTTTTGCAGAGGCAGCCCGAAACACTGTAACAGTTCCTGATACATCACTTGCTTCCCCTTCCTGAAACACACCGCTTCCCACAAAAGAACAGATAGCATCATAGGTGGATAACACCATTTTGGTATTCCTGGAAAGCCCTGTCTGTATCGACGCGGTTTCTGAGATGTTTCCTATCCATGTTCCAGGCGGTAAGACCTCTGGAAGCATTGTTTCTGAAATCCCAATTTCTTTCAATAGTTCAACTGGATACTGTTTTTTATAGGTATCATAGTACCATTTCTGGGCATTCATGTAGTCTGTCACAAACCTGCCTGTAAACTTCTCTGTCAGATAATCATTAGGGGTAAGAAATTTATATGTTTTTTCATAGATATCACTTTCCTGTCTCTTTACCCAGAATGCCTTTGGAAGCATAAAAGATAGATCTGCATTCAGTCCTGTTTGTTTTTTTATTTTTGCAAATGCATTCATATTTCCTATCAGACGGCTTTCTTCTTTTGCCCTCTTGTCTGAAACCATCATACAGGGCATTAGTGCTTCCCCATACTGGTCTACACACACTAAACATGACGATGAGGATGTCACTGTCAGATAGTCAATTGATATATTCCCAGCATCTGTTAACGTTTCCCTTATCACCAGACAAGCTTTTTCCCACCATTCTGCAGGAAGCTGTGTTACTGTTTCTCCTTTTAAAGAGGTTTCTATTAATATGGAGGCAGAAGCAAGCTTACTGCCTCCATTATCAAACAGGATACTCCGAATACTTTTCATCCCCATATTTAATACTAGTATTGTCTTCACATTTACGAATCCTCTCTGTCACATATTTGCTGTAAACCAGCCTGAAAAAAATCCGATGCAGCGTATGACAATCCCATACTTTACATCAGATTTCTCTTTTTCTTTATTATTCAGTTTTTCAGACAACTGCTTCTATGATGATCTTATCTCCCAGCGTAATAACCTTTATTCCTGTTTCTTTTTTCTTGTTGAAGTTAAAACTCAGCAGATACCCTTTTTTCTGATGAAAATATGCAAGATAGTCTGCAAGCTGACGCTCGCCGCGTTCATTGTACTCATTTCCATACCAGATTTTCAGTTCTATGATAAACTGTTCTCCTGCATAATCCACAATCACATCTGTCCGTCTTTCATCCCTTGTCTGCGCCTCAATGTAGTAATTTCCTGTGCCATTTATGATAGGTTTGAGGTACAACAGAAAAAATTTGCGCCCATAGGCTTCCACAAATTTTTCATCATTGCTGCCATAAATATCATTAAAGTATTCCACAAACTTTTCAAGAACCAGGTCCATGTCAAGCCTTCCGGCAGTGATAAACTGGCTTCTGTCTTTCTTTGCCATTCTGCTCATGGCACTTGCAAGTTCTTCTTCTGAGAGAAAAAGATTGTAAAGGCGCGTTTCAAAAATACGGTTTGCCACCTGGACACTTCCCCTGTTATTTACAGTATATCCAAACATACAGCCAAGCTCTATCGTTTTGTTGTCTGGATTGTATGAAACATGCTCCCCAAGAAACAAAATGGCATACAGCATGTTTTTCAAGTCAGGATATTCACTGATATGACGCATCATGCTGTCAAACAGCGGAATTTTTTCATCCATTAATATTTTAACTGCCTCTACAATCCCTTCTTTTGTCCAGACAGCATCAGAATTTTCAAAATCCTCTTTGTCTGGAACTTCCTCATCAAGATATTTGCATATCGCTGAAACGAGATACGGATAGCCAGATGTATACGCAAATAGTTCCTCTGCCATTTCCTGCGCATTCATGCCTGTCTGATTGTCTGTCTCATATTCCTCCAGCATCACAGCAATCTGCGCAGCCGAAAAACTCATATCTAAATTAAATTTTGCAGAAATATTCCACGGACTGTTATACTGGTGCTTTTCATCAGAGCGTATTTTTAACTTTAGATTTTTGATATCATATACTCCTGCAAGAATAACCGAATGAAATATTGGACGATTTTCTCTGTCAAGATAATATCCTCTTAACTGGGCAAGAAAGTCAATAAATACCTGATTATTTGAGGCACTGTCCACCTCATCTATTATCAAAACGATAGGTTTTTTTGCTGTTTGACATATTCTGCTCAATATATCAAACAATATATCCATAGATAGGTTTTTTTTATTTTTTAAAGAGCTTAACATCCCTAAAGATTCTGTATCAATAGCCTTCATCAACTCTTGGTTTCTAGATAAAAGTTTCCCTACATATTCAATAAATTTTTCAACAAATATCTGTTCATCTGAAAAATTAGCAGCGCTCATTATCTGAAAATCCATAGCAATTACAACATACATATCCTTCAAATACTCTGCCAGTGCCTTCAGTGTTGTTGTTTTGCCATACTGTCTTCCCCTGTTGATAACAAAGTATTTTTTTCTGTCTACATATAACCTCTTAATCTTTTCGAGTCTCTCGTCGAGCTTCACCATATAATGTTCCTCTGGCCTGCAACATCCTTCTGTATTAAAATACCTCATCGCGCTTCCTCCCTGCCATTTTTTCCTTACAGCTAATTCTATCATTGTGTCCTGGCAATGTAAAGGAAGCGCATTCTAAAATCTAATGTAAAGTATGAAATTGTCAAGGTTCCTATATCTGTCAATACACCAATTACATGGCTTGATGTACCCCAGCCTCAACGTTATTCCCAGAATTGTTACATGTTATATACACTTCTGGTTCATTTAGTATCAAATCGGTTATCCCCTGTCTCTCAAGTGATGCAAAGTCAAGTCTTGTCCCTGTTGGTTTCTCAGGATATAAATGTCCTGACATCCATGCTCTCACAGGGTATCCTTTCAACTTGTCTGCTGCCAGGTCCATACTCCTCCAAAATGGATGAAGCGCAGTGGCTGGACAGCCTTTTTCTATATAATGTATACAGTCAGATACTTTTGACGCAAGGATTGCAAGCTCTGCACCTGTATCAATAGCCTTTAGCTTCTTAAGGGATTCTGCATAAAAAGTAGAATAAACAACTGCTGTTTGCAGTCCTCTCTTATGTACCATCTCCACTATTTTTTCTTCCATCCCATCATAAAGATAAACACTGTTTTTCAGTTCTATATTTAATTTCATTCCTGATTTTAACCGTGCTTCCAGCAAGTCAAAAACTTCTGACATTGTTGGAATTGACTGCAGCGGATTTTCACCAGCATCAATCTTTAACTTCTTTAAGTCTGACAAGGTATAATCTCGTACAAAACCAGTTCCATCTGTTGTCCTGTCCACTCTTTCATCATGGATTACTACAATCTCTCCATCTTTAGTAAGCTGTATATCAAGCTCAATTCCTATCAGATTCTGTATTGCTGCTGCCTTTTCAAAGGCAATTAATGTATTTTCGGGATACCTTTGGCTGCATCCTCTGTGTGCCCATAATCTCATATTCATTCATACCTTTTCATTCTGTTCTATGTTCCTGTTTCAAAAACATTTCTATGATCTCTGCCATTGCGATAGATTCACTTCTTGTCAGTTTGAAAACACTCTTGTCATCCCCATTTATCACATTCAAAAAATCCCTGATTTCATACCGAAGTCCATCTCCAAAAAATCGTTCGGAATACTTGTCTATCTGCGATGGGTTTTCATAGTGGACTTCAAAATATGTGGTCTTCCACCATGGCGCTGCTGCCACAATGTATCCTTTGGTTCCAGCTATCAACAGTCGTCCCTCTGCCTTCACTCCCAGCCCACAAGTGGCTGTTGCTGCCCCCCTGGGGTATCGAAACGATACTTTTGTAAATATATCCAAACCCTTACTGTCATGAACTGCATCAAACCGGATATCCTCATACTGATTTCCAAACAGCTTGATAATTGGAAGCATGCAGTAACTTCCAAGCTCTGTAAGGCTTCCACCGTATTTTTTATCTGTTAGTTCTCTCTTATTCTTGTCTTCTAGTTTTGTAAAACAAGCATCAATGTAATGAATTGTCCCAATGATTCCGCTGCATGCAATTCCAAGAAGTTTTTCAAATCCTGGGCAGTATGCTGTTTTAATTCCTTCAAACAGCACAAGATTATGCTGTCTGGCATATGTAAAAAGTAATTCTGCCTGTTCTTTTTGCAGAACCATAGGCTTCTCACACAATACATGTTTTCCATGTTCCAAAGCAGACTTCACATATTCGTAATGTGTCTGGTGTGGTGATGCAATATAGACAGAATCAATACCTCTGTAAAATTCTTCAATGTCATCATAAAAGTCAATCTCCCATTTTTGTGCAAACTTTTCCGCACTTGTTCTGTTTGGGTTGTATACTTTCTGTACATCAATCCCGCTTACCTGCTTTGACTCTGGGACAAAGCGGTTTGCAATCCTTCCAGTCCCAATAATCCCAACCTTCTGAATATGCCAGTTCTGTTCCCGCAGCATAGTGCTAGAAATATTCTTTGTACGTTCCAGGTAGATAACCTGGCAGTAATCAGATATATAGTCAAATGTTCCCATCCAGTCAGAACCGATAGCAAAAATATCAATGTGGTATTTCTGAACATCACTGATTTTCTGTCCAACAGATTCTTCAATGATAACCTCATCGGCAAAACCAGATTTTTTGACATTTTCAATGCGTGTCATAAGGGAATCAACTACATTGAGCTTTCCCCTCTCCATGTCATACTTTTCTGTAGTAACTCCAACAATCAGATAGTCACCAAGCTCTTTTGCTCTTTGAAGCAGTCTATAATGTCCTTCGTGAAAGAGGTCAAATGTTCCATATGTAATTACTTTTGTCATAAAACCTCCCTTTATTTAGACATCACTGCCTTAGAAATGGTCTAAATATCCATTATCTATCGTACATTGCGATTATCGCAAAAATTGATTTTGTCCTATTAAAATTTCCTCAAAAAATTAAGTGCAAATGCACTCAATCCCCCCAAAGCTATGCTTTGTTTAAATATAATTATCATATGGATTATCGGAACGTTTCCGTTTGTATATTCTATACTTCGCTCCGTGAAAGCCACGGTCCTGGCATACCCGATAACTGCTTGTACAGTTTAGCTAATGCCGACTTTTTGCTATTTATGTCAATATACTTCCCTGCAATCCAATTCTGGTGAAATCATCTTTTGACAATTTATTCACAGGTCCATACTTTTAACCATTATATTTCATCTGAATATTTTTTGCGGAATTCAAAGCTATGGTTGTTTTCAGCCCGCAATTCTCACAGATAAATTCCATATTCTGTCTTTTTCCTTCTGCGCCACATACAGAGCATATCCTTCCTGTTCCTTTTGAATTTATTTCTATCAATTCAACAGAATGAATCTGACACTTATATGCGAGCCGTTCTTTAATATAACTGCGAAAATTTCTTGTTAATTTTCTATTGACTGATTTTGAATAATATTTTGTTTTATCCTTAACGACAGGTTTGGTAATAACAATTTTTTTCGGTTTTTCTGTTTTGAACATCCTGTTAATTTCTGCGTTTATAAAATCTGTAGTTCTTGTCTTTTCTTTCTCTTTTTGCTTGACATATTTAGATTTCCCAAGATTATTGGCTTCAATGTTATCTGCCTTTCTTGTATCGCCGCTTTCTGTACTTTGTTCAAATATTGTATACATCCTGCGCCGTTCTCTATTTTTTCTAGCAAGTCGTTCCGTTTCAGGACTGACCAATTCATCAAGCGCTTTCCCATAAATCGTTCCATTGGATAATGTGAACATATCCCTATGTCCTATATGGATATAAACAGTATTGATATAATCCTGATGTTTCTTTATTTTTGTTTCAACTGGTACTGCAAGCGCTACAAAATTCTCCTTGATGTGAATTTGTATCTGTCTGTCAAAAGTCCGGCTGTCTTTTAAAGGAATCGAAATCCTTTTTCGAGGAATTCTGCATACAACGCGCATTGCACCATCTTTATAAGAATAACCATTTGGAGATATGCGAAAAGAGTCTTTGTTGTCTGTTTTTGGCTGTGTCAGATATCGTCTTGTAAGTCTGCACAACAAATTATTCAGACGTTTCACATTAATATCAAGGTCTTTCGCATTTCTAGGCATCTCATATTCCTGATGATTCAAAATAGCAGCATATACATTATTCAGCTTTAGCACAGTTCTCAAATAGAGTTTGTCGTTCGCATTAAGATTCTCATTTGCTGTAACCAATTCCCCTATTTTATTTTTTACAATTCCCCATCTTGCTTTGATGTCTGTGACAGCATCTGCTATGGCAAGTTCGTAGTATACGGCTGGTAAATTTAACTGTTCTCTTAATCCGCAGCATCGCATCTCATTTAGAATGTTGTATACAGGAGTTAACTTGCTTAAACTTTTTATTCCAGAATACTTTGCGTAAACATAATTTTTTACTGTGCAGCAGTCTGATGCAATTCCTTTTAAAAACTCCATTGTTTCTTGTGACAATAACTCGCTATACTGCCAAATTGTTTTGGTGATAGTGCTGACAGCAGACATTCTATTCCACCCTCCAAAAAAATCTGCCCATGTCGAAAAATCTATCCCTTTTGATATATGCACTGCTTATCTTTAAATGCTAATACAATCGTTATATGAGATTTTCGCAGATTTTCCTATTCTGCGAAAAAAGAAATAGGTATTTTTTAACTGAAAATACCTGTAATTTTTTTCATATAACTTTATATCGACATTAGTTTAACATGTTTTAACTTAAAAGACAATTATTTTTTGAGAATTTCATAAAAAAAATTATTGGAAATATATGTGAATTATAAATAATTCTTTGAAAAACAAAGAAATTATACTATTTCATGGTCAATTTTAGGGTCAAAAATCTTATCCAATTTTCAAATCAATGTAATTGGAAAATTGGATTCCTATAAAGATTTCATGGTCAATTTCTGGGTCAACAGAGATTGAATATTTCCATAATTTAAAGCTTTTCGCCTCTTTTTTCGCAGAATAGGAAAGTCTACGAAATAATTACTACCTTTTTCCATAAATAATGTAAAAAAATCTGACATAAAATATGATGTCCCATACTCTATATCAGACTTTTGTTTTATATTAATACTGTTTTTTAGGATTTTGACTCCGCAAGTTGTTGTTTTATCTGTGTTGAACTGACCCCTTGCGTATACTCAAAAAATTCCATATTAGAACCTACCGCCAGTAGTTGTTCTAGATCTCTTTTCCAGTCGGGACCATGATCGTTCCCAGAGAAATGACAATCAAAATGGTATAAATTCCAAGCATCAATTTTTTTGGTATTATGGAAATCCACAGCCACCACTTCATCTACTTCACGAATTGCAGCTACTACTGCTGCCCGTTGTTCATATGAAATATGTGGTCGCTTATGTTTAAAATGCTCTACCAGTTCATCTGTCAAAACACCTACTATTAAATGTTCGCACCGCTGCTTTGAACGGCGAATCAAGTTTAAATGACCAACATGAAATAAATCAAATACCCCTGGTACATAACCAATTTTGTATGGCTTTTCTCCTGATAGAACGTTTTTTTCAGGATTGGTCTTTTTCGCCTCAAGCTGGTAAACTTTCACTTGCGGCGTCGCACTATTTAGTCTGTCCACATTTTTCTGCATCTTTGCCTTATCAGGATACGCCCATTTATAAAATGCTTTGTGTGCTTCCCGTTTCCGTACATCATCCAGAAATCTGTTTTCTTCTCTTTGAAAAATTGGCCAGAGTTCTTTCATTTTATACCGTTCTTGGAAATAACTTAATGGAATATATTCACTTGCACGCTCTGTGAAACAGTAAATATAATGAATTGCACGAAACAATGCATATTTTGCTGGATAATTTTCCCGTACAAATTCCTGATCAAAGTAGATAAATTCTTCATTCTGATAAAAACAATTCAATGGAATAAGTTCCATATAAACCTTTTTTAAAATAGGTCCCCACGACAAATTTTTAGTATCTTCTGTCACCAATACATTTTCTGAAGCATTCACTTCTTCAGATGAGCGCAAAATATTCTGCCACAGCCGCTCCACAATTTCTTTCATTTCTTCTGAATTTTGTACAATTTTTTCTTTCATGACATTCGAGAGCATTGGCGCATAGATACGCGGCATTATTATTTTCGTACCATCAACCGACTGCGGTACAATATTAAGTCCATGTGCTGCAATATCTTCCATTCTTTCATACAGCTTCATGATATTTCTTTCACCCTCTTGATACAAAGGAATTTTTGCTACTTTTTCGTCCTCATAAATCACCGTCGCAAAACTTCTTTCCTTTCCTCTGTCTGTTGAAACCGCCGCATAAACTGCCTTTCCCAGCATTCCATCATAAGTTGATTCTATCAAAAACGAGTTTGCAAAAAAAGGAAAAACTTCATTTTCCACCAGGTCATCATACAACATATTTTCATTAAACAGCATAGAAACATGATCTGGATAATAAGGAATCAACCTTTCTCTGAGATTTTTTTCAGGCAGATACTTGTCGGTATATATTAACTGCGGCAATCTGTAATCAGGCAGTGGGTAATAGATCTTTTTATTCTTATATCCTGCCTGGTCCCATATTTGTTCAATTTCTTTTCGCGTAAAGGAATGTGCACCTCTGTTTCCCTCTGGATATTTTCGAATACTATCAAAAACTTTTCCTGTATGAATGTTTTTCATTCCAGCAAAATAACGCAATCCATATCGGTTATCAACTGCTGCGAGTAGAATTCCATCTGATTTTAGATATCTTCCAAGCTTTCTTAAATATTCTGCATATACAGTCTTATCAAAAGTTCCTTTTCCAGTCCGTTCCAAAATACCTGTCAAAATAATATAGTCAAACCCCTCCTCAAACGGCATGTCCATAATATCTCCAACATAAATAGAAAGATTCTCAACAGAATCATATCTTTTTTCAATTATCTGTGCACGGAACAGAGAACGTTCTGTCACAACTACCTGGGCAGCTTTCTCGCAAAACAATCCTGTTAATGCTCCATATCCGCCTCCAACTTCCAAAATTCTGGCATTTTTGCAAAAATCATACCAATTAAAAAGTCCTCTGCGCAATTCACTGAGTGCTAGATAGACTGGAAACCGCCCCTCTTCCTGCAAAATCTTCTCAAAATCCTGGTTTGTTGCAGAAAATACATAGTCATATACTGCTTGATCTGTAGCAGAAATCTTGCTATTTGCTTCTTTTTTAAAAAAATCTGTGTAAATTGTCGCCATATTTTTGTATCGTCCTTTCTAAAATAATTGCGTACAAGTTTCTATATACTTTCGGTTTTCCTCATGTTTTATCGTACTGTACCTTCTATCTTCCCATATCCCCCTAATTGCAGGTTTTCTATGTTATAACTCCATATCTTCCCCAGCACCAAAGCGAATAAATTTTATATTTTTACTATCGTGTTGTACCACCATAACTGTCCATAGTTCTTGCGTCAATTCTCCTATTTTGCGGTCGTAAGTTACGGCACCATCTGGCTTTTTGTCCTTAAAGTCCTCTACTTTTGTGCAGCCCAATGAAACAATCGGAAACATTCTTTTTCGATAAATTTGATCGGCATGGTTATGTCCATGAATCCATCCCAGTACACAATGTTTTGGATTTTCTTGCATATATTGTTCCAGAACTTCTACCATTTTTTCTCCATTTCGAATGTCCTTGCTCCAATAATGGATTTCTGGGAGAGGCGGAACATGAGAAAAAACCAACACACGAAAGTTTTCTGGTACTGTTTTTAAAACTTCTTGCAGCCATAAAACTTCCTCCTGGGAAAACCCATATCGTATCTTTTCACATTCATCAAATGAATGCAGAAATATACCCCGCACAAGAATTTCCTCAAAATCTTTATAATAATAAAGTGCATGCCCATTCCTCACTGCACCATCGCAGCAACCATTGTGATACAGCCAATACTGTTCTTCTTTCGAAAATCGTTCAGGATTACCCTTAAAATAATTGGTATCATGGTTTCCAATCACAAAATAAACTGGTTTATCCAGTGAAAGCAAATCTTTTTTCACAATATCCACATAATGATAATTAACTTCCCGACAAATCATACCATCTGTCAAATCACCAAGATGAATAATGCTATCAAATGGTGCTCTTTTGTTTACTTCCTTGATACACCAGACAGTATCTTCCCAGGTTCCATTTACGACATAATGAGAATCTGTTAAAAGAAGAAATGCTTTGCTACGGTGTTTTTCCTTTGCAGAATTGATTTTTTCTGTGGTATCTTTTATTTCCTCTTCAAATAAGTGAGTCAAATTATTATTTAATCCTATACTTTCTGGCAGATCGGATTCGTAAATCAGGATATGATTAATATGATCCGCTTCTGATGCGTCTATCGCTCTTCCATCGCATCTGCGCAAATTAACCCGGAAATAACACTCCCTGTCAAATACATATTCTGTTTGATAATATGTATTTGGTTTTACAGCATCATCAAACATCACCCAACATTCGTTCTCCTGATATGCATATGTATACATATAGGTATCATCTCGTTCCAGCATATATACTGCCAATGCAAATTCATATACTGTATCCAGCAGCAAAATCCTGCTGCCAGGGAATGCCTTATAAAACTGTCTGGTTGTCATTCTGTCAATATGTCCATATTCCAGCATTCCTGTATATATGGACAAACGGACACCTTCTTTTGCTTCTAATATTTGCTGTTTCATTTTTTTCTCATTTTCCATTTTCATCTTCCACCCATTTAATTTTGTCACATACCAACGACAATTCCTTAGCATCTTAATTACAAAATGGCTGTCATTTAATGCCAAACTGTAATAATTTACTTACGCATAATGAACGTCTTCAACTTTTTAGTGCTAATTATATCAATTGTCCAGCAAATATTCAATCGTTTGTTCTGTATTTTTTCTAGATTTGACAACTTATGAATGGGCATAGCTGAACTGTTGTTACTTTTCACGGGGTGGGGAAATATAATTGGAATATATGCACTGTGGCTTTGATAATAGATCGGGTCACAGTGCTTTTTGTTGTAAAGTAGTGGCTTTTTGAAAATTGTACCACTATTCTATTGGTGCTGTAATAGTGGCGTATTATAACTTTCTTACCACTATTAGGTACAAAAATGGCATCTATCATTAAAAAACTCAACAAACAGACAGGAATCACCTATGTTTATGAATCAGAATCTTACTGGGACAAGGATAAGAAACAGCCGCGCTCAAAGAGAAGGCTGATCGGTAAGATCGATGAGGCAACAGGTGAGATCGTACAAAAGACGTCTCTCAAAGATAGAAGAACTCTCCCGTCTCTGATAAGGGCAGAGTAACAGCGCACTGGAAGGAGGAAAAGGCAGTGAACGGCCAGCAGTATTTTCTGTCAACTTCATTATCGTACCGGCTCAGGGCAGCACAACAGGAACTGGCCTGCTTTCCCCACCCCGTGAAAAGTAACTTCAAGCAAGGTCAAGGGCTGCTGTGCCTGCACTTTTTCGTATCTTTTTGAGCATTGTGTTCCGCACCTTGCGGATGTTGCGGTCTGACTGCCCACGAATAACTGCAATCTTGACGGAGCTGCACTGCCGCAGATCAGACAGGAACAAAAGAAACTTGTGATCCTCGTTCAACTCCCGCAGGACGACAGACATATCCGCATCGGTCACAAGCTCGTGAATATCGTAAGGACAGTAAAAGATCGTATCTATGAAATCATCCTTGCGCTGATGGTTGGCATCGAGCCAGTCATACCACGCCACAAGATTTTCATAATCTTTGAGCGTTCGGGCAGAATCCTCCAACCGCTTCAGAGCCTGCGCCCAAAGCTCACGCTTTAAGAACTTTTGTTCTCAATGAAATGGAGTCTAGAATCGGTCACTCCTTCAAAAAGGTTAAGTCCCGCTGTTACAGGGAACATAAAGACGGCTTATTTCCTAAATGAAGATGACCCATTTGATGACGATTTTGGAGAAGAAGGTTTTTATATCTTCTAAATCCTTAACCGTTTGTTTTATGTATCTAAAACACCACTCTATCCAACATATGTTCATAGAACATACATTTTTTCTTGTATATTAAAAATCGGAATTTCCTATAAAGTAAAAAACACTATTCAAATTGATGAATAATGCTTTAAACTCTTTTCCCATCTGGAAATTGAAATATTGAAATATACTCACATCCTAAGTATTTTCCCATTTCCTCCAGTTCTTCTTGTGTAAATTTACCAACTTTTAAACGTTTTGAAAAATTTTATTGTGACATTCCCATTTTTTGTCCTAATTCCGTTTGGCTCATTCCAGCAATGTCACACGCTGCCTTTACTCTTTGTTGTATAGTAATTTTTATCGCCTTCTTATGCTATTCTTTCCACTGATTCAGGTAGATTATATAAAGTATCTGGATCAATATCTATACATTTGCTTTCGTTTCTATCTCCTACAATATCCCATGCAAGCGTATCATTTAATATAGTACATGATTCCATAAAAATATTAATATCACTTATCTTAGAAAAAACTTCTGTATGCAAAAATGGTTTTATGTCGTACAAGACAATTTTCCCATCAGAAAAATAAACAGATACTGTAAAATCTTCATGCGCTATTACTTGTACTATTTCCGGAAAATAATACATAAATACACCCCCTAAATTAACGGATTGATTCGATTTAAAGGCTTACCATCCTTTGACAATTCCCAATTTTGCATCAACTCATCTTGATGTATTATTGTCCATGCAAGAATTAATTTTAATTGCTTGCTAGGAAACCCACCCTTAATGACCTTTCCTTTTATAATATCTACAATAATTTTATTTCCATTATATTCTGCATAAAAATGTGGTGGATTATGATCATCATAATACATTGTGACTTTTATTCCATAAAATAATGATATTTCCGGCATTTTTGTATGCTCCTTTTGCTTGTTATCAATATTATACTAGATTTCGCGACTTTTTCAAGTCATTTATCCATACTGGAGCCATGACGAGTATAGAACCATCATCACTACGATTGGCCGCAGGCTTTCCCGT
>CAJUKA010000032.1 GCA_910586585.1 uncultured Lachnospiraceae bacterium
TATAAGAGGGGAGGGCTGTCCATTGTTGCATCCCCCAAGTAAAGTTACACTATCTTAACGGAATTTATTCTTGAATTTATGCGGGGATTATGCTATATTATATATACAAAAGAGGAAACAACCGCCCACAAAGTGGTTGACCTCCGACTAGGTTATAAGCCTACCTTCACCGGCCAAGTGACAAGGTAGGCTTATTTATTTTCGCTTGTTCCTCTTATCGAGAAAGGCAAGCAACGCTATAACAAAACTACCAAAGGCAATCAGCAGAGCCAATATACCTATGAAAATCGAAATGATTTCAAAAGCTGTCATTTGCGCCACCTCCCCTCTTATGTACTCCGGCAAACCGGGTGTGAAGTTTAGGGAGGCTACCACCTTGCAACACGATTGTTCCTCTCCGATATTCTATCATATTCTTTCTTTTGTGACAATTCCCCTATTAAATTTTGTCAAGTGTTCTTTGGTGATGTGTAAACCGTCAAAATATCTTTTCTTGTTATTGTTGTTATAAAAAGTGTCAAATTATATTGACAAATAGATTAAATGACAGCATAATGAAACTATCAAAATATCTATAGTTTATTTGATAGAAGAAAGGCGGTATTATTATGTGTAATGTATATAGCTATATGAGGATAAGCACATCAGAGGAAAGAGATTTACAGAAGTTTACCCGTCAGGAAAGTGCATTACAAAGATATGCAAAAGAAAATGATATTGAATATCTGTTAGAGTTTAGGGAAGATAAAAGCGGTAAGAATTTTACAGAGCGTAAGCAATGGCAAAAATTAGAGAGCATAGTACAGCCAGGAGATATGATTGTCTTTAAGGATATATGCCGATTTACAAGAGAAGCAGAAGTTGGGTATATGAAGTATATGGAACTGTTGAATAAAGGCGTTGAATTGATTTTTATTGATAATCAGACAATAAGCACTCCGTATATCAAGCAGTTATTGAATGTGGCAAAGGCACAAAATTTAGTAGCAAGGACGAGCCTTGAAAGCACTGTAAAGCTATTGCTGATTGTGGAGTTGGACAGAGCAGAGCAGGAAAGAAAAATAACAGTTCAAAGAATTAAGGACGGAATAGAAGCCAGTAACAAACGTAGCGGCAGAGCAACAGGGAAGCTTGATAAAATGTCAGACGAGTTGAAAGCGGATATACAGCTATTCATTAAAGATAGAAGTATAAAGCAAATAGATTTGATGCAGAAACATAATATAAGCAGAAATACGTTAAAGAAATATATTGAAATAGTTAAGAATGAGAAATAAATAATACTTCATTAAGGGTATGTGTTCGGTGCGTACCCTTTTATTTTGTTCCAGAATAAGCATAGGGTGGGGGTTTTATAGCAAAACGCCGCATAGTGGTAGTAAGCGTGTCAAATTGCCGGGCATTTTCAAAAAGGCTTAGTCCTGCTGCTATTCTAAAATATTTTTGAAATATGCAAAAAAGGCGGTTTTGTGATAAAATAAAAGAGAAGCCGTTGCTTTTGAGGGCTGACTTCTCTTTATATCCTGCATCTACTCAAATTATAGCAAAGGGGTAGGTGCATTACAATGACGAATGAGCAAATTGTTTCTGAAATTAGGAATGGCTATTCTGTAACGGATTATATGCAATCACTGTATGAGGGCAATTTACCGCTGATCAGAAAATTCATAAAGCCTTTTACCTCCTATGAGTGTGAAGCTGACCTGTTGCAAGAATCCTATTTTGGATTATGTGAAGCGGTACAGCATTATGAAACGTCTGCAAATGTGCGCTTTATGACTTATGCGGAATACTGGATAAGGCAGTCAGTACAGCGGTATCTTGAAAAATGCGGCTCTACGGTGCGAATACCGAGCCACACAAGGTAGAAAATAGCACGTTACAAGAAAACCGCACAGGAGTTAGAACAGGAATTAGGCAGAATGCCGACAGATAATGAAATAGCTGATAAAATGCGTGTACCTGTAGGACTGCTGCCGGAATTGAAAATACAGATGCAAGGGGTAGCCAGTTTAGATACCCCTTTAGCAGACGATAACAGTTTGACACTTTCCGATACCATACAAGCCGATTTTAGCCTTGAAGATGAAACAATAGATAAAATGTATGCCGAACACTCTAAAAGCCAATTATGGTGCATTGTGGAGCGTTATACAAGCAACAGAGAGAACAGCATAATAAAAGAGATATTTATAAATAATCGGACAATGGCAGCGGTAGCCAGAGAACAGGGCATAACCATAGACAGAATACGCCAGATAAAGGAAAAAGGACTGCGGCGATTACGGACAGACAAGGCAAAGCGTGAATTATTGGAAAAATTTGATATTGTGGAAGCCGGGGCATACAGAAACAGTATGAATAAATTCAATGAGCATGGGTTTACTTCTACGGTGGAGTATATCGCTTTACGCAGGGCAGAATTACAGGCAGAGTATGAAAAGCACATAAGATAGGTAGAAATTATGCTTGAGCAGAGAAAAAAAGTGTCTGTAAGTGTTCAAAAATTGATAAAAATTTAGGTGCGTTACACACAAGTAGCACACAAATAGCCCTTAAAACCCTATAAAATCAAGGATGACAGTTTCGATTGAAGAAGCAGCGAAGGCAAACCGTTTCTAAAAACGGCAGGGAAGTTCTAAGAAATAGTGTAAAATCAAGGGCTATCGTTGACAGGGTGTGTTGGCGGTAGCCTTAAATTTTGCCGCGTAATAGACATGAGATGGGAGTTTTGTAATGAGAGATACAGGAAAAACTTCTTGCACCTTGCTGCCAGATATGCTATATTAGACATAAAGATAGGAGCAACCGCCCACAAAGTGGTTGACCTCCACATTTGGCAATAAGCCTACCTGAATCGGCCAAGAAACAAGGTAGGCTTATTTATTTTCGCTTATTATTCCTATCTATGTAGGTAAGCAGTGCAACCAAGAAGTTACCGCCAAAAAACAACAGGCTCAAAATCTCGTATGTACTCATTGCACCACCTCCCTTCTTTTTCAAGTTAGGGAGGCTTTCCACCTTGCAACACGATTGTTCCGTATCGAAAATATATCACATTCTTTCTTATGTGACAAGCTTTCATGATACTTTTTCTTTAAGAATTAGCTGCTACACTTGGAACTTCTCAAATAAACTAAAACGTGATAATTTCAGAGAAAAAGAACGAAACCAGATAGCTGATACTCTAAATTGCAATTTTAAGGGAGTTTTTATGATGAAGGATACAGGAAAAACTTCTTGCACCTTGCTGCCAGATATGCTATATTAGACATAAGGATAGGAGCAACCGCCCACAAAGTGGTTTAATTCCCAGTGTGGCATAAGCCTACCTGACTCGGCAAAGTACAAGGTAGGCTTATTTATTTTCGCTTATTATTCCTATCTATGTAGGTAAGCAGTGCAACCAAGAAGTTACCGCCAAAAAACAACAGGCTCAAAATCTCGTATGTATTCATTGCACCACCTCCCTTCTTTTTCAAGTTAGGGAGGCTTTCCACCTTGAAACACGATTGTTCCATATTGATAATATATCACATTCTATCTTATGTGACAAGCTTTTGATGGAATAGGCATATCTGGAATGAGACAGGAACCATTACGATCTTGAAAAGATTGTGTCTGTGGCAAAGACCTTTCCAGAAGAATTTGAGAACTTGCAAAAAACAGGGTTTTAAAAGGAAACTACTGAAATATGCGGTCAAGTTTATTAAGTAGTGGTGGCTTACTCACGGTAAGTCACCACTACATCATTTTCCAAAATCATTGTCTTGCCATCAGGAATCAATGACTCTTCGCCTCGGATTATCATAGCAATCAGCTCGTCTGGATTAAGTTTTAACTCAGCGATAGTATGATTACACCATGCATGACCAATATCAATATGGTTTTCTTCTAGTTTTTCATTTCCACTTGGCGTATAAGAAGGAGCACTCAATATAATACTGTCACCAGCCAAAATCTGAGTATTGCCTTTTGTGATAATTGTCTCATGATTTCTTTTTATCATGAGAGCAAGCGAACCTGTAGGAAAACTAACTTCTTTTACAAGTTTATTTTCCCAGTTATGCCCTTTTGGAATGTACATGCGAATCAAAGTGATTGCAGAATCTTCTTGATAATCATTAAATGTTTTTCTGACATCTGCATTTTCATCAATCATATCAAGTTTGTTTGCTACTTTTGGAAGCAAAGTACCTTGAATAGCAGCGGAAAAAAGAGAAACCATAAATACTATGTGAAATAAATTGTGTGGCATAATAATACCACCTGCAACAGCCATGATTGCGAAAACAGAAGAGGAAGCTCCTCTCAATCCAGCCCACGATATTAACAAACATTGTCGGACAGAACATCGGAATGGAAGAAGCAGAATAAAGACAGCTACGGGCCTTGCAATCAATGTAACAATAATCATGATTATGACTGCTGTAAGAAGTCCTTCAGGCATTTCATGCGGAACGGTCAAAAGTCCTAACAGAAAGAATATAAGAATTTGAGCAAGTGAGGTAACACCATCAAAGAACGGAATGAGTGTTGCTTTATTTTTAATATTGCTGTTTCCAATGATAATTCCCATTATGTATACGCTTAGATAGGCATTTCCGCCCAAAATCTGTGACAAGCTATAACAAATCAGAACCATAGCAATCATGAAAATTGTGTCTAGTCCATCTGGAATAACTCTTGCTTTTTCCATAGGCCGCATTGTCATTATGGCAAAAAGAACACCAACAAGCGTTCCGACAGCAAGCTGTAATAAAATCTGTATTGTTATATTTCCTGCTTTTCCAGAACTGATAATGCCCATTGCTATAAAAGTAAGCATATACGCCATTGGGTCATTACTTCCGCTTTCCATCTCCAAAAGAGAAGCAGTATTGGCTTTTAGATTTAGTTTTTTCTGACGCAGGATTGCGAAGACGCTGGCTGCATCAGTAGAACCAAGTACGGCACCTACCAGAAAGCTTTCAATCCAGGAATAACCAAGTACTAATTTGACGAACATAGCACATACAATCGCTGTAATCGCTACACCTAATGTAGATAACAGGATGGATTTCACTGCTACATTTTTTGCTAGTTTCCATTTTAAGTTGAATCCGCCATAAAACATAATAAACAACAAAGCAATGGAACAGATATTTTCTGCCATTTTATAGTTGTCAAACTGAATTTTAGCAAAACCATCATTTCCGAAAAGCATACCAATAAACATAAATAAAATTAATGCAGGCATACCAAATTTTCCTGAAAATTTCTCAGCAAGAACACAAAGCAATATTACAATCGCTACGAGCAATAAAGTAATTGCCATAAATCCATCCCTTCCCAATTCTTATTTAATAAATTGTTCGAATATTATATATTTATGAAACAAAATGTACAAATCTATTATATTCTATCTTAATTTTTCTTGATAAAATATGCAAGTAAAAATTAATCAAAACTTCAATTAGTCTATTGGATAAGTTCATTTTTTGGATAGAGAAATTGAAAATTACATTTGCAAAGAAGATAATCGCAGGCGTAGCGGGCTACGTCAAGATTATCTGATGCTGCGGATGGACATTTAGACAAGTCAAATTGATGCGTTATTTATTGACAGTTCCTTAGAGGGGTTAGACCATTCTTCTCCAATAAGTTTGACATCACGAAGCACAAGCAGTAGCGACTTCTATTCGATTTTGACGGTTTCCACTAGAATTTTTTGGGCAGTTGATAAATAAATTCCAAGAAAGAATATGCAGCGTTTCCCTCTTTTTCATTGTACTCCCAGCCAAGCTTTTCACCGACATACCTTGCCACGTTTTCAAATAATTTGCACATTTCAAAAACAGACTGCCATGCATGGTCGACATTGCAATCAAAATAAGTTGATAGAAATAAATTCCATTCTTTTTCAGACAGCCACTTATATAAGTATTTTGATGATTTTCCTGTGCTAACGGACCAATCTGTTAAAATGCCAACTTTCCAATTCAACATGGTAATAAGCTGCGTCCTTACATTATAATTTGTCATATCTTGCACATAAGGCAGTTCCTCTCTCCATAACCCCTTTGCAATATTATTGGTACACCACCAAAATTCATTACAAACAGCCAGATATTGTTCTTTTGTAGGCTTTTTTACCCAATATTGGCAATCTGTTGCCGCTTCTATTTCAGGTAATATATTTGCCTTGTCCAACAGAATTTTGCAGAGTTTGTCATCTCTGATATGTTGTAATGCATAATTTACAGACTGCACAATTAGGTCAATTCTAGTTCCGTCTGCAAACTGCATCAGATAGCCGTATGAATTTTGTTTGTCACTCGGATAATATGGATTTTCATCTGGATACTGCATATACAGAATTTCTCCAAAAAGACTAGGCCAGTCATTGTCTTCTATAAAACTTTTGGTGTCATCTACAACATAGACAATATCGTAATCTTGCAAAATATCTTTTGGAACCATTTCGTTTGTTCTTGAACCATTCATATACACAGCTTTGATTCTGGTATCATTTTTTGCAATTTTTAAGATAAGGTCATATATTTCATTCTCTGTTCTCATTTTTATACCTCCGTTACTGCTTCCATAGCAATTTTCATTGCTGCCGCAAAAAAGTCATTTCCCCAATTTCTGATATCATGCGCCTCAATATCTGCCAAAGAATCTGCTGTGAAAAGAAGCTGCCCAAATACAACATTTCTCATTTTTGCACATGCAGCCAGAGAGGCGCATTCCATTTCGACAACAGAATATCCTTCTGCTTTCCGATATTGAACCATTTCTTTTGTCTCGCGATAAAATCCTTCCGTGGTCCATGTTTTGCAGGTTTTATAGTTTAATCCTGCTTTTTCCAATACGCTGCATATCGCTTTGACTACCCTGTAATCCAGCTCAACTTCCCGTGACGGCGGCAGATAATGATAGGATGTCCCTTCCTGTCTAAGCGCTGTAGTTGGAATATAAAAGGAACCTTCCGTATCTTCAATTAAAGCGCCACAACATCCAGCGGCAATTAACTCCCGTACACCGCCTGCAATTAACTGTTCCATAATCTGAACAGCACCAGCCCCGCCAAGAGGCGCTTGTACAAATGCAATATCTACATGGTTGAGATGTGTTTTATAAACACAGAAATCTTTTGTGATACTTTCAAATTTTCCGACCACTTCGCAATTATGTTCAGCTACATACGCATCTATTTCCGGCCCCATGAACAACATTACTGCTTTTGTGGGAAAATGATAATCAGAATGATGACCTGGCATGATAACTGCATTGGGGTCTGTATCAAATTCCAATATTGGTATCTCGTTTTTGAATAAAGCCATAGAAAGCAGCTCCTTTTTGATTTTTATTTAAGTATAACATAGTTTTCCCAATGCCATATACCTTTATTTTCAACTTTTTTGAAAAAAATGTTTTTATCTCTTTAAAAATGCGGCAATTTAGTGTATTATAAGTTGAGTAAACACATTATGGAAACATAGAAATATGTATGATAAAACTGCTGCTAAATGTTGGGGAGATACGAAAACGAGGGAATCAATGGATTGTAAGGAAACACAGAGGTGTATCCATTTGTTTTTGGAAAACGAATTGGATAGAGGCACAGAACAAAAATTTGTGGAACATGTACGTTCCTGTAGTGAATGCATGGAGGAACTTACAATAGAATATCTTTTATTAGAAGGTATAAGCAGACTTGAAAATGCGGATAATATTAATGTGCAGAAGGAACTGGAGGACAAGCTGAATCGTGCCGTTAACCGTCAAAAGGTATATAAACAGCTTAAAGCCGGTCTTTTTTTAGTTGCGTCTCTGATATTCTGTATGTTTTGGCTGGGAGGAGCTTGAGCAAATGAGTAAAATTGTATTGATAGATGGTCACAGTATATTGAATAGGGCTTTTTATGGCGTGCCGATTTTGAGTAATTCCAATGGACTTCATACCAATGCCATATTTGGTTTTTTGAATATTTTGTTTAAAATATTGGATGAAGAAAACCCTGAGTATCTGACTGTGGCTTTCGATGTGAGTGAGCCGACATTCCGGCACAAGATTTATAAAGAATATAAAGGCACTAGAAAGCCTATGCCGCAGGAATTGTGCGAACAAGTGCCTGTTATGAAAGATGTGCTTGCTGCGATGGGGGTACATATCGTAGAAAAAGCTGGATATGAGGCAGATGACATTATGGGGACGATTGCAAAGCGTTCTGAAAAAGAAGGCATGGAGGTTGCACTTGTTTCTGGCGACCGAGATTTGCTGCAAATCGCATCTGATCATATTAAAATCCGGATTCCAAAGACAAAGGGCGGAAAGACACAGATAGAAGATTATTACGCAAGTGATGTGAAAACAGCATACAAAGTTACACCGTTGCAGTTTATAGAGTTAAAAGCATTGATGGGAGACACTTCAGACAATATTCCGGGTGTGCCAAAGGTAGGGGAGAAAACAGCAACAGACCTGATGACTACGTATGGTTCCATTGATAATATTTATGCGCATTTGGAGGAAATCACCAAGAAAAGCATTCGGGAAAGTCTGGCTGACAACAGGGCGCTTGCTGATTTGAGCAAAACGCTTGCAACGATTGAAACCAATGCAGAGATTGAATTTTCATATGAAAAAGCAAAGCTGGGCAATTTATTTACACCAGAAGCTTATACCATATTTAACAAGCTGTCATTTAAGAACTTTTTGAACCGATTTGATCAGACGAAAACAGCAGCAAAAACAGATATGGAAAAAGATCTGCATGTTGTTGAGGTCAAAACGCTTGGAGATGCAAAAAAAATTTTTGAGGATGCTGTGAAGTCCCAAAATGCAGCGATAAGACCGATTCACATTAAGGCAAAAAAATCGGGGGATTTGGGATCCGATGCAAATGGACAGCTATTTTTGCAGCTTGAGCATGAGGAAGAGATTTTTGGCTGTATGTTATGCAGCAGTGCAGACAATGCAAAGAACATATATTTGATAGAAAGTTCCGAAGAAATCCCACAAGCAGTTCTCAGAGAACAGTATCAAAATATGCTGACAGCAGAGCAGATGATGGTATCTGTATTTGATGTAAAAAATGATTATGGAGATTTGGTATCGGAGGAGAATGATAAAACCTTATCCTCGTATGATATCACAAAAAATATTTTTGACTGTAAAATTGCAGCATATTTGATGAATCCGCTCAAAAGCGATTATGATACAGTAGACATAGCGGGAGAATATCTGGGAAGTACGATTCCAAGATGGATGGATCAGTTTGGAAAATCTGACTTTGCTGCGGTGTATAGAAACCAGAAAAGAGACTGTATTTCTTATCTTGCCAAAGAAATATATACGATATATAAAGCAAAACCTATTCTTGAGAATGCTTTGAGACAGAGTGGAATGGAAAAATTGTTTCGGGAATTGGAAATGCCGCTGACATATGTGCTTTTTGATATGGAACGGGAAGGTATTCTTGTCAAACCAGAAGAACTCAAAGCGTATGGAGAGGCTTTGAACGGCAGGATTAAAGAGCTTGAACAGGCAATTCACAAAGATGCAGGAGAAGTTTTTAACATTAATTCGCCCAAACAGCTTGGGGAAATATTATTTGAGAAAAAGAAGCTTCCCGGCGGCAAGAAAACAAAGACAGGTTATTCAACAGCAGCAGATGTGCTTGAGAAGCTTGCGCCAGAACATTCAATTGTCAAGGATATTTTAGAATACAGAGGACATACCAAGCTGAAATCTACTTATGCAGATGGACTTGCAGCATTTATTGATAGTGAAAACAAAATTCATACAAACTTTAATCAGACAATAACAGCGACGGGCAGATTGAGTTCGACAGAACCAAATCTGCAGAACATTCCAATGCGAATGGAACTTGGCAGGCGTATTCGAAAAGTATTTGTACCACATGAGGGGTATATTTTTATGGATGCTGATTATTCGCAAATCGAGTTGCGAGTGTTGGCTCATATGTCAGATGATGAACAATTGATTGAAGCTTACAAAATGAATGAGGATATTCACCGGATTACGGCGTCAAAAGTTTTTCATACGCCCTTTGAGGAAGTCACAGATTTGCAGCGGCGCAATGCCAAGGCAGTGAATTTCGGAATTGTATACGGCATCAGTTCTTTTGGACTCAGCCAGGATTTGAGCATTACGACCAAAGAAGCAAAAGAATATATTGACGCATATTTTAAAACGTATCCGGGAATTAAGAATTTTTTAGACAAAATGGTTTTGGATGCAAAGAAAAAAGGCTACTGTGAGACAATGTTTGGACGCCGCAGGCCAGTACCAGAGCTGAAATCATCTAATTTTATGCAGCGTTCTTTTGGAGAGCGTGTAGCGATGAATTCACCAATCCAGGGCACCGCAGCAGATATTATTAAATATGCGATGGTAAACGTTTATGATGCGCTGAAATCTAAAGGTTTGAAATCAAAACTTATTTTGCAGATACATGATGAACTTCTGATAGAAACGGTGAAGGATGAGATAGAACAAGTACGGGAAGTACTTTCTCATGAAATGCAGAATGCATGTTCATTAGCAGTGAAATTAGAGATTGATTTGCACACTGGCACGGATTGGTATGAGGCTAAATAATTTTAGATAAAAAGCCTTATTGGGGCTGACAGAAACAATATAGGAAACGGGATATGATTTTATGAAAATTATTGGGATTACAGGAGGCGTCGGATCGGGAAAAACACAGGTGCTTTCTTATATTGAAAAACATTATAAGTGCAGAATTGTAAGGTCCGACGAGACAGCACATTTATTGTATGAACCAGGTCAGGAATGCTACAAAAAGTTGGTAGCGCTGCTTGGCTTAGAAATATTAGCGGAAGATAAGACAATTGATAAAGGAAAAATGGCAGCGGTGATTTTTAGCAATAAAATGCTTCTTGAGCGCGTAAACCAGATTGTTCATCCAGAAGTTAAAAATTATATCCTGCGGCAAATTGAATATGAAAAAGGAAAAGGTGTCGTAGATTACTTTTTTATAGAGGCGGCACTTTTGATAGAAGAGCATTATGATCAAATCGTGGACGAGTTGTGGTATATCTATGCAGATACCCAAATAAGGGAAAAAAGACTGGTCGAAAACAGACAATATAGCACACAGAAGATAGCATATATTATGGAAGGACAGTTAAGTGAAGAGGAATTTAGAAAACACTGTCAGGTTGTTATATCAAATAATGGCAGTTTAGAGGAAACCTACAAACAGATTAAGGGGATAATGGGGGATTGAGGTATGAATCAGATGAAAGTTAATGGAGAGGATCTTGTATTTGGGCTGGATATTGGCACGAGAAGCATTGTCGGTACAGTAGGATACAAACAGGGTGAACGGTTTGTTGTTGCAGCGCAGGAAATACGGCAGCATCAGACGCGTGCCATGCTTGACGGACAGATTCATGACATTAACAGAGTAGCAGCTACAATAGCAGATATCAGGGAATCACTACAAGATAAACTGGGGCTTAAGCTTGAAGAGGTATGCATTGCCGCTGCTGGTCGTGTGCTCAAGACAATGAACATTCACGTAGATATGGATCTTGACAAGGAAAGAAATGTCACCAAGGAAGACATCAGTACACTCATTTCGATGGGAATAGAGCAGGCGTTTACAGACTTTCAGGAAAAAAATACAACTGAAATGCATTTTTACTGCGTGGGCTATTCGATTGTCAAGTATTATCTCAATGGCTTATGGATGAGTCAGCCGGAACATCACAAAGCGAAAAGTATTGGTGCAGATATGATTGCAACCTTTTTGCCAGATGATGTGGTTGATGGATTATATAGTGCTGTGGAACTTGCAGAATTAAAAGTTGCGAATCTGACATTGGAGCCGATTGCTGCGATCAGAGTTGCTATACCGGAGAAATTCCGTCTGCTGAATATCGCAATGATCGATGTTGGTGCAGGAACATCTGATATATCAATTACCAATGATGGGAGTGTGATTGCCTTTGGAATGCTTCCTTTTGCAGGAGATTCCCTTACCGAACTCTTGGCAAAAACATGTCTTATTGACTTTACAACCGCAGAACAGATTAAGACGGCTGCTTTAGAACAAGAAACGATAATATATGAAGATATAATGGGAATGGAGCAGACAATTTCGGCAGAAGAAGTGATAGCGATATGTCAGCCGGAAATTGATAAGATGTCAAAACTTACAGCAGATGCAGTCAGAGAATTAAACGGCGGTACTTCGCCAAGTGCGGTATTTATTGTCGGCGGAGGTGGAAAGATTAAAGGTTTTGCCAGTCAGATAGCATCAGAACTTGGTCTTGATCCCAAGCGCGTAGCAGTCCGCGGCGAAGAAATTATGCGTGATGTCGATTTTCCAGAAGGAGCACTCAAAGATTCTACAATCATTACACCCATTGGAATATGCCTTACATATTATGAGCAATACAATAATTTTATTTACATTACTTTTAATGGGGACCGTATAAAGCTGTATGATAACAATAAGCTTACAGTAATGGACGCAGCAATGCAGGCTGCCTTTACGCATGACGGACTCTTTCCCAGACGCGGGCAGGAGCTTCACTATACAGTGAATGGTAAGAATCGTGTCACAAAGGGAGATTTTGGCGAAAGCGCGCATGTCTTTGTCAATGGAGAAGAAGTGAATCTCAACTGCAGCATTCAGTCAAATGATGTGATTGTATTGGAAGAAGCAACGCTTGGAGAGCCAGCACAACAAAGAATATCTGACCTTATTGACTACAATGGTAAAATTACCCTTATAGTCAATGGCGATGAAATGCAGCTTCCAAAGCCTACAAAGGTCAATGGAAGTGTTGTGACAGGAGAATATTTGATACAAGATGGAGATGCAATAGAACTTTCTACAAACTATACATGCAATGAGTTTCTCGAATATATGGGATTGTCGCCAGAAGATGCACTCTTATTCATTAATGGTGAAAAAATAGACAGCAATATAGAAATTCACAGCATGGACAAGATTGAAATAAAAAATAAGCGAGAGTTTGAATTGAAAGAAATCTATAAGGAAGCCCAAAGAGTGGCGAAAAAAGAGGCATTTCGTGCAGTTGTAAAAGAGCATGTATCAAAGGTGGATGAGAAGAAGACAGATGCTGAAAACGAATCGGTAGAACCTGAAAAAGCAGCAGAGGAGTCCAACGCAGAGCCTGAACAAAAGAAAGAGGGCGAAAATGCCGCAGCAAAAAAAGCTGAAGAATCCAAATCAGAAGAACCAATCGCAGATTTAATCATAGAAGCTGACGAAAAACAGGAAGAAACACTAGAAAAACCAAATGAGTCAACGCCGGAAGCAACAGAGGTAGTCGAGACGGAACCAGTCAAAGCAGAACAAGAAGATAGACCGAATGAGTCAACATCGAAGCCGAGTGAAAAAGAAGCGCTTTCAGAACAAGATAAGATATCCAAGCCAGATAATGAGCCGAAGATAAAAAGTGCTGAAATAAAAAATGAATCCAAACAAGAAGCAGAAATCAAAGAAGATAAAAAAACATCGGAGGTTAAGTCGGAGCCGGAACCTATCCATGTATTAAAAAACAAAAAGGAAAAACAGGAGCAAAAAGAGGCTGTCAAAGAGGTTGGCAAAAAAATTATTGTTATTGTGAATCAGAAACCAGTTGTTATGAGAGGGAAAAAGAAGTATTCTTTTGTTGACATCTTTGATTATATTGACTTTGACACCACGAAATTGCAAGGAAAGGGAATTGCTACCCTTGTCAATGGAAAAGATGCACAATACACACAAGAGCTTTACAACGGAGACAAGATTGAGGTATACTGGAAAGTATGATATTTGGAACCTTTCACGGGCTGAGAACATGACGGGGCGATTTTGCGAAGCAAAGCTTTTCATATCGCCCCAAATGGATACTAGGAACAGTTCCCATGCTGTGAATCGCGACATAAATATGACAGGATTGAATAAAATACGAGGTAGGGGTTTGAAAAAATGAGAATGTGCAGTATAGCCAGTGGGAGTAGTGGAAATTGTATTTATGTGGGGACAGAAGCTACAAATCTTCTGGTGGATGTAGGAATAAGCTGCAAGCGGATTGTGGCGGGCTTAAACCAGATTGGACTTGCAGCAAAGGATATTGACGGAATACTGATTACACATGAACATTCGGATCATATTAGTGGGTTGGGTGTGATGTGCAGGAAGTTTGGCATTCCAATTTATGCAACCAGTGGAACGATAAGTGCGATCAAAAAAGTGAGTAATCTTGGAGAACTAGATGACTCACTTTTTCGTGTGGTGAAAGCGGACGAGAAATTTATCTTGAAAGATATCACAGTAAATCCAATGAAAATATCTCATGATGCCGCACAGCCAGTAGCATATCGATTTCAGTATGGAAATAAACGTATGGCAGTTGCTACAGATTTGGGAACCTATGATGATTATACTGTAGAAAGTCTTAGAGGGCTGGATACCCTTTTGCTTGAAGCAAATCATGATATTAATATGCTTCAGGTCGGACCGTATCCATATGCGCTCAAACAGAGGATACTTGGAAAAAAAGGCCATTTATCCAATGAACTGTCAGGAAGACTTTTGAGCAGACTGCTGCATGATCAGCTAAAATCTGTATTTCTAGGGCATTTGAGCAAAGAAAATAACATGGCGGAGCTTGCGTATGAAACGGTGCGAATGGAAATTTCCATGGCAGATAATCCATATAAACCAGATGATTTTCCGATTTTTGTTGCAGAGCGAAGTGAACTTTCACAATTGGTTGAAATATAAAAACGAATTTGGATAAGATAAAGGATAGATTGAAAAGATAGGAGTCATAGACGATGAAAAAGACAATTATTACGGTAGTAGGAAAAGATACGGTTGGCATTATAGCAAAAGTATGTACATATTTAGCAGAAAATAAGATTAATATATTGGATATATCACAGACGATTGTTGATGATTACTTCAACATGATGATGATTGCGGATATGAGCAAAGCAGTAAAGTCAGTGAGCGAGGTTTCCGATGATTTTGATAAAATTGGCAAAGAAATTGGAGTCATTATCAGATGTCAGAGAGAAGAAATTTTTAATAGTATGCATCGGTTATAGTTTTTGGTATAGATGAATACTTTGAAGGAAATCTAAGGAGGGCATTTGGGATGATAAATATAAATGAAGTGATAGAAACCAATAAAATGATTGAAAAAGAAAATCTTGATGTCAGAACGATTACACTTGGCATCAGTTTGCTGGATTGTATGGATTCGGATCTTAACAAACTCAATGACAAAATTTATCAAAAGATTACATCTACGGCAAAAAATCTGGTGGCAACTGGGGAAGCAATAGAAAAAGAGTTTGGTATTCCGATTGTAAATAAAAGAATTTCTGTTACGCCAATTGCCTTGATAGGCGGTGCGGCATGTCATTCGCCAGAAGATTTTGTGACAATTGCAAAGACACTGGACAGAGCGAGAAAAGATGTGGGAGTGAATTTTCTTGGCGGATATTCTGCGCTGGTTTCCAAGGGGATGACAAAGGCAGACGAGCTTTTTCTGCGTTCGATTCCACAAGCGCTTGCACAGACAGAGCTTGTGTGCAGTTCTGTCAATCTTGGTTCAACAAAAACAGGAATTGATATGGACGCAGTTAGAATGATGGGAGATATTATCAAAGAGACAGCAGAGCTTACAAAAGATCATGATTCAATTGGATGCTCTAAACTTGTGGTATTTTGTAATGCGCCAGACGACAACCCGTTTATGGCAGGGGCATTTCATGGAGTCACAGAAGCAGACACCATTATCAATGTAGGAGTCAGCGGCCCTGGTGTTGTGAAAAATGCATTGGAGCGTGTTCGCGGCGCAAATTTTGAGATTTTATGTGAAACAATCAAAAAGACAGCATTTAAGGTAACCAGAGTCGGACAGCTTGTTGCACAAGAAGCATCGCGCCGCCTTGGGATACCGTTTGGGATTGTCGATTTGTCATTGGCGCCGACGCCTGCCATTGGGGACAGTGTGGCGGATATATTATGCGAGATAGGGCTTGAGTATGCGGGGGCGCCAGGTACAACAGCGGCTCTTGCACTGTTAAATGATCAGGTTAAAAAGGGTGGCGTTATGGCTTCCTCTTATGTTGGCGGATTGAGTGGTGCATTTATTCCAGTCAGTGAAGATCAGGGAATGATAGATGCAGTCAATGCAGGTGCACTCACACTTGAAAAGCTGGAAGCGATGACTTGTGTGTGTTCTGTAGGGCTTGATATGATTGCAGTTCCTGGCGATACAAAGCCGACGACAATAGCTGGCATTATCGCAGATGAACTTGCAATTGGCATGATAAATCAGAAAACAACAGCAGTACGTATTATTCCTGTAATTGGAAAAACAGTGGGAGATAGTGCAGAGTTTGGCGGTCTGCTTGGACATGCGCCGATTATGCCTGTGAACCGATTCTCCTGTGATGCGTTTGTAAACCGTGGTGGCAGAATACCAGCACCTATTCACAGCTTTAAAAATTAATGTACACTCGGAATCTTTGGTACTAAGGAATTGTTCAGAAATTATTCATGACAATTAATTGTATAAATGTCACAAGTAATTTTTGAACAGTTCCTAAGGGATTTTGAGCATATATAATAAATATTAAGATGGAAAGGCAGAGAGATGAAAATACTTGTAATTGGCGGAAGTTATTTTTATGGAAGAGTTTTTGTGATGCTGGCAGCAAAGGAACATGAAGTAACAGTTGTCAACAGAGGGACTTATTCCATGGAGGGATTGGGAGCAAAACAGATAATAGGCAATCGAAAAGATGCATCTATTTGGGAAAAATGTACAGAAGATTTTGATGTTATTGTAGACTTTTGTGGATATGATAGGGGGGATATTCACACAGTGCTTGCTAATCTGAAAGGAAGTGTAAAGCACTATATATTTATCAGTACAGTGGATGTATATCGGCATGGTGGATTTCAGTTCAAAGAAGAAGATTCAGCGCTTGAAAATGCCGTGATTCCAGGTGAAGTCGGCGATTATATCAAAGGAAAAATCGCCCTAGAAGAGGAGCTTGCTTTTGAATGTGGTAAAAGAGAGATTCATTATACCATTTTGAGACCCGCTATTTTATATGGCCCTTATAATTATGCGCCAAGGGAATCTATTTATATCAAGATGTTAGTACAGAACCATATTCTTTTGAATATTGCAGATGCCGAAGGAAAATTTCAATTTGTCTATGTCAAAGATGCTGCCCAGGCAATATTAAATTGCTTGTTAAACCAGGCAGCATTTGAACAAACCTATAATATCTGTAATGATACGGTTATTGATTATCCGTTATTTTTTGAAGCGCTGCAAAATGCAGCAGATGTCCCATTTGAACTGACTACATTGACAGTGGATCAGGCTCAGGCACAAAATATTCCTTTGCTATTTCCGCTCATAGAGGCAGAAGCGGTGCTTTGTTCCAATGAAAAAAGCAAAAAGGAATTAGGAATGCAGTACACCAGTCTTTCAGAAGGAATGATAAAGACATATCATGCATTCAAAAATGTATTTGAGGTTTCATAATACCATTAAGATACCTTTATAATTTCGCGTTTCAGTTCATTGAGAAACGGTATATGCGGTGATTTCACACTTTGATATACAGTGGAAGCATAAATATCTGCTTTCAGCGATTGTAAAGCAATGCCATCAAGTGTTTTCAGTGCTCTTGGAAGCTTTGTTATAATAGGAATTGAAGCATTTGCCTTTATTTGTTTTAATACATTTTTGCCTTGTTCATTAAATCCAAGAAGTCTTGCATATGGGCAGTAGTCAGATTCTTTTAGCGTATCTATCATATCCTGTTTCATCTCCAGCAAGATATGCATAAGACAACGGCTGATACGGGTGTAGGTCAAGTTTTTGGATTTGCATGCAAGTACAAAATCAGAAATTGTTGTGAAAGAATTTAGGTTATTATAAAAAGTATTTGCAAGCTGGCGTGTCACATCATAATAGCAGGAAAGCCGATTGGGTGAGATGTGAACTTCACTCAATAGCTTGTATCGAAGCAATTGCGAAAAATGATCAATAAACAGAAAAGAAGATTTTAAGTTGTGCTGCCTCGAAGAATTCATTTTGTTGCTAAGGTATTGATAGACAGAATCAGGTACAAATTCCTGTAGTTTAAAAAGATTTTCAGGTAATATTCGCAGCAGTTCACGGATGGCATTTGCGGAAGCAAAAGTATCGCCGTCAAGCACGACAGAGTGATACCCGTCATCTGTTCTGCGGATAGTAGTAGGCGTGATAGAGCTGTTTCGCTGCAGCAGTGCTTTGATGTATTCTATTCCTAGAATGTTGTTTGGGCTTGAGAGCGTATTTTCGGGACAATTGTAAATATTTGCCGCGGCTGCCCTTGCAGAAGGAAAGGAGTTCCCTTCTTTTAGCGCTTTGTTCAGCGTTTCTTTATAGGCGGCTGTTTCTGCTGCCAATGCAGAAGCACAAGCGGTCAGCGCGTCAATATCACCACATTCGCTTCCAAAGTGAAGAGATTCAACGACACCAAGTTTATCAATCAGGCTGACGGCACCCGCTGCAAAATATTCCGCACTGCCAAGTGAAAAATATACAGGCAATTCAAACACTAAATCAGCGCCGTTTTCTAATGCCATACGGCAGCGGTCATATTTGTCGATGATGGCGGGAATGCCGCGTTGCATGAAATCGCCGCTCATTACTACAATGATATAATCTATATGATATTGTTTGCGCAGTGTTTGAAGCTGGTATAGATGACCATTGTGAAAAGGATTATATTCTGCGATAATCGCTGCAATTTTCATAAAAATCCTCCATTCTTGCTCAGCCCATAAATGGGCGCAAGCACAATTATTGAAAAACTTCTTTTTTCATTCATCATTCGCTGTAAAAGTAACGTTGGTAACAAGTGCAAAGAGCCTATTCGAAATGTTATCCTTATTTTACCATAACATACTGCAAAAGTCTTTAAAAAAATAGGAAATGTTGGTACCCGTATTAGTAAATTGCGGAATAGAAAATAGATATGATTTTGACAGGTGTTGTAAAGCGAAACAATCGTTTTTACTCATTCAAGCGATATCTAAAACGTATCAGAATATGCCAGTTTTATCAAAGTGTGAAATTTCTATTGGTATTTTCTGCGATTTTGTTGACAAAAGAGAAAGCCTTATGTATAATGAATAAATGTGCGGATAGGAGTCTACTATGTTAGTGAATTTGACAGATGTATTTACAAATGAAGGACAAGTACAGGAGTTGACTGTTTCATACGATGCAGATGGATTGACAAATCAGCTTGGAACTTTTTCAATCAAAGAGAAAAGCCCTGTTGAATTGAGACTTACCAATATAGGACAGTCAAAAGTGCTGGTTGAAGGGAATGTTCAGCTTACATTGATATTATCCTGTGACAGATGTCTGAAAGATGTGGATTATATCTTTGATTTATCTTTTGCAAATGAGGTGGTATCACCTGACTATACAGAGCGTGATACAGAAGAAGACGATTTTTCACAGCTTATGCAAGGATATCACTTAAATGTAGATGAACTAATCAATAATGAAATATTATTGAATTGGCCAATGAAGGTTTTGTGTAAAGCAGACTGTAAAGGTATTTGCAAGGTCTGTGGCAAAAATCTGAATGATGGTGATTGCGGATGTGATGACTTCGTACCCGATCCCAGAATGGCAGCAATAAAAAATTTGTTTGAAGCGTCTCAATCTACAAAATAGAGAGATGCAAGTATAGCAGAACGTTAGTTTAGTTTTGCTTCATTTATTTTTAAGAGCGATTAAGGAGGTGTAACGATGTCTATATGTCCAAAAAATAAATCTTCTAAGAGCAGAAGAGACAAGAGAAGAGCAAACTGGAAAATGAGCGCGCCTACATTGGTAAAATGCAGCAAATGTGGTGCTTTAATGATTCCTCACAGAGTATGCAAGGCTTGTGGCTCTTACAATAAGAAAGAGATTATTGCAGTTGATTAATATTTTCAACGATGCAAAGGTCAAAATGAGATTGAATATGTTATAAAAATGGGGATAGAAGAGGAAAATAAAGAACTCGGCTGTCCTTATTTTCGTGTTATTAACGCTTTCGGTATCATTCTTTAATTCGTAATATTTTTCTTCTAAGAACAGTTTACATAGTTGTTGACTGTTTTTATTTTTGTAAAATATAGTCAAATCTGCAATGATAGTATTAAAATATACAAAGTTCATTAGAATATCTTGAGAAAATATTGAAATTTGTGTGATATGATAATACATATGAATTAAAATAGGAGATCGAAGTGATATGAGACAAAAATTATTGATTGTGGATGATGAAAAGGGCATTGTGGATACGATGGCAAAATATTTTGGGCGGCAGTATGAGGTATTGACTGCCTATCATGGCGAAGAAGCGCTTCAAAAAGTTGCTGCTTCGCCAGATTTGATATTGTTAGATATTAATATGCCTGGATTGGACGGACTTACAGTTTGCCGTGAAATCAGACAATTTGTTGGATGTCCTATTCTGTTTTTGACAGCAAGAATAGAATCCTTGGATAAAATAGAAGGATTTCGGGCGGGGGCAGATGACTATATTGTAAAGCCATTTGACTTGGATGAATTAGGGGCAAGAGTGGAAGCGCACCTGCGGCGGGAACAACGGCGGCAAGGCAGCGTGACAGTACGGTTTTTCGGAGAGTTGGCAATAGATTATGCTGCCCGAACAGCCACGATAAATGGTGAATCAATTGTATTGTCTAAGAGGGAATTTGATATTGTAGAGCTGCTTTCATTAAATGCAGGACAGGTTTTTGACAGAGAACGGATTTATGAGACAATATGGGGAATCGACGGGGAGGGAAACAGCGATACAATTATGGAACATATTCGCAAGATTCGGGCAAAATTTGCTGTGTATACACTTCACAGCTATATTGAAACAGTTTGGGGGTGTGGATATAAATGGAACAGTTGAAAAACATGGGACTGCGGCGTTCATTTTTTCTGGTTTCTGTGTTTTGTCTGGCAGCAGCGTTATTGCTGACTTATGGAATTTATCGGACATGTGCTAGGATTTCCGACAGATACCCTCACTATGGCATTGTCATTACCCCTGATGGTGCAATGACAGAGACAGGAAAACCTACTCCGGAACAGGAGCGTATTCAAACGCTAATGAGCAGAATTCAGATTGTTTCAATGTTGATGATACCCATAAGCGGGTTGGGAATAGCAGGCGTTTTGTTTTATCGTTTGAAATTAAAAGCGCCGATAACGGTATTAAATGACAGTACAGAGCGGATACGTATGCATAATCTTGATTTTTCGATTCCTGAAGTTTCTGAGGATGAACTAGGGCAGATTTGCGCTGCATTTGAAACAATGCGCATAGAATTGCTGCGTACAAATCAGGAATTATGGCGACAGGCGGAGGAACGTAGAAGATTGAATGCGGCATTTGCCCATGACTTGCGCAATCCAATTACCGTTTTGAAGGGAACTGTGAAGCTGTTGCGGCAGGGAGATGGGGACGAGCAGGCATTGGAACGACTGGAAACTTATACACAGCGTATTGAACAATATGTGGAAGCAATGAGCAGCATACAGCGATTAGAGCAAATACCCATGTGCAGAAAATTGATAAATACCCGCATTTTGCATGAAGAGCTGCGTGAGACAGCAAATTTGCTTGCACCCGCGCTGAACAGGACAATTAAATTGCAGGAAGAAGCAGATATCGAACTTGACCATGGATTATTTCTAACTGTAGCTGAGAATTTGATTGGAAATGCAGCACGTTTTGCACAAAAAGATTTAGCGGCTGTACTCGAAATAATCTCTGCAAAGACTGGAACGATGTTGATTCTAACAGTATGCGATGATGGTTCGGGATTTTCTGCAGATCTTATTAAAAATGGTCCGAAACCGTTTGGAAAAAAACATGAGGATGCTGCACATTTTGGAATGGGGCTATATACCAGCCAAATGCTTTGTGAAAAACATGGTGGTGAACTCAAACTGGAAAACAAGCCAGACGGCGGTGCTACGGTGACGGCATCTTTTTTGCTTTTATAGGATGTTGAGCAAATCTTGAGTTTTATATGATACACTCTTCAAATAGTCAAAAGACGAAAGGAGAGTGCTTTTTATGTTTATTAAAGCAGAAAATCTAGGAAAAGTATATGGAAGCGGTGAAAATAAGGTCATAGCGCTGCATAGGGTAAATTTGGAAATCTTTGAGGGAGATTTTATTTCAATCATGGGACCATCTGGCAGCGGAAAAAGTACACTGATTCATTTGTTGTCTGGTTTGGATTTTCCAACAGAAGGCAATTTATTTTATGAAGGGCAGGATATTTATGGATTAAGTGACAAAAAATTATCCGCGTTTCGCCGCAGGCACATTGGTTTTATATTTCAGCAGTTTAATTTGCTGCCTGTTTTGACAGCGCGGGAAAATGTTCTGATGCCGTTACTGTTGGATAGAAAACAGGAGGATGAGGCATATTTCAATGAGCTGACAGGGCTGCTTGGCATCAGCGACCGGCTGACACATCTTCCACATGAATTGAGCGGCGGACAGCAGCAGCGCGTAGCAATTGCGCGTGCGCTGATTGCCAAACCAGATATTATTTTTGCAGACGAACCAACGGGAAATTTAGACAGCCGAAGCGGAGAAGAAGTTATGAAGATGTTGGTGAATATTCGCCAAAAATTTGGAAATACGCTTGTTGTCATCACGCATGACAGACGAATTGCACAAATGGCACAGCGGCGGTTTGTGATTGTGGATGGTATTTTGCAGGAGGAGGAGATATCATGAAATCATATTATAAATTGGCATGGAAAGAAATTTTAGGGCAGAAAGTGGTATCAGTTCTTATTTTGATTGCAATTGTTTTGTCTGCTGCGATGACAACCGCTGTTGGGCAGGCAGCAGGCAATTTAAATGCAATGCGCAGACAGCAGGCAATTGCTATCAGAGGAAACAGCTATGCTTCTTTTGTGCAGTTGACAGAGGAAAAAGCACAGGTTTTGGAGCATGATGCAAGGCTTTCCTATGCAGGGCGCTACATTCAGATAGGCAGTATGGAGTTAAACGATATATTGCGGCTGGACTTGGCAGAATATTGGGGGGATGGACTTCATACGCGGCCATCATACACAAAGCTGGTGGAAGGGCATCTGCCTGAAAAACCGATGGAGATTGCGTTGTCAGAGGATGCACTACAATTTTTGGGATTTACCGGCAGTATTGGAGACACAATTTCTCTACCGCTTTCTAAGGCGCTGCGCCATGATGTTACAATCGAACCATATGACTATCAAGCAGATTTTGTTTTGACGGGAATTACGCAAAACAATTATTTGGGGTATCTATATGGGAGTATTCTTGGATTTGTGGGAGAGGGTACTGCAAAAGAGATTTTGCCGCAGAAATATCTTTATTATTGTATGGATATCCGAACTGTGAATTCCAAAAACTTTCAGGAGATTGTAGATGATTTGATTCAAACTTTGGATATTCATGAATTGGATACAATTTATAATCACGCATATTTGAATGCGCTGGGAATACATTATAATGCGTCAGAGGATGGATCCATGATAGATGATGAAGGATTTCCATTTCTTATTTTGGCAGGAGTCTTGGTGACGGTGTTGGTTTTATTGGCGGCGGGATTGGTTATTTACAACATTTTAAAGATTTCGGCGGCAAGGCGCATTGGGCAATATGGCGTGCTTCGTGCAATCGGTGCAGAGAAAGGGCAGTTGTATGGTATCGTAGCAGCAGAGGTATTATTGCTGTGTATGTGTGGTATTCCAGCGGGAGTACTGTTGGGATTTCTTTCGTCGAAAGGGATTTTGGGTGCAGTGTTGAACCAGTTCTCACCAGAATTGTTTCTTGCACAGGACGCGGCGCAGCTTCAGACAATGCTTGCGGAGAACAGCTCTTTGAAATGGGAGTATCTTTTTCTAAGTGCAGCAATCGTACTGTTGTTTGCTTTTATGGCATCAGCTCCGGCTGCATACTTTGCTGCAAAGGTATCTCCTGTAACTGCAATCCATAGAATTGCTTTTGAAAAAAAGAGGAGGATAAAAAACAGACGTAAGAACCAAAAGATAAAGAAGATAACAGGATTTGAGAGATATTACGCTGCCTTGAATCTTCAGCGGAATAAAAGCCGCACAATAATCACAATTTTGTCAATGGTTATGAGTATTACTGTGTTTGTTACGCTACAGAGTTATCTATCGTATTTTGGTAAGGCAAGTGTAGAATTAGAGCATTTAGGAGATTATTCAGTGGTAAATGAATATGGTGGATTTTCACCAGAAGAATTGGAGCGGATGCAGTCAGACTTGAATGTATCAACAGTGGCGGCACAGCAGTTTACACTTTATGATTTGGACGAAGAATATTATCCAGTGGGAATTGAGACAGATTTTTCACTGGGAATTGGCGAGAAGTTTCAGATTTATGGATACAATGACTGTTGGATAGACTATCAGTTCACAGATCAGCTTACGGACAAACAACGGAATGTGTTGAAGGCGGGAGAAGGGTGTATTGTTCGCAATCCAATTTCATTTATGGTTGAGGGAATACAGATTGGGACAACACAGATAGAGGAAGGCAGTATTATTACGATTGCAGGAAAGAAACTGCAGGTGTTGTTAGCTTTGAATGGCTATGATGGATATTTTAGTGTGGGAAACAATGGCTTTATCAATGGGGTGCAGGTGCTTGTAAATGACCATCTGTATTCACAACTGACAGGAACAAATAATTATGTGGAGCTGCGCCCGATTTTAAAAGAAGATGTCAATCGAGAATTATTTGATAATACACTCAAAAGTCTCTGCGGGCGTGCTGCTGGGACAACGTGGGTGTCCTATGAGGAGACGGACAGACAAATTGAAGAGAGTAGGACACAGATAAAATTGCTTGCATGGGGACTGATATTGTTTATTGGGCTTATAGGAATTTTGAATATTATCAATACAATCTATACCAATATTCATACAAGAGTGGTGGAGATTGGCACACAACGGGCAATTGGCATGAGTGCAAAAAGCCTCTACAAGACTTTCTTGTGGGAAGGCGTGTATTATGGACTCTTTGCGGCAGCAATTGGATGTGTGACTGGATATGTGTGTACAATTCTTGTGAATGCAGCGGGCAGCAATACAATCACTTTGACGGTTCCTCCACTATCAGCAATGGCGGAGGCATCAATCTTATCCATCGCGGCCTGTCTGGCTGCGACAGCGATTCCGCTAAATAAAATAGCAAAAATGAGCATTGTAAAATCAATTGAGGCAGTAGAATAGATATCAAACCCGCTTTTTGTCGAAAATAACGGAAATTACCTTTATTTGCTTGAAATATATGGATAAATAGACTAAAATTGGAAGTAGATAAATGTCCTAGCAAATTTCAAGAAGACTGGAAAAACCTTCTGCCCGATTTTTTTGAAAATGGTAATCTAAAGTCGCGCTAAGGCTATAAAATAATTGGATTTTGACAATAAATGCAGGAACGCGAGCAACACATACAGTATCATTTGTTATAGGTACAGTTCTCCAAAAATTCAGTTAATATTGCTTGTAAATCTCCTGCAAAATTTTCCTGACATGTCAGCTCAATACATACTGCGCTGTTCTCGTAGATGCCGAAAGCAGACACGCCGCGGGAATAGGGATTGTTTTCGCCTGGAAAGGTGTAGGTTATTATCAAATAGGGATGTTCATTGTAGATGGTTTCCTCTTCGACAGAAATCTCATAATTGTTTTTTGCCTTTTCGATCCATTCGTTTCTGTTGTCTTGCGCCTTTTCGTTGCTGGTAAACTCACCGAGCAGCAGATAGAGCTGGGCATCATATAAATCCACTATGTCACCGTCGCTGTTTTTGTAGGGCATAGCATCTCCGATTCTCCATGATGCATAGTATAGTCCATCGCCAGCAAGAGCCTCTTTGTAATCATAGAGAATAAGGTTTTCGTTTGTGTTGTTGACATCAAGGTATCTGCCGACTTTTAAAAAGGCTGTGTTTTCAATCGGTTCTTTTTCAATGACGGAGGGGAGCGAGGAGCAGCCAGTGACTGTCATGAGCAGGCAGAACAGACATGACGCAAATTTAAGTTTTGATTTCATGATATAAAAGTCTCCTTTACAATGTGAAAAATCGCGGCATGAACAAGTTAATTAGCGCTTTTTTCAAACATGCTTTCCGAGAGCAGATTCCATAATGCGCTGCACTGGTCCGCGTTTTCTGTTGTAGTATCGGTATAGAAACAGCGTCTTCCTATATAAAAATCTGCAAGCAGTTCCTGACTGTCTCCAGACGTGCGCTGTCCAAATAGCATGGAGGAATAAGAACCTAAATCCAGTCCGGAGAGCATGGAAGAGTCCGCCCATAGGAGAACTTTGTCTGTCGTGGAAGCATCTGTTTTGTCGGGACAGCTTCCATCGGAATTGGCAAGCAGCTGGTGCTGCTGTTGGAAGCTATCGGGATTTTCCAGCAGGAAAAAATAACTATCGCAGTCCGAAATATCACCGATTAAGGATATTTCGGAAGCGGTACTGTAATAGTGTGCATCGCTGTCAGGACTCTGGCTGTTACTGGTATATTGATTTATCTTCACAATGATCTTTCCGTCTTTGTTGAAATCAAGATTAAAATCCAAATCCTCGCCCAGTGCCGAGAAGGCGTTTTCCAGTGCATTCACAGTATCTTTTGGGAGGTCTGCTTGGCCGACATAGGCGATTTGGAAATCAGGTGCAGGCTGCCACAGACGCAGTGCATTTCCAGCCAGATCGCATACGATTCCAAACATAATGACGCCGCATATGACATACCATTTTTATACACGAAAAGTATAGAAAAAAGGAACCTTTTTACAATTAAAAAAGTAAAAGATTCCTTTTTCGAAAAAATGTTCTTAATGTATTCATTTCAAGATATATTGCATATCCTAAGGAACTGTAGGGCTTACGGTTGTGGTGTATTTGGACAAGATGCAAAAGAGGTAGCAAGTATTTTCAAAGAGTATCTAAATACAACGCACAAATGTTTTGAAAAGGTTATTTTTGCAATTCCCAATGGCAAGGATAAAAATTTTGAGGCGTTTGAAATGATTTTTGGCAATTAGACCATAAATGGGCATGGCTGAACTGTTGTTACAATTCACACTCACGTCAGATTTCACATACATTTACAACGATTTGGGTGTGAATTGCAACAACTGATGCACACAAAATGCAAAAAGCACGCATTTTAGCGCTTGATCCGACACCATGCAGCAAGTGCATGGCGCGGGTGTGAAAAGTAACGAAGTGTTACTGATTGTAGTTTCAAGAGTTCAAAAACACTTTCATTATTTAGCATAATATGTTACAATTTGGTTTGAGAGAGGACGTGATAATATAGAAATTGCAAGATTTGATGATAAATAAATACGATTTTAATAAAAAGCATTTGGAAACAAAAGTTCAGGTGCTTTTTATTCTGTATTAAGAAATTATAGGACAATATTTGTCATAAATTCAAAAGATTTTTAATGCTAATCATAATAAGGAGAATTTGCCAAATGAAAGAAAAAATACTAAAATTAGCAAGCATCCTCATTACACTCATAAGCATAACAGCTATTTTAGCAGCAGGAAGCAGTATTGTGATTAGAAATAGAATCATTGCTTTATTATTAGAAATATGGTGGCTCATACCAGTGGCTTTCTTATTCATAAATTTTGCCCTATATTGTCTTTATGCTGAAAGTTTAGCCTTGCTGCAAAAAGGTATTTTAAAAGTTACAGGGGGCAGAAGCGGTAATCCACTGTTTATAAATTATGTGTTTATGATCATCACCGCAATCGCAGAGTCGTGGGTGATTGTATTACTGCGCTATATGATTGTACGGCTATTGACAGTGGACAATCTGTATATTGATTTGGCTGTTGGAGGTTGTGTTGCTTCTTGCATCTTTGTACTGTTGGCTTTTATTAGTTTGCTTTTGGGTTCTGTAGTATATGGATGTTCATGGAAAGCGGTATGCAGCAACACGGAAGCACAACCTGCATATCTTGTAACGATTGGGTTGACAATAGAAATTGTCAACATTATTGTATGGTGTTTTTGCTTTTGATAGAAATAGAAGGGATAGTTATAATGGGTAAACAATTGGACAAGTTAAGTAAATTTATCAGTTTAGTGCTGCGTCATAACCCTGATGCTGCAAATATTGTATTGGATGAACATGGGTGGGCGAATGTTGACCAGCTATTAAAAGGAATCAATCAAACTGGACGAAAAATTGACAGGAATATTTTAGAAGAGATTGTTGCAACGGATAATAAACAACGATATAGTTTTAACGCAAACAAGACACAGATACGTGCCAATCAAGGTCATAGTATTCCTGTGGATTTGGAATTAGAAGCGCAAGAACCTCCGCAGTTTTTGTATCACGGAACAGCGTCCAGATATCTTGGCAGTATTATGGCAGGAGGTCTAAAACCGATGAGTCGCCTCTATGTTCATTTATCAAAAGATATTGAAACTGCCTTGCAGGTAGGCAAACGACATGGCATCCCAGTTATACTGAAAATATATAGCGGCGCCATGTACAAGGACGGGCAGCCATTTTATTTATCAAAAAATGGCGTATGGCTTGTTGAAAAAGTGGATACAAACTATATTGAACGAATACCAATGCCTTGAAATTGCCTGTAACAGAAAGCCAAAGGCGGAACTGTTATGATATCTTTGTTTTCTCTTGATTTTTAACGACAGGTTTAGTATATTTATATAAGTATGGAGGATTTTGGTAATGGATGAAATGACGAAGGTAGCAGTAGATGCCATGGGCGGCGATAATGCCCCGGCTGAAATCGTAAAAGGAGCAATCGAGGCAGTCAATCAAAACAGTAAAATCAAAGTTTATCTTGTTGGAAAACAAAATGTGATAAATGATGTTCTTTCGCAGCATACATACAACAAAGAGCGAATTGAAGTTGTAAATGCTGAAGAAGTAATTGATACTGCTGAACCTCCAGTTATGGCAATTAGAAAGAAAAAGGATTCCTCAATTGTAGTTGCACTAAATCTTGTTAAAAATAATGAATGTGATGCATTTGTATCCGCAGGAAGCTCTGGAGCAGTACTTGTGGGCGGACAATTGATTGTAGGAAGAATCAAAGGAATTGAAAGACCACCGCTCGCACCATTGATCCCAACAGAGACTGGCTGTTCTCTTTTGATTGACTGCGGAGCCAATGTAGATGCCAGGCCGTCGCACTTGGTACAGTTTGCAAAAATGGGTTCTGTATATATGGAAAGCGTCATGGGCATTCCAAATCCCAAGGTTGCAATTGTAAATATTGGCGCAGAAGAAGAAAAGGGAAATGCACTTGTAAAGGATACCTTTCCCCTTTTAAAAAACTGCCCTGATATTCATTTTATAGGAAGTATCGAAGCAAGAGATATTCCAACGGGTTATGCAGATGTCATTGTGTGTGAAGCGTTTGCCGGAAACATTATTTTAAAACTGTATGAAGGAGTTGGTGCAACGCTGATCAAAAAAGTCAAGGCGGGAATGATGACTTCTCTTAGGAGTAAAATTGGAGCGCTATTGGTAAAACCAGCACTGAAAAAGACCTTGAAAGGATTTAGCCTTGAAGAATATGGCGGAGCGCCGCTTTTAGGCTTAAATGGATTAGTCGTAAAAACGCATGGAAGTTCCACAGCAAATGAGATTAAAAATTCGATTCTACAGTGTGTAACATTTAAGGAACAGAAAATTAACCAAAAGATAAAAGAAAAAGTGATTCTTAGTGATTCATAAAGGAAGGATCTGATAAAATGGAATTTGATGCTTTAAAGAAGGTTACAGCCGCCATTTTGGGCATGGATCCGGATGAAATAGAATTGGATATGACTTTTCTAACAGATTTAGGAGCGGATTCTCTCGACTTGTATCAAATATTTATGGGTGTAGAGGAAGCGCTGAACATTACAATACCGCCAGAAGGTTTGGACAAGATATCAACAGTGAGACAAGCTTTGGAATTAATTGAAAGTAACAGTTCAGCCATGCAAAATTGAATATACAATTCGACAACTTATGTATGGGCATGGATGAACTGTTACAATTGAAAAGGTAAACAACGGACAAAAAATGCAGGAAGCCCTTTAATACAAGGGCTTTTTCACCTTATGGAAACATTTATCTGAAACAGGAGTAAAAAAGATGCAGAACAGGAAAGAAGCCCTGCAGAAATTGCAGGATAAGATAGGATATCAGTTTCAAGATATTGCATTGTTAAAGCAGGCTCTGACACACAGTTCCTTTGCAAACGAGCAGAAAATCAATAAACTGGAAAATTATGAAAGACTAGAATTTTTGGGTGATGCAGTACTGGAACTTGTGTCAAGTGAATTTTTGTTTCATGAAAATAAGGATATGCCAGAGGGACAATTGACAAAACTGCGGGCTTCTATGGTGTGCGAACCATCCTTGGCATACTGTGCAAAGGATATCGGACTTGGCAAATATATATTGCTTGGAAGAGGCGAAGAAGCTACAGGCGGGAGAGATAGAGATTCTATTATTTCTGATGTTATGGAAGCTGTAATTGGTGCTGTTTTTCTTGATGGAGGGATTGAATATGCCAAAAAATTTATTTTTCAATTCATACTCTCTGACTTGGAAGACAAAATATTATTTATGGACAGCAAAACACTTCTACAAGAAGAGGTTCAAAAGGATAATACAGCACAGCTTCGATATGAGCTGGTGAAAGAGACTGGGCCAGATCATGACAAACAATTTCAAGTCGAAGCATATCTTGATAACAAAGTAATTGGTACGGGTGTTGGAAAAACAAAAAAAGCGGCGGAGCAGCAAGCTGCATATGAAGCTCTTATCAAACTTAAGGGCAAAAAGAAATAATGTCATTCAGTGGGGTAAACAATGTATTTAAAGAGTATCGAGGTGCAAGGGTTTAAATCTTTTGCGAATAAAATAGTCTTTCAGTTTCATCAGGGTATCACAGGGATTGTAGGTCCAAATGGTTCGGGAAAGAGCAATGTAGCCGACGCCGTTAGATGGGTACTGGGGGAACAACGCATCAAACAGCTTCGTGGAGAGTCCATGCAAGATGTTATTTTTTCGGGTACAGAACTTAGAAAACCCTTGGGATACGCTTATGTAGGGATTACTTTTGACAATGCAGATCATAAGCTTGCAATTGACTATAAAGAAGTAACTGTGGCAAGGCGTTTATATCGTTCAGGCGAAAGTGAATATTCCATAAACGGAACCCCCTGTCGTTTGAAGGATGTAAATGAACTTTTTTATGATACGGGTATTGGCAAAGAAGGATATTCTATCATTGGACAAGGACAGATTGAAAAAATCTTAAGCGGAAAGCCCGAAGAAAAAAGAGAGCTTTTTGATGAGGCAGCAGGTATTGTTAAGTTTAAGAAGAGAAAAGTTACTGCGCAGAAAAAGCTTGAGGAAGAAAAAAGTAATTTGGTACGCGTATCAGATATTTTGAGTGAGCTGGAAAAACAAGTAGAACCATTGGAAAAACAGTCTGAGAAAGCAAAGATATACCTTAGAAAAAAGGAAGCACTCAAAGAACTTGACATTAATATGTTTCTTTTAGAAAATAAAAAACTTTCAGACCAGCTTGGCGAAGTGGAAAAAAACTGTACGATTGCCAAAGAAGATTACGATAATACTACAAGACAGTATGACAGAATAAAAATAGAATATGACAGAGTGCAAAATCGTATAGAAGAGCTTGAACAGGCTATTGAAACAGCGCGCACAACACTTACGGAAGCAAGTGTTACCCGCGGAAAGCTGGAAGGTGAAATCAATGTATTAAAGGAGCAGATAAAAGGCGCTCATGGAAATGAGCAGCATTTTAGGGAACGTATTACAGCATTGCAGGAACAAATTGCTGTAAAGGAGAAAGAACAAAGTAAAATTCTTGAAAGCAAAGCAGTATTTGACGAAAAAGTAGACGAACTAGAAAAAGAACGAAATACTGTAAAGGGTACGCTCACCGAAGTTCAGGCACGCATCGAACAATTAAACAGCAAAATCGAAACAGATAAAAATAAAATTATTGCCATGCTGAATGAACGGGCAGTCATCAAGTCAAAAATGGGTAGCTTCGACACTATGGCAGAACAGCTTCGTATCCGAAAAGCAGAACTCAATTCACGGCTTCTTCGCGCCAGAAGCGATGAGGCAGAACGAGATGCTGAGATCAAAACGCTGCAGGAAGAATTTGAAGAAATCAATCAGCAGATTATTCAAGTCAACCAACACTTAGATGAGATGACAGAGCATAACAAAACATTTCGAGAACGCCTAAGCCGAAAAGATGATGAGATTCGAGATTTGCAGGGCGCTTATCAAAGCTGCCGAACGAAGCTTGATACGATTTCCAACCTCACAGAACGATATGAAGGATATGGAAATAGTATTCAAAAAGTGATGGAGCAAAAAGAGAAAAATGAAGGAATTATAGGTGTTGTAGCTGATATTATCAGAGTAGACAAAACATATGAAACAGCTATAGAAACTGCGCTTGGCGGCAGTATTCAAAATATTGTTACAAAAGATGAAGAGACAGCAAAAAAAATGATTGGATTCCTAAAAAAGAACCGATTTGGACGGGCAACATTTTTGCCGCTTACCAGCATCACAAAACCGCAAGAGTTCCGAATGAAAGATGTGTTAAAGGAACAAGGCGTTATCGGACTTGCAGACTCTCTTGTAAAGACAGATTCCAAGTATCAAAATGTCGCCAAAACGATGCTTGGCAGAATTGTTGTTGTCGATCATATTGATAATGCGGCAAAAATTGCCAGACAATATAATTATAGTGTCCGAATCGTAACTCTTGAGGGAGAACTCTTAGTACCTGGTGGTGCAATCAGCGGAGGTGCGTTCAAAAACAGTTCAAACCTTTTGGGCCGAAGACGAGAACTTGCAGAGCTTGAAGAACAACTAAAAACTACAAAGGAGAATTTGCAGGCGGCTTTGGATGATATTGAAGCGATCAAAGCAGAGCGAAATGCGCACAGAAAGGCTGTTGAAGAAGAAAAGGCTGTTCTGCAGGAATTATTTATCAAACAAAACACTGCAAGACTCAATGTTATAACAGCGCAGGAACGAAAAAACGAAGCAGAGCAGGGATTTGGTTCTTTGAAAGAAGAGCAGCAGGAAATAAATCAAAAAACTGCAGAAATTAATGCAGATAAGGAAGCAATTTTAAACGACCTGAAAGCTTCTGAAGAAAATGAAGCGGTCCTTGGACAAAATATTTCTGATTATCAAAAACAGCTTGAAGTTCTTCGAACAGAAGAATCTGAAAAAATGGGACTGGTTAGTGAATGGGATGTATCCTATGAAAAAATGATTCAAAAACAGGAGTTCGAACAGACAAACTTAGAACGGATTGAAGGTGAGTTAAACCGCAGTAAAGAAGAACTTACCGAAGTACAAACGAATCTTGAAAGCTGCCTTTCTGATATTGATGTCAGGACAAAAAATATCGAAGAAATCGAAAAAACGATTAGCACTTCCTATCATACACAGTCTGATGCTGAAATTTCACTCAAAGAAAAACAAAAGAAAAAAGAAGAAATGACACAAAAACAAAAGAATTTTTTCCAGGCAAGGGAAGAAATTTCTGAAAAGAAAAATGCTCTTGACAAAGAAGTATACAGGCTGAATGCACAAAAAGAGAAGCTGGAAGAATCCATAGAGACACAGATTAATTATATGTGGACTGAATATGAGATTACGTTAAATAATGCGGTTTCTCTGCGAAATGAAAATATGAATCATATCCCTGAGATGAAACGCCAAATTGCTGAAATCAAAGAAGAAATCAGAAAATTAGGAGACGTGAATGTAAACGCTATCGAAGATTACAAAGCGCTGATGGAACGATATACTTTTATGAAGAACCAGCATGATGATTTGATGGAAGCCGAAAAAACGCTAGAAGGCATTATTGAAGAACTTGATACAGCTATGAGACGGCAGTTTGCTGAGAAATTTGAGGAAATCAAACGGGAGTTTGACAAAGTATTCAAAGAGCTTTTTGGCGGCGGAAAAGGTACTCTTGAACTGATTGAAGATGAGGATATTTTAGAAGCGGGAATACGCATCATTGCGCAGCCTCCTGGAAAGAAACTGCAAAATATGATGCAGTTATCGGGCGGCGAAAAATCTTTTACAGCGATTGCTCTGCTTTTTGCAATACAAAACTTAAAACCCTCGCCATTTTGCCTGTTGGATGAGATTGAAGCGGCGCTTGATGAAGAAAATGTGGGAAGATTTGCCCGCTATCTGAATAAACTGACAAAAAGTACACAGTTTATTGTCATTACGCACAGGCGTGGTACAATGGAGCAGGCTGACAGGCTTTATGGTATCACCATGCAGGAAAAGGGAATATCAACGCTTGTGAGTGTCAATCTTGTAGACAGTGAGGTTGACCAGTGGAGCCAAGAAGACGATAAAAAATAGTTCTAAAATCAGAACAGATGCAAGGAAAATTTCAAGCGTACATAAAATAAAAGGGGGGAACATTGATGGCAGAAAAAAAAGGATTTTTCAGTCGTCTGAAAGAAGGATTAAATAAAACAAGAGAAAATATTGTAGCAGGAATAGATGCCGTATTTTATGGGGCATCTGAGATTGATGAAGAATTTTATGAGGAACTAGAAGAAATTCTCATTATGGGCGATATTGGTGTTAATGCCACCAATGATATCCTTGAAAGAATGAAGGAAGAGGTCAAAAAGAGACATTTAAGGCATCCTTGTGAATGCAAAGAGCTCCTTGTGGAAAGCATTAAAGAGCAGATGCGTGTCGGAGAAACTGCCTATGACTTTGAAAAGGAACAATCCGTTATCTTTATCATAGGTGTAAATGGTGTTGGAAAAACGACATCTGTTGGAAAACTTGCCGGAATCTTAAAAGGACAAGGGAAAAAGGTCTTGATTGCTGCTGCGGATACTTTTCGCGCTGCTGCTGGCAACCAGCTTGCAGAGTGGGCACATCGTGCAGGAGTCGATATGATAGGCGGAAAAGATGGCGCCGACCCTGCATCCGTGATATTTGATGCGGTGAATGCTGCAAAGGCAAGAAATGTAGATGTGCTTATTTGTGATACTGCGGGAAGACTTCACAATAAAAAGAACTTGATGGAAGAGTTAAAGAAAATGAATCGCATTATAGACAGAGAGTTTCCAAATGCACACAGAGAAAATCTGATTGTTCTTGATGGAACTACTGGCCAGAATGCGCTTTCACAGGCCAGAGAGTTTGGTGAAGTTGCAAATCTTACGGGAGTTATTCTTACAAAGATGGATGGAACTGCAAAGGGTGGTATTGCAGTAGCCATACAATCCGAGTTAAATGTTCCAGTAAAATATATTGGAGTTGGAGAAACCATAGACGATTTGCAGAAATTTAATGCAGACGAATTTGTAAATGCGTTGTTTGATGTTAAACCAGAAGAATCGGAACATACTAACGATATCGAGGAATTGGGCAGCGCCGCATGTGAAGAGGATTTTTGTGAAAATACGATTTCGGACTATATTGAATCCAATGATGAAACAGCATGTGAAATTGATGTCCCAGAAGAAAGTGACAATATTCAGAGTGCTGACAATATAGAAGAGCACATCGAAGACAATGATGCCTCGATGGAAGAAGAGGAAATCACAGAGAAACCCAAAAAGAAAAAATGGTTTTTCTGGTGACAAGAAATACGTCATCATATAAAACAGAAATAGATCCACTTAGAACAGTAAATCATAGATTCAAAATAACAGACACCTGAATAGGAGAGAAAGCAAATAACTTTAGTTAAAAAGGAGAGAGTTACATGTCAGATATGCTTACACTTGAGAAATTTGAAGAAGCATCAGAGATTGTAAAAAAGGTGACTTCAGAAACCAAACTGATATACAGTGAGTATTTAAGCAGCCAGACGGAAAATAAGGTTTATCTGAAACCAGAAAATATGCAGCTTACAGGTGCTTATAAAGTAAGAGGTGCATATTATAAAATAAGCACCCTTTCACCGGAGGAGCGTGAAAAGGGACTGATTACGGCTTCTGCTGGAAACCATGCACAAGGGGTTGCATACGCTGCTAAAAAATATGATGTGCATGCATCTATTGTAATGCCTACAACAACGCCTCTTATGAAAGTAAATCGTACCAAAGGATATGGTGCGGAAGTGATTCTCAAAGGAGATGTGTATGACGAGGCATGTGAGTATGCTTATCAGCTTGCAGAAGAAAAAGGATATACATTTATACATCCATTTGATGACTTGGCCGTAGCTACAGGACAAGGCACAATCGCAATGGAAATATTTAAAGATCTTCCATTGGTCGATATCATTCTTGTTCCAATCGGAGGAGGCGGCCTTGCAACGGGGGTATCGACGCTTGCAAAGCTTCTAAACCCTAAAATTAAAGTGATTGGCGTGGAACCTGCCGGAGCAAATTGTATGCAAGAGTCTCTCAAAGCAGGCGAAATTATTACATTGCCAGGCGTGAATACTATCGCTGATGGCACAGCCGTCAAAACACCTGGAAAAAATATTTTCCCTTATATTAAGGAAAATGTTGATGAAATTATTACAGTTCCTGACGAAGAGCTTGTTGTTTCATTCCTAGATATTGTAGAAAATCATAAAATGGTCGTAGAAAATTCAGGGCTTCTTACAGTAGCGGCGCTTCGTCATCTTGATGTCAGAAATAAACGAATTGTTTCTATATTAAGCGGCGGAAATATGGACATAATAACAATGTCATCTGTGGTACAACAAGGGTTGATATTCCGAGACCGTATTTTTACAGTATCAGTTTTACTTCCCGATAAGCCAGGAGAGTTAACGAAGGTTTCTGGTGTTATCGCTGCGATGAATGGAAATGTGATTAAACTTGAACACAATCAGTTTGTTTCCATAAACAGGAATGCGGCTGTAGAGCTTAGAATTACACTTGAAACATTTGGAACAGAACATAAAAATCAAATTATTAAATCCTTAGAGGAAAATGGCTATCAGCCCAAACAAGTACGAACAAATATATAAATAAAATCTATCATTATCCAAATAAATTGATGAGGTGCTATGAAAAACGAAGCCAAATTAACCCAAAAAGCAGCAAAAAAAGTAAAAAATTATATCATACTAACCATTGCAGCAATGATATATGCAATATCCATCAGTTTATTTTTAGATCCCAATAATATTGCGCCTGGCGGGGTAACTGGTATTGCGATTCTGATAAACAGATTTGTGGCAATTCCAACAGGAACAATCAATTTTTTATTAAATATTCCAATTGTACTGTTAGGGTTGTGGAAATTTGGCTGGAGATTTATATGCTCAACAATGTATACACTTGCTATGATTACAATCTTTATGAATCAGATAGCATCCTATGGTGCAGTGACTCAAGATTTGCTGATTGCAGCAGTGTTAGGCGGTGCACTGCTTGGAGTAGCGCTTGCGCTTGTGTTCCGGGCAGGCGCCACAACAGGTGGCGCCGACATTATTGTAAAAGTACTTCGTACCAGGTGGAAACATATCAAAACAAACGTTTTGTTTCTTTGCTTTGATACAATGGTGGTTGTTGCCTCATGGATTGTTTTTCAAGATTTGACAGTCGCTTTTTATGCTGGCGTGGCAGTTGTAATTGATTCTATTGTGATGGATAAAATTTTGTATGGTTTTGATGAGGCGAGGCTTACGTATATTATTAGTACAAACCCGGAACAAATGAAGCAGCGAATTCTTAGTGAATTGGATATTACTGCTACAATTATTACTGCAAGAGGTGCTTATACCAACCAGCTAAAAGAGCTTTTGATGATTGTCACCAGAAAACAAGTATATCCCAAATTAGAAGAAATCGTAAAAGATGAAGATACATCTGCTTTTATGATTGTTTCCTCTGCAAATGAAATATTTGGCGAAGGCTATAAGGATATCACAAGGGATAAAGTGTAGCCAACATTAAAAATAATGTGCTCAACTTATCTTTTTTTCCAATAAATTTAAAAGGCCATAAATTCCCATCGCAATTGTACAAAGAATAACAATACTCAAAATAACCATATCAAGCTTAAATACCTGACTTCCATATATAATCAGATATCCTAGGCCTTTTCTTCCAGCTAGAAATTCTCCAATAATTACGCCCACAAGAGCAAGCCCTATATTGACCTTTGACAGGGAGATAAATGTTGGAATATTCCCCGGAAATACCACCTTTGTAAATGTTTGCAGCTTTGTGCCGCCAAGGGTTTCGATCAGCTTTAATCTTTCGGGATCAGTCTGTGCAAAAGATTGATATAAATTTAAGATGCAGCCGAATATTCCAACTGACATTCCACATAAAATAATTGTACGGGGACCAGTACCTAACCACACAATAATAAGCGGAGCAAGTGCGGATTTTGGCAAGCTGTTTAATATTATCAAAAATGGTTCAAACATTTCTCCAAGAGATGGATAAAACCAGAAAAATGTAGCGATTAAAACAGAAAATAGGATAATCAGCAAAAAGCTTACCCCAGATTCCAAAAGTGTAATGCCAATATGACTCAAAAGTGACATATTCGTAATATCGTGCCAGAATAATTGTGCGATAGCAATCGGTGAACTAAAATAAAAACGGTCTATCCAACCAAAATCAGATGACACTTGCCAAAGTAACAAAAAACCAGCCAAAATTAGAATTCTGCTCCAGAAAATATACAATTTACATAGCTGCTGACGGCGCAGAAATTTCTTTTGCCCTGTTGTCATAGCATCAGAATCTGTTTCTGTTTTTTCATGATTTTGTATCATCATTTTGCAGCTCCCTCCATATTTTGTCAAAATATTCTTGAAAAAGACTTGATTTTCTGATTTCATTCCGCTGAATTCCATTTGCCTCAAATTCTATGGGAATATTATCGCGCATCATGCAAGGCGGCTTTGTAAGAACAAATACAACATCTGCCATAGAAATTGCTTCTGATATATCATGCGTCACAAGAATCGCTGTTTTTTGCTCGGATTTAATAATATCACGAACATCTTTTGATACATTTAGTCTTGTTTGATAATCAAGCGCACTAAAAGGTTCGTCAAGCAAAAGTAAGTCAGGACGTATTGCAAGCGTTCTAATTAAAGCAATTCTTTGACGCATACCACCCGAAAGCGCAGAAGGTTTTAAATTTTTGACGTTTGCAAGATTATATTTTTCCAGCAGATAATCCACCAATTCAAGATTTTCTTTTGTCTTTTTTTTCTGTATCTCTAATCCAAGCATAATATTATGGTATACATCGCGCCATTCCAACAAATGATCATGTTGCAACATATAGCCCACACGAGGAGCATTAAAGTCTTCTGAATAAAACGTTATGTAACCAGTAACTGGTTTTAAAAGTCCTGCAATAAGTGACAGCAGCGTAGATTTGCCGCAGCCGCTTGGACCTACAAAAGCAGCAAAAGCTCCTTTTTCGACAGAAAGACTGATATCATTCAAAACCTTTATTTCGCCAAGATTGCTATAATAAGAAAAACCTACGTGATCCAGGCGGAGAAAAGGTTTCTTATGATGGTTCTCAGACTTCATAGTGACCGCCTCTCAATGCAATTAAATTATAGGATATTATATGTAGAATTTTGGCAGAAGTGATAGTTACTGTCAGACAGGACTTCGTATTTTCTTGCCAAACATAATGTCTACAAATAAAAGTTCATTTGTTAATGGACGCAGGATAAACTTATAAAGTTACAAAAATATTACGGAACAGGATTCCAAATTCCTG
>CAJUKA010000033.1:0-15358 GCA_910586585.1 uncultured Lachnospiraceae bacterium
CCCGATTCAGTATAACATAAAATTTATGAATTTGCAAAAGTTAGTGCTTATGGTGTATATCCCCCAAATTTGGGGCTATTAGTGTTTCCATTTCAGGGTACAAAAAAAGACGGCTCTTATTTTATGAATAAAAACCGTCTTTTTCGTCTGTTATTTTTCAGCTGTATTTTTCAAGAATGCCCTAAAATCAAGGGATTCAGCCCTCCTGATTTAAGCGGCTTAAGCGGATAGCTTGGTCGGCTGCAATACATGCCTCCACAATCTCCTGAATATCCCCATTCATCACTTTATCAAGTTTATAAATCGTCAGGTTAATGCGGTGGTCTGTGACGCGCCCCTGCGGAAAATTGTAGGTACGAATCTTCTCTGAGCGGTCGCCTGTACCAATCTGACTCCTGCGCATTTCGGCCTCCGCATCATGGCGCTGCTGCTGCTCCATATCATACAGCTTCGCCTTCAATAGTGCAAACGCCTTTGCCTTGTTCTGCAGCTGCGATTTTTCGGTCTGGCTGTAAACCACAATTCCCGTTGGATAATGTGTCAGGCGCACTGCCGAGTCCGTCGTATTAACGCACTGTCCTCCATTGCCTGATGCACGCATTACATCAATTCTAATATCTTTATCCTCAATGACAATATCAATATCCTCGTCAACTTCTGGCATCACAGCCACACTGATTGTCGATGTATGAATCCTGCCGCCGGATTCGGTTTCTGGTACACGCTGTACACGGTGCACCCCTGATTCATATTTCATAACAGAGTAGGCGCCCTGCCCTGTTATCATAAACGTGACACTTTTCATGCCGCCGATACCAATCTCTTCGCATTCCACAAGCTCTGTTTTCCAGCGTCTCCCTTCCGCATAATGAACATACATACGGTAAATCTCCGCTGCAAAAAGCGCCGCTTCATCTCCTCCTGCACCTGCTCGGATTTCTACAATAACATTCTTGTCATCATTGGGATCCTTGGGCAAAAGAAGAATTTTAAGCTGTGTTTCAAGCTCTTCAATTCGTTTCTTGGCATCGTTTAGCTCTTCTTTGAGCATCTCCCGCATCTCTGCATCACTTTCTGAATCAAGCAGCAAAAGCGAGTCTTCAACAGTTTCCTTACATTTTTTGTACTCCTTATACGCCTCAACAATTGGCGTCAAATCACTCTGCTCTTTCATAAGCGCACGAAAACGCTTTTGATCTCCTGTAACTGTTGGTTCATTCAGTTCATTTAATATTTCTTCAAAACGATGTAGCAAATCGTCCAATTTATCAAACATTTTTATCCTCCATTCCTCATCCATATATGCTCTTTAAGCCTTCATTCCAAAAACAACCCTATCTAGCCCTGCATAGTCTTTGAGTATTTGAATTTGCGAAAAACCAGCTTCCTGCATCAATGTTCTGACTGCTTCACCCTGCTTGCAGCCAATTTCCAAAAATAAATGTGCACCTTTTCTCATATACTCTGGCGCCTTTTGAATTATTTTTCTGTAAAAAGATAATCCATCCTCTCCGCCGTCAAGCGCAAGCAGCGGTTCATGCTCTCGCACTTCTGGCATCAGAACCTTAATTTCTTCTGTTTCAATATAAGGCGGATTGGATACAACAATATCAAACAGCCTATCCTTTGTTTTAGAGGATACATAATTTTCAAGCGGCGCAAATAAATCTCCTTCAAGAAATACTGCGTCAAGTTGCAGCGCACTGGCATTTTCTCTTGCTGTTAACAATGCCTTATCCGAGATATCTATTCCAATTCCTTCACATTCATTGCTGTACTTGAGCAGACTCAGCAATATGCAGCCAGAACCTGTACACAGATCAAGAATACGCATTCCATCGGCAAGGCAGCGCATCGCTTCCTCCACCAAAATTTCCGTGTCCTGTCTTGGTATTAATACATGTTCATTTACCCGAAACCGAAGTCCCATAAACTCCTGTTCGCCTGTAATATGCTGAAGCGGAATACGCGCCGCCCTTCTGTCTATTGCCATCTGATACACCTGTGCTTCAAATTCGCTGCGGTTTTTGTCTCCATAAACAAGCAGTTCATTTCTGTTTGTATGACAAACATATTCAAGCAAAAGCCTTGCGTCCAAAGATGCCTCCTCGATTCCGGCTTCTTCTAATTTTTTCTTTCCATACTCATATAACGCTTTGTATGTCATTTCTCTTCACCTGTATCATCGTGGATGTCACTATCGGTATCTTCCTCTTCATCATAAGCCTCAAAATCATAAGTTTCCTTTAAATATGCTCTCCAATCAAATACCGCTTCCACCGAAGCAATAGCAACTTTGACCATCTCCTCATCAGGTTCTCGTGTTGTCAACTTCTGCATCCACATGCCTGGTGCGGAAATCATACGAATGATGAATGTATCACTTCTTCCTGCAAGACGGATAATCTCATAGGAGATTCCCGCTATCACAGGGACCAGCAAAATTCTTATACCAACTTTTAATACAAGATTATCAACCCTTATAAAGAAAAAGATAATGACACTCACAACAACAACAAACAGCAAAAAACTTGTTCCGCAACGTTTGTGCTGTCTCGAACTCTTCATAACATTTTTTACAGTGAGCGCCCTTCCTTTTTCAATACAATTAATACATTTATGTTCCGCACCATGATACATATACAACCGTTTAATATCGCGCATCAAAGATATCGCCGTAATATATCCAACAAAAATCAAAATACGCAAAACACCTTCTAATATCGCAATGATACTTGCATTGCGTATATACTTTCCAAACAAATCAGATAAAAAGAATGGCAATAGCATAAAAAGTGCAACTGCTAAAATAACAGAAAGCACAACAATAAATCCCATCATAATATCATCTGATTTATTTCCAAATGTTTGCTCAAATTTTCCCTCTTTTTTCGGTTGTTCCTCTTCCTCCTCATAAAAAGAAGCCGAGTGCATTGTCACTCTCATGCCAAGCACCAGTGAATCCACAAACGCAAAAACACCTCTGATAAACGGAAGTTTTGTGAAACTTTTGTCACTCCATACTCCTGCGTAATCTTCAACCTGTACATCAATATCTCCATCTGGTTTGCGTACAGCTACAGCGTATTTTTCTTTATTCTTCATCATTACGCCTTCCAAAACAGCCTGCCCGCCAATACCAGAATATTGTGTCTGCTTTTTTCTTGTCATATTATCCCCCACGCCGCCTTTGGGCGGCTTAAATAGATCGTATTCAAATCTTAATCTTCTGCGACAGTTTCTTTTGCTGACTCAGAAGATCATCTATCCAAATTTGATGTGTGCTTTTATTCAATGATATGCACATACAAAAGTAAAGGTTGAGATATCACTTACCTCAACCTTTCTACGCTACTTATTTGCTTTGTACGCCGTACTTCTTATTGAACTTATCAATACGTCCACGAGCCAATGCAGCTTTCTGCTGTCCTGTGTAGAATGAATGGCATTTTGAACAAACTTCCACGTGGATTTCAGGCTTTGTAGATCCTGTCACAAATGTGTTCCCACAGTTGCAGGTAACGGTTGCCTGATAGTAATTGGGATGGATTCCTTCTCTCATTGATTTCACCTCTCTATTATAAAGCTTGTTTCCTACTAAACCGCAGCCCTTAAAAACTCTCTTAGTATACCATATGTTTTTGATAAGTGCAAGTATTTTTTATAGATTTTGACGTCCGCACTAGCAGTTTGCAACAGTTCTTGTTTCATGTACAAGTGAGCTATATTGTTATACAATCATACCGCTCTGCGTTAATCACCTGATGCATCATTTCTGTAGGAGTAGCCCCAATGCAATTCACAAGCTGTTTAAACATTGTCACTGAATGTCCACTGCATAGCTGCACGCCCTTTCTTGACCTATCCGCATGGAACACATCATGTCGGCTGTTTACATTCCAAAATACGATATTGGGAATGTTATAGCCGCTCTTCTTGAACTTATCTGCCATTTTATCATAAAAGCTCCACTCGCGGTTTCCGCAATTGTCAATCTCCATATCAGATATTACAATGATTGAAGCAGGCATTTCGTCCCTGGCAACATCGTGATCCAGAGCAATTCCAAGAACTTTATCAAATGCTGCTTTCAAATCTGTATTCATCCCCCAGTCAGCCTTACTGACATTTACAATTTTCTGCCACAATGTCTCTCCTCTAAGCGTGACAATCTGCGGCTTTGCACTAAATGTCATAAAAAGATTGTGATATGCGCCTTTGTTGCGCTCTGCAAAGTAAATTGCAAGTCCTATAGAAGTTGCCATAGGCCGTCCTGTCATGGAACCAGATACATCTGCCATAACAATTGCGTTTGTTCCCTCCTCCACATAATTAGGAAGCTGGTTCCACTGTGCCTCAAACACCTGTGAGTCCTCTCCCTGATACAGAATTTTCTCCACAATATCATAAGGGTACAACGCATTGGAATTTATTTTTTCTTCACCGGTAGCTGCCTTTTGAACAAATTCACCAAACCGCTCCTCATCATGTCTCATAAATGCCTTGCGGTAAATCATCATTGCGCGGCTTGGAACAGCAGAATATTTAATCTCATCCCATCGGTTTGCTGACATCAATGTTTCTACCACCCCAATATGCTTTCGCATACGACGCACAATCCGCTTAAAATCATAGACAGAAAATCCAAGCTTGCCTGCTGTCAAGATTCCAAGCCTTCTGGTATTTTCTGAGCTTGCATCAGCTGTTTTGATCCACTTTGCAAGAAGTGAGATGGCGTTTCCCTGCTCAAGATTTCTCAAATCCTCCTCAAACTGCTTTTTCATAGCAGCCCACATCGCCTCTTCAAGCGGTGTATCTATCAAACTATACAAATCATCATATCTGCCAAACACGCCAATCAAATCCAGATTTTTTACAAGTGTCTCCGGATGCTTCTGCGCCATATAGGACAATAAAATGCGAAATGTCTTGCGCTCTCCAAGCCCTTCCCGAATATCTCTTCCATAAAATACAATCTTTGTGGCAAACAGCGGATTTTCCTTATATGCCTCTGCAAACAAGGTATGAATCCTGTCTTTGTCAGCCTCTCTCAAAGAACCAATTGTTGCGAACAAATCAAGACATGCATCTCCTGTCGTGCACAATGCCACAGCATCATTTTCTGTTCTTGTAAAACCTCCAACCTTCTTCATTACATCTGCAAAACTCATCATTTTTCACCTGATTTCTTTACATGTCATACTAACTTTTCACGCTATTTTCATGACCCGTTTTCTTTACGGATTCGAACCGCTTCACATTCGCATTAAGGCAATTGCTTTCACCAAATTTTCTTTTGATTGCTGACCGGGTCACATTTTCTTTTTCATGACTCAATTTTCTCCTGTAAGGGAATTGAACCCTTGGTACAATAAATATTAAATATTCACTGTACTAATACCAATCAGGACCGTATGTATAAACTGCTGTTTGAGTCACATTTTCTTTTTCATGACCCCACTTTCTACTATCTACCGTGACAGGGTAACGTAAAAAATTGCTGTAAGGGTCACACAAAGTTTTTTGTTGATTGAGCGCGCTGGCGCTCAATTTTTCATATAATTAGGAATTTGCGCGCTCAATTTTTTCATGACGCTTTTGGTTTTATGATTAGCAGTCATATCCTATTTAATTGCTGATAGCGTCACGCAAATGGTAACAGTTCAGCCATGCCCATTCATAAGTTGTCGGATTGTGCATTCTGACAATTGATTTAGGCTATTTCCGACAACTTATTTCATGTCGGGCGTCCGCCCTATAAAAATGAATATACAAAGTGCCTTATGTGAGCCAGCTCCCAACAGCATTTTGTATATTCATTTTTGCATGGCTGAACTGTTACCACAAATGAGCAAGGGCAAGAATCGAACTTGCGACCCGTAAGGAACTGCTGTTCATACCACCTGACATGATATCTCTTTTTTACTGCTCTACCCTGCTGAGCTACCTTGCTCATATCTTATGAAGTTATTATACACAGATATTGCAGATAACGCAATATACTGCTGGTATAAAAAAATTGCTCACCTACGCGCTTCATTTGCAAAAAGCTGCGGCTATGATTATAACCGCAGCTTTTCTATATAAAATATCCCCCTCTGTGCCATATATTGGCACAGTTATCAATGGAAGTAGAGAAAGCATAAAAGAATCTCATACCACACTAAATATATTGAATAAACTCCATCTGATAAGACAAGTACTCTCCTTGCTGAACAGGCATTGGAATTCCTGCCTGCATCAAGGCAGAACCATAGTACCGCTTCCCTGTCGCTGCTACTTCATAGACTGTATTTGGATTCAATCCTTTTAACTTCACATATTGAACATTCATATTTCCATGGTTTTCAAGCATAACGACATTTAATAATGCCTTGTCCGCATTTTCTGATACAAACAGCCATGCAGCACATTCCTCTTGGAACGGATTGGACAGTCGATAATACTTACCCTTCTGAATCAATTCTGCATATTTCTTGTACTGACGAATCTGCTCTTTAATAATCACTTTTTCTTCGCTGGTAAGTGCTGCCAAATCAAGCTCATAGCCAAACGTTCCCGCCATTGCCACAACACCTCTTGTATGAAGATTAACACTGCGTCCCGTCTGGTGGTTCGGTACTGCTGAAACATGTGAACCTACCGTGGAAACAGGGTAGAAAAATGATGTTCCATACTGAATCCGTACTCTGTCCAGGGCATCTGTATTATCACTGCACCAAATCTGCGGTGTATAATACATCATTCCTGCGTCAAATCTTCCGCCACCACCACTACAGCTTTCTATCAAAAGCTCAGGATACTTTTGCGTCAGCTTCTCCAAAAAATCATATACGCCAATCACATAATCGTAAGCAACCGTTCCCTGTCTGTTTTCCATAGAATAAACATCTGCAATACTGCGGTTCATATCCCATTTCACATACTCTATATTTCCCTGGTCAAGCACACTGCATATCAAATCAAAGATATGGTCCCGAACTTCTTTTCTCGAAAAATCAAGAACAAGCTGATTTCTGCCGCGCACAGGTTTTCTGCCTGGAATCTGAAGCGCCCACTCTGGATGGGTCCGGTAAAGGTCGCTATCTTCGGAAACCATCTCTGGTTCTATCCAGATTCCAAATTTTACACCCAATGCATTGATTCGCTCAATCATCTGCTTTAGTGTACATCCTAATTTTTGTTCATTAACCTGCCAGTCTCCCAACCCGCTATTGTCGTCCTCTCGTTTTCCAAACCAGCCATCGTCCATAACCACCATATCAATTCCAAGTTCTGCCGCATTTTCTGCCAATTTGCAGATGGTTTCTCCATTGAAATTAAAATAAGATGCTTCCCAGCTATTTACCAGCACTGGCCTTGGCTGATTTTTGTATTTTCCTCTGACAATATGCTCCTGGATACATTTGTGATATTGCATGGACAGTTCGCCAAATCCTTTACCTGAATAGGTTAAAATTGTTTCTGGGATCACCAATGATTCATTTTGTTTCAAAGGATAATGAAGAATATCACTATGCAGTCCCATAATTGTCCGTGTCTGTCCAAACTGGTCTTTTTCTGCCTCAAACATGAAATTTCCGCTGTAGACAAAAACCATTCCATAACAACTTCCATTATTTTCTGTCGCATTTTTTTCTGCAATAATCACCGCCGGATTGTACTGATGACTTGAAGTTCCCCTGCGGCTTCCAAACACATGCGATCCATGGCCGATTTCGCTGCGCTGGAAATTGCGCTCCATAGTATGTCTTCCCCAGAAACTAAGCAGATCATAATCCCCAGTTACAAAATCAAGACATGCTGACGCCGCCTTTTCTATGATAATATTTCCTGTTCCATAATTAATAATTTTCACACTTCTTGTAATAATGTCTTCCTGTTCCAGAACCCCATACAGAAGCACTGTCTGTACTTTGGTGACAGGGTCTTCCAAAACAATCTCCAATGTCTGGGCTTCCTCCTCTGTTGCATAGACAGCCGGAAGTCCTTTTAAAGCATATTTTCCTTTTTGTATTTTATGGCTTACATAACGCAAATCACAGCAGTCTGACTCATCCTCATTATGAACGATCAGCGCGCTGCACCGATAATCACCAATCCCCATCCCTGGATACTCCTGCGGCTGCACGTCCATGGAATACGTTCTGTCATTTCCTGCATCAGAGGGATTTCCAGAAAATCCTCTGTCATAATAGGTCAACAGATAATCCATACTGCCTGATATCTTTCCACCATAATACAAATGCAAAAGAAATCCATACTCATCCACTTTCATCTGATAAGTAGTATGTTCTGTGTGTAATGTAAAAATACCATTTTCCTTCTGATAATGAATCGCCATACGTCTTTTTCTCCCACCTTACTCTAAATTTATAGTTCAAAATTTCTGTATATGCTCATATATTCCTGACAATAGCAGTTTTTTTGCTATTGCCAGGAATCCTATTTTAACCTATTTTTTGTAGTTTATTACACTATAGCCATGCAGCACCGCTTATTTTACTGCTCCGTTTGTTACACCATTCAAAATTTGTTTCTGACAAATCATATAGAAAATCAGAATCGGAATCAGTGATAACAGATAAGAAGCAAATGCCAGATTATAGTTTGTTCCAAACTGTGATTGGAAGTTCAACTGAGCCAGAGGCAACGTATTTTCACCGGAACCAGCCATAATAATTAATGGCGTCATAACGTCATTCCATACTGCCAGTGCTGTGATAACTGCTACTGTAGCATGCATAGGTCCCATAATTGGGAATATAATTTTCCAATATGTTGTCCACGTAGAAGCGCCGTCTACCTTTGCCGCCTCTTCAAGCGCCATCGGAATATTTACAAGATATCCAGAATACAGCATAATATTCATTGGCATATAAAATACTATGTATAGAATGATAACACCCGCCCAGTTTGCAAGTCCCAGCTCTGCGGTCTGTTTTGCCAGAGGCATCATCAAAATTGCAAATGGAACAAACATACCACTAACAATAAAGAGATAAACGAAACCATAAAACTTACTGTGCGCTTTGTTTCTGCCAAGTGCATATCCCATTAAAGAGTGAACAACAATGGATAATCCCACTGTAAGCACTGAAATCAGCAAACTGTTTCCCAGAGAATGCCAGAAATCTGTTACTTCCATTGCCTCTCTGAAATTGTCAAGACTCCATGTTTTTGGCAGCGATAAGATACCGCTGATACTGTTCGTCATTTCTGATGGCTGCTTAAACGCAATCACTATGGTCATATAAAGTGGAAATATGATTGTAGAAAGACCAAGGATCAGCAGGATCAGCACAGCCCTATTTGATTTACCAACTGTCGATGTATGTTTCATAGCTGCTCCTCCTTTGAACCGGAAAACTTCATCTGCGCTACAGAAATAATTACAATTACAATAAAGAATACAACTGCGTTTGCACTCTGGAATCCAAATTGTCCGCCTGACATACCATTATTATAAATCAAGTAGGAAATGGATTCTGTGCTCTGTGCAGGACCTCCCTTTGTCAATGCCATAATCTGATCAAATACCATCAGGAAGTTCTTCACACAGAGCACCATATTTATAGAAAAGAACGGAATGATCAAAGGGAACGTCAGGTGACGGAACTGTTTCCATCCAGTTGCTCCGTCCAAACCGCCTGCTTCATACACATCCTCAGGCACTGTCTGAAGTCCTGAGATGTAGATAATTGTGTTCATTGCAATCGCCTGCCATGCGCACACAATCATAACACCAATCCATGCTTTGCTAGGGCTTGATAAAATGCTTGTGCTCATAGAAGTAATTCCCATCATATCTGCTACTGCTGGAAGAATATATGTAAAGAAATAGTTGAAAATATAACCAACAACCAGGGAGCCTAATATGTTTGGCAGAAAGTAAGCTCCGCGGAAAAATCCCTTTGCCTTTATTTTGCTGTTCAATCCCAGCGCCAGAATAAGGCTTAAAATATTTACAACAATCGTTGTTACAATTGCAAGTTTAATGGTGAAAAGATATGATTTTCCAACACGGGCATCCGAAAACAAATCAATATAGTTGCGAAACCCAACCCAGTCATACTTTCCAAACCCTTTGAAGTTTGTAAAACTGTATATTACACCGCGAATCAGCGGAATTGTGTTAAAGCAGACAAACAGAGCCAAAATCGGTATCGTAATCAGCAAAAATGTTCTTTGTCTATCATTTTTCATTGTCTTTTTTTCTCCTTTCCTATTTGGAATCTCAATGAGTCTGTTCATATTCCTGCACCAGGCGAATAATATCCCTATTATATCGCTGCCAGTTTGTGTCAAAAGTTTCAAGGAAACTATCCACATCCTTTTGCAGCAGGAATGTCTGAAGCAATGCATCTACAGACATTTCAGAAGGATAATAATGATCCTGATAATCTGTCATGTTTCCTGACTCAATAAACTCAAGCATTCCATCAAGCATAGGAGCAAGTCTGAAATCTCCATTTTTACATGGAACTGCGTTTTGATCATCAATATATTTTTGCATATTCTCATATTCCAAAAGGAAATCTAACACTTCATATGCAGCCTCTTTGTTCGGGCATTCAGCCATAACGCAGAATCCAAGGTCAATACCAGAATTCAATGTCCTGTCATCTTTGTTGTCGCTTGCCGGCATAACAAAGGAATCAATATTCAAATCCGGATTAACAGACAAAATCTGCGGTGTTGCATAGCTTCCGATTGGATACATTGCAGCTTCTCCCCTTGCAAAAGCAGTACATGCATCATTGTATCCATAAGCAAATGGGTCGTCTGGTCCATAAGGCAGCAGTTCCAGATATTTTTCTAATAATTCCCTGTACTCCTGCGTAAATGTTGTCTGACCTCTATTTACTTGTTTTGTTGTGTCTGAAGGAGAAAGCTCTACCGCCATAGCATTCCATGGCGCCAAGCAAGTCCAAGTGTCCTTGAATCCAAAGTAAAATGGAAGTACTCCCTCTGCCTTGATATCCTCACACAACTGCGTCATCTCATCCCATGTCTCCGGAATTTTCCATCCATGTTCTGCAAACATATCTCTGTTGTACAGAATTCCGGCTGCATTCGCCACATACGGCACGATGTATGTCCCATCTACAGGAACGAGCTCTAAAGCCTCAGCAATATCCAAATATCCCTGATTAATGTCCTGAAGTCCACCATAATCCGAAACATCTTTCAATATTTGAGCATCCACAAAATAGGAATAATTGATATCCCCTCCAATACCGATGATATCCGGATAATCCTCCCGGATAAACCTCGTTTTTAAGATAGTCATAGCATCATTGGGGGAACTGATTGTCAAATGGATGTCATCATGTGTTGCATTGAATTCATCTTCTACGGTTTTGAAATAATTTGCTGCTTCTGGTTTGTACTGAACGATCTCAATTTCGATCTTATCCGATGAAGCACCACATCCTTGAAGAGACAATGCGACTGACATACAGCCCAATGCAATTCCCAAGCATTTTAACCTTTTTCCTTTCATAGAATCTCTCCTCTCTTTTTGATAAAACAATGATAACATGCCTTTATGCTATCAATAAATAGCCATATTTTGTCTTTTTATACCTTTTTGCTATATTTATATCATATTCTTGAAGTCACCTAGCATTTTGGTATATACTGTATCATATTGCTTAGTACATACAAGAATTAGGGAGGCTTTTTATGAGTGAAGTAATTTTTTCTGTTTTTCCTGTTGAGAACTTTGTTGATTTGGGATTGTATCAATTTGGGTGGGAACAATGCGATCCATCCCACTCGTTCGGACCTGCTGCCAGAAATCACTACTTGTTTCATTACTGTCTTTCAGGAACTGGAAAGCTGTATGCAGAATCTACCAAAAAAGAGTCTAAAGAGTTCCAGATCAAAAGCGGGCAGGGATTTATGATTTTCCCTCATCAAGTTTGTACCTATATTGCAGATCATACTATTCCTTGGGAATATGTATGGATAGAATTTGATGGCCTGCGCGTAAAGGAAGCTGTGGAACTTACTGGAATAAAGCCAGACTATCCTGTATATCGTTCACGTTATAAAGATATTTCTGAAACCATGAAAGAAGAAATGCTGTATATTATAAACCACAAAGAGGAATCCCCTTTTCATTTAATTGGGCACTTGTATTTGTTTCTTGACAGCCTTATTCATTCCTCTGCAGCAGCCCAGACTGGACGAGGAAGCAGCCTGCGTGACTTTTATATCAAAGAAGCCTTTTCTTTTATTGAGCAGAATTTCCAAAACGAAATCTCTGTAGAAGATATCGCCACTTCCTGCGGACTAAATCGCAGTTATTTTGGAAAAATTTTTCATGAGAATATGGGAAAAACACCACAGGAATTTCTCATATCTTATCGTATGACAAAAGCCGCCGAGCTTTTAAAGCTCACCGGCTTATCCATTGGTGATATTGGAAATGCAGTTGGCTATCCGAACCAACTGCATTTCTCAAGAGCATTCAAAAATATCTATGGTATTTCCCCTAGACAATGGCGGTACGAAAATGGAGGGCACAAGCAGGAGGGATAACGTTTACAATTCCTCAAACAGTTCACGGTAGAACTCATATGGATAGTTGTAGATCACCTCATTTGTTTCATGCTCATATTTGTGATAGCGCCAGTTTTCCAGCTTTCCTGTGAATTTGTTCCTTGTCCGGAAGCCCTTGTCGAGTTCAATTCTGTCAAGGGTTTCCAGATCAACACATTTTGCCACCAATTCCGCAAAGCTTTGCGCTATTACGAGCTGATGCGCAAAATAACTATAAAATCTGCCGCTTTCTCCAATTCCTATTGGGAATGGAACAATACTTTCCACTCTGAAATACCCTACAATTTCAGAAGGCTCCATAATCCTGCGTGCTAAACGGCTTTCCCGTTTCAAATAGGCATTGTACACTTCACCCCGGATTTCAAACAATGTATTGAAAGCATTCCAGCCATCATGCGCATACATATAAAAGTGCAGCGGGAAGCTGTTCTCTTCCTTTTTCCCAAACCAAAGAATCGCAGAACAATTATGTCCGCCTAAATGCAGTGAATCCCATTGATCCAAAAATTTCTGTATAGCCGGAAACCTTTGAGGGGTTCTGTATACCCCTTTGGCTATGCCGTCCATATGCCGTATTTCAACCAATGCATCAAAGATGTCCTGTGCTTTTTGTACCGGCATCTTTCCTGCAGCAGAAATTTCTTTGAACAGCTCTGGTTCAGGAGGTAAAAAGCCATCTATAACCCGATGCATAAAGTCCAGACGTTCTGACTTATCCTCTATCGCGCGTGCTTTCTTTGATTCACCATGTAGCAGCTTCATTGGATACCAGCCTTGTGGCGTCTGATAATCCACCTGAAATTTGCGTCCTGTCAGTTTTCCCCGAAAACAATTCCATATATTTTCGCTATAATATACATCTTCCAAAACTTTTTGGGTGTGTTCGGGTTTTATTTCCCAATCTGTATTTCGTATCATACAGTCAGCCAGATAATTCCAGCTTTCCTTGTAAAAAGGAAGCGCCTTCAGCCGTCTTTGCAGTTCCTCTCTGCATTCTGCATCCTCTGTTACCTTCGTTATTGGCAGCAGCAGGAAAAATGTTATCATATCCTCTTCTGATTCTGACAGCCTGGAAAGCTCTGAAAATGGCAGTGTTTGATAAAAAACGGAATCCCCCTGCAAAGTATATTCCAAATGATGCGGCGTAAAAACGATCCGAATTTCTGCCCCATCAAAAGAAATTGTCTTCTCCATTCTGCCGCATTCCAGGACGCCATGCATCGTTCCTCTTTGCGACGGCGGCGTTTCTTTGTGGAAAAAGTTCATAGAAAAACTGGCTGAGGCCGGATATACCTTTCTCATATACTGCGACAGAAAAGAATGATAATCTCCCTCTCTTGGCTCGCGTCCATCATTCGAATACGAATAAGCCACACTCAGAAAATAGCTCCAAAAGCTTCGGTTCTGTATAGAAATTTCCAGTTCTTTTTCTGCTTCCTGCGTATTTTGGCCATTCCTCTTTTCATTCTCGCATTCACACAGCCGTCCAATTAACAGCTCTAACAGGGGCAAGGATCGTTCTCCCTCTGATTCATATGCCTCGTACACCGCCTTTGTCAGCTCTTCGGAGCATTCCCGGATAACAAAAAACTGTATCAGCCATTCCATTGTGTCCCAATCCAGCATTCTTTTGGTAAATACTGGCGGATCTGAAAGCAGTCCAATTTTCCAGTCGATAAATGCTGCCGCCTCCGACTGACGCATTCTCGGATATTTCTGACACATCTGATCATATACCGCTTCATAAGAACAGAGTGGATATTCTCCCATTCGCCCATCTACTTCAAAATTGTTCCGCATGGCACAGCAGACATTTTCGGGTATTTCATAATGCCGCACCAAATACGCATGCATTGCTGCACATGCCGGCGCATACGGCTCCATCACTTGTTCCGGCCGCTTCTCCCATTTGGGTGCATTTTGTGAAACCACCTTGGGACAGTAATTGTCTTCTGCATAAAACGCCAGATTCCCCCATTTTTCTAACTGATACTCTTTGAGTCCGCCTTCCTCTGCCAATTGACGGATTTTGCGGAAAGAATGATATGCATATCTGCGGTTATCCAATTGCGTATCCTTCTCTGTATAAACCCACGCATTGTCATCTTGTCCAAATATGATTCGTATCATAGCTTCTTTATTGCCAAAGTTATAAGCCTCATCTCTAATATCGCCAAAACTTATAATACTATATACCAGCGCCAGTTCCTTCACGAAGATAGGTTCTAACTTCTCAATAGAAAGATGCGGGCATGCAGAAATTGCATCTACCAGCTCATCTACAAAGCCATCATTATCATGCACAAATAAAAATGCATCGGACAAAAAGAACGCCTGCCACATCTGCTGCCTGTCTGGAACATCTTGCTTCAGCAGCATTTGTACTATCTCGTCTATCACTTCCTGACTGCTGTATGCTGATTTTTGCTGCTGATGCAGTGCTTCCAGCTTGGCAAGAATCGAATCGTTTACTTTTTGCTTCGGTTCGTTAAGCAGCGGTTTCTTTTTTTGTGCTTCTTGTATCATCACTGTTTGAACAGGTGTTTTTTGTTCTCCTGCTTCCGCCTGTTCCAGCGCAGCACGATATGCTTGTTGGATTTCGGAAAATTCTTCTGGGTGTTCCTCTGCATGATAGATTTTGGTTAATGCTGCGTATGCTTTTCGTATTTGTCGTTTATCTGAAGTCGGCTCTATTTTTAAGACTTCCCAAATATGATCCATTTTTTCCTCCTATTTTTAGTCGCTGCGCGACGGCTCTTAAGCTCAAGTCTCTTCGACGCATTCTTCT
>CAJUKA010000033.1:15458-39161 GCA_910586585.1 uncultured Lachnospiraceae bacterium
TTCGTTTTTTAGTCGCTGCGCGACGGCTCTTAAGCTCAAGTCTCTTCGACGCATTCTTCTGAGATAAATTTTCATTCCCTAAATCTCTCATGAAAATTTTTCTCCTGCGTCTTTGCGACTTTCGTTTTTTAGTCGCTGCGCGACGGCTCTTAAGCTCAAGTCTCTTCGACGCATTTAGTCATCGTCTTCTTCCTCCAAAAGGAGTTTGGAGGCGAATGGATTGAGCGTCATGGATGTCTGCACCAGATACCACTGGGAAAACTCCCTTTCCTTTTGATAGAGGTGATGCTTATTGCTTTCCCGCGCCCTGGTCAAACGTTCAACCACCATTCCGGTTTGAATTCTTGTATCTCCTATCTGCTGCTGAAAAAGCCACATTAATTTTGCCAGCAGCAGTTGATATTCTTCTTCCTCTGCATCTGGCAGCTTCATCTGCTCAAACCGTCTCAGACTCTCTTCAATCTCTTTCTCACTTAAGGCATCATTGGCAATTAATTTTCTGACTACTTCCTTCATCGAATTTTCTGCTTCCACTTGCAGTACCCCATTAATATCATAAGAAAAGGTAACACAAACTCCTTCTCCTTTCTCAACAGGTCTTGGCCGAATCGGAATCACAAGCTCCCCCAGACAAACATTTTCATCCACATAATATTCCTCTCCCTGGTAAACGCCAATGCGCATCATATCCTGATAATCATACACAGGTAAAAGTCTTATTGTCTTTGAAAAAGGCAGTGGACAATTACGTTCCAGAATAACACAAAGATGTGGGCGTTCATCCTCCTGTCCCCACACAACATTGGTTCCAAGAGTAAATGGACAGACATCTGTCATCATACGATCCTTGATATCCTCTGCCCGCATACGGATTCCAGCATAAATACCTGCGCCTCTCGCCACCACCTCATCGATATTCGCCATCACTATCGGCGGTTTGCCAAACAGTTCTTCTATGAACTTCTGCACAAAACCCAAATTTGAAGAACCGCCCACCATCACTACATCATCAATCTCATCAATGCTGCACTGTCCGTCGTGCACTGCCTTTCCGCACAGATAACGCATTCTCTCCAAAACTGGCAGCCCCAATTCCAACAACTGTTCCTGTCCTATGCAGTCCTCAATGGTAATCTCTCCATATGTATAGGAAAATACGTATTCCTCATGACTTCCAAGCGCGCATTTTGCCTGAATCAATGTTGTTTTTAATCCGGCGATTCCAGCGGCATCCAACGCAGAAAGTTCCGGATGCCGTCCTATAAAATCTGTATAAATCAGTGCATCAATATCATCGCCGCCTAAATGGTTATCTCCTGTCACCGCTTCTATCTCAATCACGTTGTCAAAGCATTCCACCAGTGATATATCCAGGGTTCCGCCGCCAAAATCAATCACCAATAGTACCGCTTCTTCTTTTTTCTGTTCTGTCTGATATGCAAGCGCTGCTGCAGAGGGTTCATTAATCAGCCGTTCAACTTTCAGTCCAGCTATCTTTGCCGCAAGCTTCGTATCTGTCCTCTGCCTGTCATTAAAGTACGCCGGAACTGTTATAATTGCCTCTTCTATCGGTTCGTTTAAATATTCCTGTGCATCCTGCTTCAATTTTTTGAGCACCAGTGCAGACAGTTCTATCGGCGTAAATATTTGGCTGCCAAGCTGATATTTCTTTTTTGTCCCCATAAAGCATTTAAACGATACTGCTGTCTCATTTCCGTGTGTCAAAAGCCGTTGTTTTGCAGCATCCCCGACTAATATTTCCTCTTGAGATACACTTACTGCGCTGGGCGTCAATACGCTGCCTAATGAATTGGGAATCAAAACTGCCTCTCCATTTTTCCAACAAGATACCAAACTGTTTGTTGTTCCCAAATCAATTCCTATCACTGCCATAATTGACCTCCATCTTCACAAAAAACTTCGTTTTATGTCTCAATTATAAAAACTTCATTTTTTTCACTGTCTCAACAAATTCTACATTATTTTTGGTACGTGCAAACATATCTAATATTTTGTCAACTGCTTCGTCTGATTTTAAACCATTCAATGCTTTTCTCATAATATTAATCGCTTCCAGTTCATCACGCGTCATCAGCAAATCTTCACGCCGTGTTCCTGATTTTGGAATATCAATTGCCGGAAATACCCTCTTTTCTGAGAGTTTCCGATCAAGCACCATCTCCATGTTTCCAGTTCCCTTAAATTCCTCATACACCACATCATCCATTTTTGAGCCTGTATCCACCAGCGCAGTTGCAAGGATTGTGAGACTTCCTCCTTCGCGCATATTTCTGGCCGCTCCAAAAAAACGTTTTGGCATATGCAGTGCTGCCGGATCAAGTCCGCCGGAGAGGGTACGTCCGCTTGGCGGAACCGTCAAGTTGTAAGCACGCGTCAGTCTGGTGATGCTATCCAGCAGAATGCACACATCCTTTCTGTGCTCCACAAGGCGCTTCGCACGCTCAATTACCATCTCGGCAACTCTCTTATGGTGCTCTGGAAGCTCGTCAAATGTAGAATAAATAACCTCAACATTTGGCCCTTCAATCGCTTCTTTGATATCTGTCACTTCTTCTGGTCTTTCATCAATCAGAAGAATAATCATATGCATATTTGGGGCATTTTTCAGAATTGACTTTGCCACCTCTTTCAGAAGTGTTGTCTTTCCTGCTTTTGGAGGCGATACAATCATTCCGCGCTGCCCTTTTCCCACAGGACTCATCAAATCCATAATGCGCATTGCCACACTGGCCTTTGGTGTTTCTAAGCTTATGCGTTCATTTGGAAAAATAGGGGTCATATCTTCAAACTTTCGTCTTCTGGCTGCAATCTCTGGTGGATATCCATTGATTTTTTTCAGATACAGCAGCGCACTAAATTTTTCATTCATCGTTTTGATGCGGGTATTTCCTTCTATAATATCGCCTGTGCGCAGTCCAAAGCGTCGAATCTGGCTTGGTGCCACATACACATCACTCTCACCTGGCAGGAAATTTTCACTTCTGATAAACCCATAGCCATCTGGCATAACTTCCAGGATTCCATGAGCAGTCAAACCACTGTCAAGCTCTGATGGAAACTTGTCCTCCTGCTGTTTTTCATTGATATTCTCTGTATTTTGTTTTGGCTCTTTTACCGCCTTCTCTATATTTTCCGTATTTAGTTTTTGCTCACGTACAGGCTTTTCCCTGGTATTATCTATATTTTGTTTTGGCTCTTTTACCGCCTTTTCTGTATTCTCTGTGTTTGGTTTTTGCTCACGTGCAGGTTTTTCCTTACGCTCGTTTTTATTTCCTTTGTCATTTGACGCAGCGGCGGCATAAGATGGCTCTTTCATACCACGCAAAATTGGTTTGGGTTCCACATCTTTCCCTGCCGCCTTGTCCTTGTCATCCTCATTTAGCATTAGTTCTATCAGTTCACTCTTCTTCAGTGAGCTGATGCGCTTCATGCCACGCGCTTTCGCAATCTCTCTCAGATCGGCAAGTCCAAGTGATTCGTACTTTTCTCTCATAAATTTACCAATTTATTCCTTTCTTATCTTTTATTTATAACAACAACTTTATACCAAAATAATCCGTACATTTTAAAGACTGCTTTTTTCTATAAAAATGAAAAAGCGATCCAAAAACCTATGAAACTATCTAAACATTTGTTGGAAAATTATTGAAATGCTGTGCTTTCTATACTATTAGAAAAATCCTACGCATGATGTGCCTTTCAGATTTTTAATATATAAGCCAGAGATACAAATATAGTATAACGCACTTTTCCTAAAATAGGAAGAAGAATTTATTGCGAATTACAGAGATTTATTATACACTAATTACAATTCATGCCGAAGAACTCATTCTTATTTATTTTTCAGGAAAAAGGAGATTTGTATATGACTACTCAGGAAAAAGCTTTAGCGCTTCACAAAGAATGGAATGGAAAACTTGAAACAGTGTCAAAAACACCTGTCAAATCAAGAGAAGCACTGTCATTGGCTTATACGCCGGGAGTTGCGGAACCCTGCAAAGTTATCGCAAATGACAAAGAAGCCGCCTATCAGTATACCATGAAAGCAAACACTGTGGCTGTTATCTCAGACGGAAGCGCTGTTCTTGGTCTTGGAAATATTGGACCCTATGCAGCGATGCCCGTCATGGAAGGAAAGGCTGTTCTTTTCAAGGAATTTGGCGGTGTCAATGCAGTTCCTATCTGTTTGGATACACAGGACACCGAAGAAATCATCAAAGCAGTAACATGGCTCGCGCCTGCATACGGCGGAATCAATCTTGAAGATATCAGTGCGCCCCGCTGTTTTGAGATCGAAGAACGTTTAAAGGCTGCACTTGACATTCCCGTATTTCACGACGATCAGCACGGTACTGCAATTGTTGTTCTTGCCGGAATTATCAATGCCCTCAAAGTTGTCGGCAAACAAAAAGAAAACTGTAAGGTTATTGTAAATGGCGCCGGAAGCGCAGGCGTTGCTATCACAAAACTTTTGCTTACATATGGTTTTACCAATGTAATATTATGTGACAAAGTTGGCATCATATCTACTTCAACCCAAGGACTTAACTGGATGCAGGAAAAAATGGCAAACATAACAAATCCAAATCACGAATCCGGAACCCTTGCAGACGCACTAAAAGGCGCTGATATTTTTGTCGGTGTATCCGCACCCAATATCGTAACTGCCGAAATGGTTCAGTCCATGGCACCCGACTCGATTCTTTTTGCAATGGCAAATCCTACGCCGGAAATTATGCCCGATATTGCCAAGGCAGCAGGCGCGCGGGTGGTTGGCACAGGGCGAAGCGATTTCCCAAATCAAATTAACAATGTTGTTGCATTCCCTGGCATTTTCAAAGGCGCTCTTGAAGGACGCGCTACACAAATCACAGAAGAAATGAAACTTGCTGCCGCCAATGCCATTGCAGGACTTGTACCAGACGAAGAATTAAACGAAAACAATATTATGCCTGAAGCATTTAATCCAAAGGTTGCAGAACTCGTTGCACAAGCAGTAAAATCACACATTGTGTAAACATATGTTTTGGAATGATAAACCCTACCATTCACTTGATTATGCACTCAAAACAATGTTTGGTGAAAAAGTTTACAAAATTGCCCTTGACGCAGGCATGACCTGCCCAAACCGTGATGGGACATGCGGCGTTCGGGGCTGTATATTTTGTAGTTCTGGCGGAAGCGGTGAGTTCGCCGCAATAGGAGATTCTATTTCTATCCAATTAGAAAAAGGCAAACAATATTTTCGCAATAAAAATACAGGCAGATTGTTTATCGCCTATTTTCAGGCATATACTAACACCTATGCACCCTTGCCCAAACTTGAAACCCTCTACCGCGAAGCATTAAATGAACCTTCTGTCGTTGGAATCTCTATCGCTACCAGACCAGACTGTCTTGACCAGAATATTCTTTGCCTTTTAGACAGATTAAACAAAGAATATCCAGACAAATTGATATGGATTGAACTTGGACTCCAAACCATCCATGAAAGAACTGCTATCCTTATCCGTCGAGGATATTCCCTTGAAGTATTTGAACATGCGCTGACGCAGCTGCAAAAAATTTCAATTCCAGTCATTGTTCATGTGATTCTTGGACTTCCAGGTGAAACAAAGGAAATGATGCTTGAAACCTGCCGTTTTCTTGCTGCCAAAAAGGTCAATGGCGTGAAGCTGCAATTGCTGCATGTACTCAAAAACACGGATTTAGTCGAATTATACGAGAAGAAAACCTTTGAAATTCTTGGATTTATGGAGTATATTGATATCATAATCTCCTGTCTGGAACTTCTGCCCCCTGATATTGTGATCCATCGTATCACAGGAGACGGACCCAAAAATCTGCTTATCGCACCACTGTGGAGCCTGGACAAAAGACGCGTGCTGAATACGCTTCATCAGGAACTAAAACGACGCGGTACATGGCAGGGAAAGGTGTGGAATTTATGGTACAAGAACCATTAACATTATACAAATTAATCATTTTATATATGCTGAACCGAGTCAATTTCAAACTGACCTACTCACAGATTAGCAGCTTTATTCTTGAAAAAGAATACACCAATTATATCACGCTGCAGCAAGTTATTTCTGATTTACAGGATTCTGCCCTGATTCAATGCAGCACACTTGGAAACCGCACTTATTTTTCTATTACCCCAGAGGGACAAGACGCCCTGACCTACTTTGGCGGCCGCATTGGAGACTCAATTACCAATGATATCAATACCTTCCTCAAAGAAAAACATATGGAGCTGAAAAGCGAAGCTTCTATCACCACCAATTTTTACAAGACATCTTCCGGCGAATATGAAGCAGAATTAGTTGCTAGGGAAAAGGACGAAGAACTTGTCAATATCAAGTTGTCCGTCCCTACAGCAGATATGGCGGAATCCATCTGTAATAACTGGTACATAAAAAATCAGCAAATTTACAAATATTTGATGGAAGAGCTTTTTTGACAAGAATCTTTTTACAGCAAATCTTTCAGCCTAAAAAAGTTTCTTGTCATTTGCTGCCTCTTCTTTGATTTTTTTCATATGCTCCCTGATTTTTGCCTCATATCCATTCCATGATGGTTCATAAAATTTTTTTCCTGTCAATTCATACGGCAGATATTGCTGTTCTACATAATGATTTTTATAATCATGCGCATACTTGTAGCCTGTTCCACGGTCCAATTTCGCAGCGCCTTTATAATGTGCATCCTGCAAATGAGCTGGAATTGGCAAATTCCCACTTTTTTTGATTTCTTCACCTGCTGCAAAAATCGCGGTGCACGCTGCATTGCTTTTGGGCGCACACGCCACATAAGCTGCCGCCTGTGACAGAATAATCTGTGCCTCTGGCATCCCAACCCGCTCCACCGCAAGCGACGCGCTTACGGCAACATTTAGCGCCATTGGATCTGCATTGCCCACATCTTCTGCTGCACATATCATTATGCGTCTTGCAATAAATGCTACCTGTTCCCCAGCATAAAGCATTTTTGCCAAATAATAAACTGCGGCATCTGGATCGGAACCGCGCATACTTTTAATAAATGCAGATATCGTGTCATAATGATTATCTCCGCTCTTATCATATGCGATACGCCTTTTCTGAATGCACTCCTGCGCCACATCCAGCGTAATATGAATTTTTCCATCTTCGCTTCGATTGGTTGGCATTACCCCAAGCTCAACCGCATTGATCGCATATCTTGCGTCGCCTCCTGACATCTCAGCCAAAAATTCTAATGTCTCCTCATCTATCTCGGCGTTATAACTTCCCATTCCTTTCTCCGCATCATACACAGCCCTCCGCAGCAGTTCCTTAATCTCTTCTTTTCCAAGTGGTTTCAGCTCAAATATAATAGACCGCGAGAGGAGCGCCCCATTCACTTCAAAATATGGATTTTCTGTTGTCGCGCCAATCAGAATAATTGTTCCATCCTCCACAAATGGAAGAAGATAGTCCTGCTGCCCCTTGTTAAAACGGTGTATCTCATCAATAAAAAGGATTGTATGTTTCGCATACATCGCAAGCGTCTCTTTTGCCCTGCTGATAACTTCCTCCATGTCCTTTTTGCCTGCTGACGTTGCGTTTAATTGTGTAAACTCAGCACTTGTTGTATTGGCAATAACCTTTGCCAGCGTTGTCTTGCCAGTCCCCGGCGGGCCATAAAAAATAACAGAGCGTATCTTGTCTGCCTTGATAGCCCGATACAAAAGTTTATCCTTGCCAATAATATGTGACTGACCAACCACCTCGTCTAATGTGGCTGGTCTAAGTCTCGAAGCCAAAGGCGCTTCTTTTTCTTTTATCGTATCTCTCATATATTCAAACAAATCCATTTCTATTCTCCTCTTCAATCTTCCATTGTGCGCCGTCTTAGCAGCTTATAACCGCGTAGAAGATTCCGCTTCCTCTACGCGCTCCGACAGACGCCTGTCAGCTTCTGCTGATATATTTCTCTGTGTGTCCGCAAATTGAAAAACAGCCAGTGCTTGATACACCGACTGTTAAGTATACCTAAAAAGTGCTTGGCAGCTTGAATTTGCTGATTAGAGAATCCAATGTCATCGCCTGTGCAGACAGCTCCTCACTTGTCGCAGAAGATTGTTCCGCGGTTGCAGAGTTGGACTGTACCACCTCTGAAATCTGGCTGACGCCCATTTCGGCCTGGTTCATTGCCTCAGCCTGATTATTGGACATTTCACTAATCTGTTTAGCGGAAGCAGCAATCACGCCAATTCCTTCCACAACGCGGTTCAGTGAAACATTCACTACATCCACTGTTCTGCTTCCATCTGAAATCGCTTTCAGAGAAGTTTCAATCAATGTTCTGGTTTCTGCCGCAGAGTTTGCACTTTGTTCAGCAAGCTGGCGAATCTGGTCCGCAACCACCGCAAATCCTTTTCCTGCCTCACCAGCTCTTGCAGCCTCAATAGAAGCATTCAAAGAAAGCAGATTTGTTTGTGATGCAATATCCTCTATATCAGAAATAATATTTCCAACCTTCTGTGAAGCATCGCTGATTCGTGCCATTGCCTCCATCATTACCTGCATTTCTTTATGGCTGCGCTCTGCTTCTTCCGCATATGTATGTGCCTGTTCATAGGACTCGCCTGCATGTTTTGCAGATACACGGATATCATCCGTAATCGTTGTTATCGTTGCCTGCATTTCTTCAACAGCACCTGCCTGATCTGTCGCACCCTCTGCAAGACTCTGGGAAGCCTCTGCCATATTGCTTGCACCTGCTGCCACCTGCGCGGAAGCCTCGCTGACAGCCTGCAGCGTCTCTGTCATCTGTCTCTTAAGTGCACGCAAAGATGTCAATATTGCTTCAAATTCGCCTACATATCTGGATCTGTCTTCGCTTGTAACGGTAAAGTCTGCATTTGTCATGCGTTCCAGAACATGTGCCGTATCACTGATAATAAACTGCAGCGAATCAGCCATATTAACTGTCACTTCTACCATCTCTGCAAGTTCATCTTGGGTATCTACTGTTGGGAACGGGGACGAAAGATCTCCCTTTGCAAATATATCCAAACGCTCTTTAATCTTTTTCAAAGGAACGCAAATGCTATTTGCAATTCCATTTCCCAAAGACAGCGCAAATACAATCGAAAAAATAATCGTTCCAATAATAACTACAGTAAGAATAATAATGACTATTGTCAGTGTATCAGATATGCCCTCGCCCCTGTCTACCTTGACCTCCATGATCTGTGTCAGATTTTTATAAATCTCATCGTATATAGGCATGAGCTCATTCACTGCCCTTTCTTGGGCCAATTTGGACTGTATCAAGTCAACAGAAGCTCCTTGGTTAATAATCTGTTCTTCGAGATTCCAATAATCTACAAGCCTCGCCTCAACATCTCGGTACAATTTTTGCGTCTCCTCTGTAACCATGTAAGATTCAAGTTTTTCAAATTCCTTTGCAAAATTTTCTTTGTACTCTTTGCGGTCCTGAAGCAGGGTGTTAATGGTATCTTGATTATCATATCCAATAATACCGCGCATTGCCGATCTCGAATCTGCAAGCTGCGACATCGCTCTTCCTACATTCCCTTGTGCGAAACCATAATCAACTAAAGTTCCTGCATAAATTTTGGACATAACAACCATAGTCACTAATATGATAACTGCAACCGTCGCTAAAATACCTGCAACCATGATGAAAGCTCTTGTGAGCCTGGCTTTGATTTGTAACTTGTTCAATCCTTTTAGCATATCATTTTTCTCCTTGTTTTAAGTGTTTCTAAGAATACTCGTTTGGTCGCTTCTGTACAATCCTTATCCTGCCCCCGACACAAATATTATAGTCAAATTATACTACTATCTGCCTATATTGTCCAATTGTTTTTTGCAGTTTTATGCCTTTTTTCCGTTATTTCTTGGAATTTATGTCAATTCGTTAAAAATAAAAGAAAAACGAACTTAGCAATTGACGTGGCATGGTTTTTTCACTATCATTAATGTGATAAGATTGTAATATTTATAGAAAAGCGTATAAGGAGATATTTATGGCAAAAAGAGAAGATATCAACAAAGTCCTAATCATTGGCTCTGGACCGATTATCATTGGACAGGCATGTGAATTTGATTATTCAGGAACCCAAGCATGCAAAGCGCTTCGCAAGCTTGGATATGAAATTGTTCTTGTGAATTCCAATCCTGCGACCATAATGACCGACCCAGAAATTGCAGATGTTACTTACATTGAACCATTAAATGTCCGTCGGCTCGAACAAATTATCGCCAAAGAACGCCCAGATGCACTGCTTCCCAACCTAGGCGGCCAATCTGGTTTAAATCTCTGTGCAGAACTTGCAAAAGAAGGCATTCTTGACAAATATCATGTTCAGGTTATTGGAGTTCAGGTAGATGCCATAGAGCGCGGCGAAGACCGCATAGAATTCAAAAAGTCAATGGATGCAATCGGTATTGAAATGGCAAAAAGTGAAGTTTCCTATAGTGTGGAGGAAGCGCTTGAAATTGCTGACAGACTTGGCTACCCTGTTGTTCTCCGTCCTGCTTATACGATGGGCGGTGCCGGCGGCGGACTTGTTTACAACAAAGAAGAATTAAGAACCGTCTGTGCGCGTGGTCTTCAAGCAAGTCTTGTCGGGCAGGTGCTTGTGGAAGAATCGATTCTTGGCTGGGAAGAGCTCGAACTTGAAATTGTACGTGATGCAGAAGGAAATATGATTACCGTCTGCTTTATTGAAAATATTGATCCACTTGGAACGCATACTGGCGATTCCTTCTGTTCTGCTCCTATGCTCACGATTTCCGAAGCACTCCAAAAGAGGCTGCAAGAACAAGCATACCGCATTGTAGAATCTGTCAAAGTCATTGGTGGAACAAATGTTCAATTTGCGCACGATCCCGTATCAGATCGTATTGTTGTCATTGAAATTAATCCAAGAACCTCTCGTTCTTCCGCTCTTGCTTCCAAAGCAACTGGTTTTCCGATTGCGCTTGTCTCAGCTATGCTCGCCGCCGGACTTACCTTAAAAGATATTGAATGCGGAAAATATGGAACACTGGACAAATACGTTCCAGACGGCGATTATATTGTAATCAAATTTGCACGCTGGGCATTTGAAAAGTTTAAGGGTGTCGAGGATAAGCTCGGCACGCAGATGCGCGCAGTCGGTGAGGTAATGAGTATTGGAAAAACATACAAAGAAGCATTCCAAAAGGCAATCAGAAGCCTTGAGACAGGCCGTTATGGACTTGGATTTGCCAAAGATTACAATACCAAAACCAAACAGGAACTGCTGCTCATGCTTGCCCATCCTTCAAGTGACCGCCACTTTATTATGTATGAGGCACTCAGAAAGGGCGCATCTGTAGATGAAATTTTTGACATTACAAAAGTAAAACACTATTTCATAGAACAGATGCAGGAACTTGTGAAGCAGGAGGAAGCGCTTCTTCAGTCAAAAGGCTCTCTTCCATCTGATGAAGCTTTGATTTCTGCAAAGAAAAACGGATTCTCTGATAAATATTTGTCCCAAATTCTGAATATATCAGAAGAATCTATCCGAACCAGGCGCACCGAACTTGGCGTTATCGAAAGCTGGGAAGGTATCCATGTAAGCGGTACTCCTGATAGTGCTTACTATTACTCAACCTACAATGCACCAGACAAAAATCCTGTTAATACCAATAAGCCCAAAATCATGATACTCGGCGGCGGTCCGAACAGAATCGGTCAGGGAATTGAATTTGACTACTGTTGTGTCCATGCATCTCTGGCACTCAAAAAACTTGGTTTTGAGACCATCATTGTAAACTGCAATCCCGAAACTGTCTCAACAGACTATGATACCTCCGACAAACTTTATTTTGAACCGCTCACACTAGAAGATGTGCTCAGTATTTATCAAAAAGAACAGCCGCTTGGCGTTATTGCACAGTTTGGCGGACAAACACCGCTCAATCTTGCTTCAGAGCTTGAAAAAAACGGAGTAAAAATTCTTGGAACCTCTCCTGCTGTAATTGATCTGGCAGAGGATCGGGATCAGTTCCGCGCTATGATGGATAAATTAGAAATTCCTATGCCGGAATCCGGCATGGCTTCCACCATTGAGGAAGCGCTTGCAATTGCCGCTAACATTGGTTATCCCGTTATGGTACGTCCTTCCTATGTTCTTGGCGGACGCGGTATGGAAGTAGTCTATGATGACGACAGCTTAAAAAATTATATGAATGCCGCTGTCGGTGTAACCCCTGACAGACCAATTTTGATCGATCGGTTTTTAAACCATGCGCTTGAGTGCGAAGCAGACGCAATCAGCGACGGTACACATGCATTTGTCCCCGCAGTGATGGAGCATATTGAGCTTGCTGGCGTACACTCTGGAGATTCCGCATGTATCATTCCTTCTGTTCACATCACAGAAGAAAATGTTGCTACCATCAAAGAATACACAAAAAAAATCGCGGAGGAAATGCATGTAAAAGGACTAATGAATATGCAATATGCGATTGAAAATAATAAAGTGTATGTGCTTGAGGCAAACCCGCGCGCTTCCCGCACTGTACCGCTTGTTTCCAAGGTCTGCAACATTCGCATGGTGCCGCTTGCAACAGATATTATAACAGCTCCTATCACTTCCCGCCCCTCACCTGTACCTGCGCTTACAGAAAAAGAGATTCCTTATTATGGCGTAAAGGAAGCTGTTTTCCCATTCAATATGTTTCCGGAAGTTGACCCTGTACTTGGACCAGAAATGCGTTCTACTGGAGAAGTTTTAGGCTTGTCTACGTATTATGGAGAAGCATTCTTCAAGGCTCAGGAAGCAACGCAGACACAACTGCCGCTTGGCGGAACCGTATTAATTTCTGTTAACAAAAAAGACAAACCGGAGGTTGTTGAAATTGCCAGCCTGTTTCGCGACGCCGGGTTCAAAATTATTGCGACAGGAGGAACACATGAAACCCTCTCCGAAGCCGGAATCGAATCTGAATTTATCAAAAAGCTTCATGAGGGCAGACCGAATATCCTGGATTTGATTACAAATGGCAATATTGATTTGATTATTAACTCACCTGTTGGAAAAGACAGTGTTCATGATGACAGTTATCTGCGCAAGGCCGCAATCAAGGCAAGAGTTCCCTATATGACTACCATTGCCGCTGCAAGAGCAACTGCCAAAGGGATCTTGTATGTTCAGAAAAATGGAAACGCAGACGTAAAATCGCTCCAGCAGCTTCACGGCGAGATTCAGGATAAAAAACAGTCTTGATAAATTCATAATGCACGGATTGATTTTTTATGATATACTTACAAAGGTAAAATTTTCAAAATTAGATTAAAGGGGGCTATAAAATGGCTTGGTATGATGAAGCAGTATTTTATCACATTTATCCTTTAGGGCTGACAGGCGCACCAAAGGAAAATTCTTATGGGGAACCTGAACATCGTTTAAATACACTCCTCCCATGGATTGAGCATATCAAAAATATTGGCTGCAATGCCATATATATTGGACCATTGTTTGAATCCGTTGGTCATGGATATGAAACGACAGATTACAAAAAGCTAGACAGCCGTCTCGGCGACAACCAGGACCTAAAAAACTTTGTTGATGCATGTCACCAAAAGGGAATCAAAGTAATTTTTGACGGCGTTTTTAACCACACAGGCCGCGACTTCTTTGCATTTAAAGATCTTAAAGAAAAACGCGAAGGCTCTTCCTACAAGGATTGGTATTGCAACGTAAATTTCTGGGGAAACAACGAATACAATGACGGATTTAGTTATGACAATTGGGGCGGTTACAACCTGCTTGTAAAGTTAAACCAAAGAAATCCTGCTGTGCGGGATTATATCTGTGATGTCATCCGCTTTTGGGTCAGTGAGTTTGATGTTGACGGAATTCGTCTTGATGCAGCAGATGTACTTGATTTTGATTTTATGAAGGCACTTCGGCATGTTGCAAATACTGTAAAGCCGGATTTCTGGCTGATGGGTGAAGTTATTCATGGAGACTATTCCCGTTGGGTAAACGAAGGGACACTCCACTCTGTAACCAACTACCAGTTGCATAAGGCTTTTTATTCAGGCCATAATGACCACAACTTCTTTGAGATTGCCCACACTGTACGGCGTTTATACGAAATGGGCGGAAACAATCTCAATGGATTCAAACTTTATAATTTTGTGGACAACCACGATGTAGAGCGCATCTATACAAAACTGAATAATAAAGCACACTTTGCACCTGTGCACATTCTGCTCTATACCCTTCCCGGAATACCTTCTTTATATTATGGTTCTGAATTTGGTATCGAAGGCAGAAAAGAAAAATACTCTGATGCATCGCTTCGTCCTGCATTAAACATAGACGACTACAAAGACGCTGCCACAAAAAATCCTTGCACATCACTCATTGCCGCACTGGGGCATATCAGGCAGCAATCAAAAGTGTTGTCCTATGGTGATTACAAAGAGCTGAAACTAACCAACCGTCAGTACGCATTCTCGCGAAATTTTGATGGTCAAAGCGTTGTCATTACCGTTAACAATGATGACAGTGACTTTGTTATGACAGTACCTGCCGGAAACGTTTCTGAATATATCGGCGCACTCTCCGGAGAAAAAGTCAATGTACAAAACGGGACAATCTGCGTAAATGTCAAGGCAAACTCTGGGGATATCTGGCTTCCTGTCACAGACCAAAATACTGACAAGATCGTTGTTCCCGTTTCGCCAGTTGTTGAAACACCTGTTTCCAATGAAGCAAAAGACACTGAAAAAAAGGAAGCGCAAATACAGGCAGCCGACAAAACGAATACAATAGAACCTGCTTCTTGTCCTGCAAAAGAAACGAATCCTACTGCAGAACAGCCTGCTGCGCAGAACACTGCCAGCGCTGAAAGCTCCGAATATACAGAAGCTTTTGAAAAAGGCAAAATAGCCGGGCTGCAGGAAGCAATTCTTGCAATTATGGAGAAAAACGGATGTGTCACTGACCAAATGCGAAAAGATGTCACTGACAATGTATATCATGATTCTCTCATTAATTGGATAAAGAGCTTTCGCTGATATGCTTCTCTGAATACCCATGTACAAAAAAATTGAGCGCCACCACGCTCAATTTTTTTGCCTATACTATCGTTATCTTTTTATAATAATCCAATCATTTTTCCAAACCAATACACAATGCCAAGACACCAGCTTGTAAAAATACCATACAAAATCACCGGTCCTGCAATCGTAAAAATTTTGCATCCAATTCCATATACCTGACCTTCTGTCTTATATTCAATTGCAGAAGCAACCACCGAATTTGCAAAACCTGTAATGGGCACAAGCGCCCCTGCACCACCCCATTTTACCAGTTTTCCATATAGATTAAATCCTGTTAATACCGCACTCAAAAGAATCAATATCATAGAACACCAGCTCGCGGATGTTTCTTTGTCAATTCCAAAATTGTTCGCTGCAAAATTCACAATAAACTGTCCAATACAGCAAATAACGCCTCCCATAATAAAAGCTTTCCCCATTTGCAATGGCAGATTTGTTTTTGGTGAATTCTGTTTCACATACTCCTGATATTCTTCTTTTTTTTGTTCTGTTGCCATGTCAGTCCTCCCTAAATTCCCTCAAAGAATCCATTCATAAAATAATAAAGCGCTCCTGCTACTTTTCCAAGCGCCACCGCAAGAACCGCAATACTTACACCCATTTTCAGCTTGATGCGCCTTGCAAATATTGGAATTCCATCAAGTACCTCCGCAAGTGCAATCGAAAGACACCCTACAAAGATTCCAGCAAAAATTCCTATAAATACTAACAAAACCGTCAGCAGAGTCTCCGCAAAGGGGACCTGTTTGAAAAACATTCCTATTGAGCCCTGAATTGGAAACACACTCACGATATCTGCCAAAACCGCACCAAATATCAAACATTCTTCATAAAAAATTTCATATTTTGCTGTATCTGTTCTTCCTGCAAAACGCGGCACCAGCCCAACTACAAAGAGTACTGTAAAAACCCCCGCCGATACCATCAGTCCTGAACTAAGCCCCATTACCCATATCAACGCCATCTGTCCTATCATCTAATCCACGTCCTCTTCAAGCTTCTCTCTGTCTGCTGTTTCCACAATCGCCTGATTTACATCACGCTCATAATTTCTCATCTCCACCTCAAGCGGTGTCGGATCAGAAGTAAGTCTTTTGCCGCCAATATGGTTATAAAAAATAATGATACCTGCCGCCAGCCCAATAGAATACGAAATCTCAATTGCCGTGAATCCATCTGATTCCGTTCCGATCACCAGTTCATAAATTCTGCTCAAAACATCCGGCAGCCCGACATCATTATGAAACGCCATAATCGTAAATGCCGATCCAAAAAAACAAATCAACGCTACAAAGATAAGTTTGAGCACTCCCATTGGACCTTTTTTCTGACTTGGCTTATCATGCTGCATGGAAGCTTTCTCGATAATAATATCCGTTTCCCCAATACTTTCCACCGTGATTCCTGGACACAATTTTGTAATCTGTTCAATGATTTTCAAGATGCTGACCACAACTCTAGGCGAGGAATCATTTCGAAACCGATGCACTTTTATCGCTTTTGCCTTGGCACTGATTGTTTTATCCTCACAATAGATACTTGCCACATCGTTTAACTCTACCTCTTCCTTTGCAAGTGCCACATTTTGTTTTGCCATAAGATACAAGACTACATTTGCCACAAAAATAACCACGCCTTTCTTTTTCATGTATGTTCAAGAGACTTCAAGCATACATTTTCTTCTTATACGTGGTTATCATTTACAATTATTCAATTATTATTCATCAATCACTTTTATTTCATCCAGATTCCCTTTGCTGTCTGTGCCATGCATGTGCCGGCCTGAACGTCTGAAAAACTCAATATATTCCCATACTTGTTCACTGATTTGCTCCCCTGGATAGAGTATTGGTATTCCCGGTGGATAAGGTGCAATCATCTGCCCCGATATTTTTCCAACCGCATTTTTCCAGGGAATTTTTTTCGTTTTTGAAAAATATGCTCTGCGTGGAGTCAATACCTGTTTTGGAAACTGCACTGTCTGCAAAAAATCTTGTTTTTTATATACAGTTGTACCCTTTGTGTAAATTCTGCTAATCTCTGAACATGCCTCTACAAGCCTGGCCAAATCCTCTTTTTCATTCGCATAGGTAACAATCGCAAGCACATTATGATAATCTGACAGCTCCATATTGACTGCATATTGTTCAAATAAAAGCGTTTCCAACGCATATCCTGTCAGCCCTATACTACTTGCAGATATCACCAGACGCGTCCTGTCCAAATCCTGGATGCCTGCCCGTTCTGACACACATCTATCCATGCATCGAAATCCATCGATTGCATTCACTTGTTCTCTTGCCCAGTCTGCAAGTTCTAACGCCTTGTCCATCATCTCTATTCCATGCATAGCAAGTTCATATCGCGCACAGTCAAGCGATGCCATCAAAAGATAACTTGGACTTGTACTTTGTACAAGGTGCAAATTTTCTGCTGCTTTTTCCAATGCCGCCACACCAACTCCATGGTGTTTGATATGCAGTACCGAACTTTGCGTCAATGCCCCTGTTACCTTGTGCATACTCTGCACGCACATATCTGCTCCTGCTGCCAAGGCACCCATAGGAAGACTGTCATGAAAATAGACATGCCCTCCATGCGCCTCATCTACTAGCAAAAGTGCGCCATATTCATGACAAATATCCGCAATCGCCGCTAAATCGGAACACACCCCATAATAACTAGGACTTACAAGGAACAACGCTTTGCAGTCTGGATTTTTGGCAAAACAGTCTTTGACCGCCAAAGGCGTAATTCCCCCTTGTATTCCCCATTCATCAAGCACCTCTGGCATCACATAAACAGGTTTTGCACCAGATAAGATAAGCCCCATCATGGCTGATTTATGGGCGTTGCGCGCAATCATAACAGATTCTCCCTCACAGGCAGCGCTTAAAATCATCGCCTCATTTCCACAAGTGCTTCCATTTACAAGAAAAAGGCTCCGATCTGCCCCATACAATTCCCCATACAATTTCTGTGCCTGATAAATTGCCTCTCTGGGACTGTGCAAATCATCTGTCATAGGCGTCTCTGTCACATCATAGGCAAAAATATCATTCCCTACCTTATTCGTCCAGCGCGGACTGATACCTCTATCCAATCTGTGTCCTGGTATTCTGAAATATGCTGGTTTCGTTTCTATAAAATCCGTTATGGAATCCAAAAGCGGTGTCTGGTTCTGATTCATCATTATCTCCATATCCTAAATCTTCTGGTGGAAATCCCCCATGTACTTCTGGAGAACAAAATTAATATCGGAAATATCTCAAGTCTGCCTGCAAGCATATCTACAATCAGTACCAGCTTTGACAAAATGCTGTAATTTCCAAAGTTGCAAGTTGGTCCGACTGCTTCCAGCCCTGGGCCAATATTGTTAAAACAGGATATTACTGCGGTAATATTGGTTGTTACAGAAAACGAATCCATTGAAACCAAAATAAAACTCATAAATATTATCAGTACATATGCCGAAAGGTATGCATTGGTGTTTTCTAATACTTTTTCATCAATCATCCGATCATTAATTCTTACTACCTGCACCTTTTGCGGCGAAATGGCACGACGCAGGTTTCTGCGGAGACTCTTTATAATAATTAACACGCGTGCACATTTAAAACCGCCGCCTGTACTGCCGGCGCTTGCACCAATCAGCATCAGCCCAATAATAATCGCCTTGGAAAAGGACGGCCACAAGTCAAAATCCGTCGTTGCAAACCCTGTTGTGGTAACAATACTTGATACCTGAAACGCCACGTGCCGGATTGTTTCCCCAAGTGTATCATAATATCCTCTGACATTTAAAGTGATAAGCACTATACTTCCAAGCACCGTAGCCAAATAGAACCGCAGTTCTTCGTCTTTAAGCACACTTGTAAACTGCCGTATCAAAAGCATATAATAACAACTAAAATTCACGCCAAACAGCAGCATAAATACCGTACATACATTCTGTATATAAGGGCTGTACCCTGCAATACTATCATTTTTAATACCAAATCCGCCCGTGCCTGCCGTACCAAATGCAGTACAGACAGCATCAAACAACGGCATGTTACCCAACAGCAAAAATAAAATATTTATGATCGTGAGAATAACATAAATGATATACAAAATCTCCGCTGTCTTTTTCATTTTGGGTACCAGCTTTGCAACCTGTGGTCCAGGGCTCTCCGCCCGCAGCAAGTGCATGGTAAATCCCTTGCTGCTCTCTCCAGATGCTCCTACTGCCAGCACAAATACAAGCACTCCCATGCCGCCTAACCAGTGCGTAAAACTCCTCCAATAAATAATTCCCATCGAAAGCCCTTCGATATCAGACAGGATCGATGCCCCTGTTGTCGTAAACCCAGATACCGTCTCAAATAAAGCATTCACATAAGACGGAATTTCTCTGGAAATATAAAAAGGAAGACATCCCAAAAGACTCATTACAATCCAGCTAATGCTCACACATACAAGTCCTTCTTTTGCTTTGAAACTTTTTTTGCTTCCTTTGCTAAAGACTATCAAAAGCAGTGCAAAAAATAAAATAATACCAATACTTGCGGCAAATCCAATACCTGCCATCTTTTCCTTTTTGAACAGGCTTATCAATAATGCCGGTATCATAAAAATCGTCTCAACCACCAAAATATGCCCGATAAACCGGCCCATCATTTTGTAATTCATATTCCCCTTCTATCCTCAATCATCAAAAATGTCGTTTAGCTGATATATCACTCTGTCTACTCCTGTCACCACAATCATAGTATCGCCTTCGCGGAAACTTGAATCACCATTTGGAATTTCAAGCTGTGAACCATGCGTGATACAAACAATCAATACATTTTTTTTGAGTTTAAGCCTTTTTAATGGTATACCGCAATACAGCGTATTTTCATCCACCTCAAACTCCAGCGCTTCGGTTTGACCATCTGCAATCGTATGTATCGCGAGCGCTGCGCCTGTCTGATTCATAGCGCGCACATACCGCACAATATTGTTGCAGCAAAGTTCCTTGGGACTGATAATACTGCCAAGCGGAAGCGCATCCAATATTGTGTTATTTTCCAGCCTTCCAAGCTTTGTGATAATCTGTGGCACACGACAGCTGCTCCCATAGAGCGATATAATAATATTCATTTCATCCATACCTGTCAGCGTAACCAATGCATCACAGTCCGATATGCCTTCATTATCAAGCAGAAATTCTTTGGTAGCATCGCCATGTATTATAGACGCCTGCGGCAGTAATTTCGCAAGCTGAACACACCTCTCATTGTCCTGCTCCACAATCTGTACATCAATCCCATTCTTCAAAAGCGCCTGTGCCAAATAATAGCTTACCCTTCCGCCGCCGCACAAGATTACTCTTTTCACTTTATGCGTAATAATTCCCAGATTCTTAAGAAGAACCGTAAGTGTTGCGGCAGGAGCAGTAACAAAGATACGATCTCCCTCCTGCAGTACAAAATTACCGCCTGGCGCTATCGCCTTTCCATTTCTGATAACCGTACATATCAAAATCTTACATTTTACAATGCTGTCCAAATCGTTCAGTGCTATATTGCGCAGTTTATGATTGGCATCAATGCGAAGTTCTACGATTTCCACCCTGCCTTTTGCAAAGGTATCCCGCTTCAAAAAGCCTGGATATTTCAAAAGCCGTTCTATTTCTGCAGCCGCTTGTCTTTCTGGTGTTACCATCATAGAAAGGGCAAAAAGTTCCCGCATTTCATATACTTGTTCCATATATTCCGGATTTCGAATACGCGCTATTGTATGTATATATGGATTCATTCCATGTGCTGTCATACAGCAAAGCAGATTAACTTCATCTGCATTTGTGAGTGCAATCAGCAAATCTGTTTCCTTCACTCCAGCCTGATCCAATGTCTCCATTGATGCACAGTTTCCCTGTACTGTTATAACATCATAGCGCCCCTCACTCGACTCCAGCACTGTAATGTCCGCATCAATCAGCGTCAGATCATATCCTTCTGCTGAGAGTTGTTTCGTAAGCAGTGCACCTACTTTTCCTTCACCTGCAATAATTATTTTCACGTCATACTATCCTCCATGCGATGCCGCAGCTTTGCTGCGACTCAAATTGAAATGAAAAATGCCTATTTTGTTCACGCTATTCTTTCATCTGCTGCATACATGTACATTATATCACTTATCTACAAAAAGACAACTAAAATTGAGCAGGGGATTTCCAGAGCATATTTCAAACACGCTCTAATAGAAATCAATAAAAAAATTGAACGCCAACACGCTCAATTTTTTTAAATGATTTCTACATTGTAGTTTCTGTCTCTGTATTTTCGTCTGATTCTTCTGTCTTGTCGTACTGATCTGGATACAGTTTTGCCTTGATTGCTTTGATAAGCTCATCTATGGAGTCAGCCTCGATTTTTTCTTTCTCGACCTTTTTCTCCTCAATCTTCTCAACGCGCTCTTTTTCCAGCCGTTTCCTCTCAGCACGCTTCTCCTCAATACGATCCTGCTGCGTTTTGGACGCATTCGCCTTCTTGTCTGCCTGGCTGCTCTCGTTCATTTCCTTTAAAAGTTTCACTGCATAGGATATCTTTCCATCTTTATCCATTGTAATACTGAAACCTTCTACCTTATCTGCATCGTCACCAAGACCTTCCTTCAGTTCTTCTAACTTGTCTCCTGCTCCACCAAGAACAGATTCATATTGTGCTCTAACAGACTCATCTGCTGCCATCTTCTCAAGAAGCTCCGGATTAATCAATACACTGTACTCCTTTGAAGTCTTTGCTGCATAGTAATCCTGCTCCTCATCTGTAGACCATTCCGCTACCGTGATATCCATGTTGCCATATTTTTCTCTCAGTTCATCAAGCAGATTTTTTGCGGAATCACTCAGTTTGATACCTTCCTGTATACCATTGGAATCAACTGGCTTGTATCCTTTGTCATTTGTCTGCTCTGTACGCTTTGGTCTGCTGTATCCAGCCTGAACATCACGAACCTGTCCGCTGTACTCATATGTATCGCGGTCAGCGTTTGTCTGCCTCTTGTCCTCAGTTGTTCTGCTTTTTGCTCTTCTATTCACTGCACCAGTAAAAATGCTTGCCTCATCCTTATTTGCTGCCTGATTCGAAAAAAGTCCAGTATTGCTCAAAAATGAGTTATAATCGATTCCATTCATAATGATACCAACCTTTCTTTATAATATGCACACTAAACATAGGGCTTCCCTTCCCCACAATGCTCCTTTATCATAATATCGGCATCTTCTCTATGAAACTTTATAGACTATCTCTTTCAAGCACACTATTGCATTAATGTGTTATGCCATTGCTTCCTGACGAAGCCGAAGCAATACCTTTTTCTCCATGCGGCTTACCTGCACCTGACTCATTCCCAAATCCCCTGCAACCTGCACTTGTGTTTTGTTTTCAAAATACCGCAGTTTGATTAGCGTTTTTTCCCGCTCATCCAATCTATTTATCAGATTTTCCAAAAGCAGTCGATTTACAATTTCCTCGCTTTCTCCTTCGCTGCCCAGCATGTCCATCAAACGCACCTCATTACCATCCGATTCATACACCGTCTTATAAATTGATTCAACTTCCCGTCCGGCATCAAGCGCCGTCAAAATATCTTCCGTTGCAATCCCTGACGCCTGTGCCAATTCTGATATCGTAGGTTCTCTGCCTGTCTTTTGCTGCAGTTCTTCGCGAATCCATTTCAGCCTTCTATTGTTTTCCTTGATGCTTCTGCTGACTTTAATCATCCCATCATCTCTCAAAAATCTGCGTATCTCCCCCATAATCAGCGGAACTGCATATGTAGAAAAACATACCCCATATTCTACATCAAATTTTTCTATTGCTTTTAGCAGCCCCATAGCGCCAATCTGAAACAAATCCTCTGCTTCCGCGCCGCCCCTGTTTATAAATCGTTTTACCACATGATGTACAAGCCCTGCATTTTCCCCAAAAAGCTGTTCCCTTGCTTCCCTTTCTCCGTTTTGTGCCCTTATAAACAGTTCTTTCTCTTCCATAATTTACAACCTGCTTCTGTTCCACACTGCTGCCTGCAAAATAGGGGCAGACTGCGCCTGGCTGCATTCAAAACGCTTCCACATATGTACATGGGTTCCTTTTCCCAAGCTGCTTTGTACATGCAGCCCGTCCATAAATGCCTCCATAAATGAAAAACCCATTCCAGAACGTTCGTTCTCTGGTCCAGTTGTAAACAGCGGTTGCATCGCTTGCTCTACGTCAGCGATTCCTACTCCCTCATCCATGATATCCACTGTCAGTTCTCCTTCTTCAGAAAGCCTTGCTTGCATTACTACACGGCCTCCTTGTTCTTTATATCCATGAATAATCGCATTGGTGACAGCTTCAGATACTGCGGTTTTCACATCCTCAACCTGCTCGACCGTTGGATCTGCATTTGAGACAAAAGCAGCTATCACTACACGCGCAAGCCCTTCATTTTCTGATATGGCATCAAATTCAATACGCATTTCATTCTTCATTCCACTAACCTCCATCTTATAATTGGTAGTGTCAAATCTACTACCCTATTTTTATTTCTAAACCTTTATTTTTCGGG
>CAJUKA010000034.1 GCA_910586585.1 uncultured Lachnospiraceae bacterium
TATCCGCAGACAGCTAAGTGAAACAGAAATAGAATACTGAACAGGAGGGCATCTGTCAGAAATGGCGGGTGCTTTTCTTATGCCGCGTGGACTATACAATTTAACTAAATAGGGCGTGGCAGGCAGAAGGGCATCGCTTCGGCGGTGCCTTCTGTCTGTCCGTTTTTCGGAAAGGAGCGTGGTTCCTATGGGATTTCTAAGCGGATTGTTCAGGGCGAGGGATACCGTCGGTGCGGATGGCATGACCTTTGAACACAGAATTTCATTCTGTGGCTGCGCGTTCCTCCCCGTATCCCATCAGCCGGTCCACATTGGCTTTTACGGTTAGCAGTTCCCGCATTTCCTCGCGGGATTGCCGGTACTCGGCATAGTCTTTTTTCTTTCCTTCCAACAATGTTGCGTACTCGGCCTGCAAGCTCTTGACGGTGGGCAGCTTCTTGATACCCAAATCGTCAAATGCCTGCTTTGCCGCCTTGTGGAGCAAAATATCCGCTTCATGTTCCGCTAAAAATTTCTTGGAATACCCCGCCTTACGGTAGGCCGTATAGACCTCGCGGGTTTTGACGTAATTGATGATGTGGGTCCGAAGTACGGCTAAGCTCTCTTTCCGGGGGAAGGGTTTTCTATTTGCCTGTACACAAAAAAGCCGGGTTCCCTATTCTCCGGCTTCCGGGATAAACTGAAAATTGTCACTCTGACAAATTAGTTTCTCCATTCAACTATATCATCAATCTTCTTGCGGGGTCTTTCTTTAGGAAATTCATTTGGATAACCAAATGCAATAGCTGCAATAAGCTGTCCGTCATTCCCCAGCCAATTGCACAGTTCTGAATATGCAAAATAAATATCGCATATCCAAAGGCTGCCGATTCCTTTTTCAGTAGCGGCAAGAAGCATATTTTGTATAGAAGCGCCTATAGACTGAATATTACAGATTTCATAAACACGTTCTTCTGGTGTTAATTCTGACAGAATACTTTTCCCCAGTGAATTCACAACAAAAATTATGGTTGGCGCTTCTTCCATTATGTCAACAGTGTATTTTGCCGCCGCTATGTGCTGTTTACTTTCTGGCAACAATGCGCTATCGTTTTCTTCCCTCTCAATTCCCTGACGGAAAACTTTTAACATTTCTGCTTTTGCATTTCCTTGTATCACAATGTATTTCCAAGGTTGTCTATTTTTAGAAGAAGGGGCTTTTATTCCACTTTGGATAATATCTGTAATATCTTTATGGGATATAGGTTTATTTATAAATTTCCTTGTGCTTCGCCTGTCATAAATTGCAGAAATCATTTTTTATTTTCTCCTCAAGTTCCGATTTTTCAGTATGACAAACTGGAATTCTGATAAGACCTAATTTATAACATTTAATAACTGTTATATCTTATCTTCAAAAAGTCCGCAAACCCTTGAAAATACTAAATTTATAGCAAGTGAGTTTGCCCTTAGACTTTCCCTTTTGTTATATCCTTTTCCCTCATGTTACGAACCCTCATAAGGGCAATTATAATTTAGTTAAAATCATATAATTACATATTATTTAATATAACATCATGTAACCGCATAAACAAGGACTTTCACAGATTTTAACTAACATATATTAGCTTATATTTCCATATAATTAAATTACAAATTGGTGTAAAAATGGTGTAAATGGTGCAGAAGAAAAGAGCCAAATGATACAGTTTCCTTTGCGCGACCATTGCGCACCCATTATCAAGCCTATATCCGACTGTTATAGGTCTTTTTTATTTTATAATAGATTCATAGGAGGTATTTCTATGAATTTAAGTTTTATCAAAAGTACAGTCAGAAGAATATAAAGGCAAGATAAATTTGACGGAAGATGAAGAACAGATTTTTGATATGCTCACAAAGAATTATTCTGTAATTAAGATTGCTGGCTTTATGCAAATGTCTACCTGGACGGTTGACAGGTGCATTAAAAATATAAAAGTAAAGATGGATATGATTTCAACTTTATAAGCCAAAAGAGCGGCATCACTGCCGCCCCTCTAAATCTCTTAATTTCTTAAATTTTTTTACACACTTTTTACAAAAATACTCCGGGTGTGTATCAATGTCTTTTTCGCCAAATTCTGTAGTTTCAAAATTTCGTGGAGCTAACCAATATTTTGACGAACACAAGGCATTTCCGTTGTAATAACAATGTATTTTTGTATTTCCGTGTATCTTATATCCTGTTCCCTTCAGTAAATCATCTGTTACCGGCAACTGCCATTCTATAATTCCTTTTATCCATATCACTGCTATCCCTTGTCGTGGGAGATTTTTTCATTTACGCATCGCTTGATAAATTCGCTCAAACTGATATTCTGCTGGTCTGCCGCCGCTTGCCAGCGTTCTTTTTCTCCCTGTTTCAGATACAATCCCACTCTATCATATTTTTCTTCGTTAAATTTTCGCTTATAATCCGTCTTTTCCTGTTGGCTCATTGCCATGACACCACCTCCCACATAAGCATACCACATAATTTATTTTGTATCTATTGTTAGATATGCACAATAAATCTAACGTTAGTTTATTGATTCTGCTCATTGATATATCTAACGTTAGATGCTGATATAGGATTATCAAAGGAACGGAGGATATGGAAAATGATAAGAACAGCATTATCAAGAAACAGAGCAACGAGAAATCTAAAGATATTCCGCTCAAATGAATATAGAACACAGTCTGAATTTGCACAGGATTTAAGAGGAAACGGATTTCGGGTTTTAAAAATTTGGAATGAAGATAAGACAGATTCAGAAGTTGATAACTGGGAACTTCTAAATAGAAAATAACCACACCACCCACCCGGCGGGGTTGTGCCAGGAGAAAGAAGGGAAGATATGAAAAAATACAGAGTAAACGAAAGCGAACACTTCAACCTTATGAGCATGTATGACCATCTTAAGTGTATTGAGATTGAGGCACGAGAAAATGACGACTGGAACGCACTGGAAAAAATCGAAGAACGTATTGAGGAAGTTGAAAACCTTTTATAATCGGCTTATTGTATAGGCGCACTGGTAACATGGCCGCAACTTAAACGGATTCGTGAAATCAGAGACGAAAGAAACGCAATCCGCTATAACATAGCCATTCAGAACGGCGCAAGTGACAGGGACGCAGGATATGCAATCATGTAAAGAACAGGCGGCAGGATAACACCTACCGCAACGAGGTGACAGTTTTATGACAGTTTTTAGGGAGATATCAGAAATGGTATCTCTCTTATTTTTGTGCAAAAATTAAGGCATGAGGAGGTAATCCCATGAACAATTTTGAAAGACGATTTTATTCAGAACCCGAAACGGCAAATATTCCCGTAGGGTATCTGTCTACAGCAAAAGGTATATTTGAAAAAATTTTGATTGACATACAGCAAGTAACCCCCTACGCAACGATAGAAGATATTTTATCTGAATCATCGGACGGAGAAATGCAGAATGTTGATGAATTTTAGCCCTATAACAATATCAATGCCACAATCCTATATTTCGCAAGATGAAACAGACATTTTGCTTGAAATCGACAGGGTAGACGGCATTAAACATAAATTTACAGAATATGAAAGGAGATATCTTGATGGTGCAGCCTTACCAGAATTATGCAGTTCCGCAGATTAATCCATATCAAAACAATTTCAACCAGCCTATGCCCATGCAAAATCCATATATGGACAGGTTAGCACAGTTGCAACAGTACCAGCAGGGATTGCAACAACAGCAAATGCCACAGATTCCGCAACAGGCACAAGGGTTAGTCGGAAAAGTCGTAAATGATGTTTCCATGGTTTCCCCGAACGATGTTCCAATGGATGGCAGCATTGCAATATTTCCAAAAGGCGATATGACAGAAATCTACTGCAAGCAGTGGAAGCAGGACGGAACCATTCAGACGGTCGTTTATATCATAATTGCTGTGGCAATTCTGTGACAAATTCGAGAAGAACGACGGAAAAAGATAGACCATGATAAAAGTACCCTATCTGGCAGCAGTATTGATATAAACAAGGATAACACAAAATGAAACAACGCGAACGAAAGTTCGTAAAGAAAAAACACTTGACACTTTCGAATTTCTATAGTATCCTGGTAAAGTCGTATGACACAGGAAGTGGAGGAAGACACCATGAAAAGCAATGAGTTAGCCGCTCAAGAAGCGGTAGTTGGGCTGGAAAAGCTTGAGTACAAAGGAATGCTTTATGATTTTTATGGGGAGCTTCTGACACAGCATCAAAAAAAGATTTATGAAGATGCGGTGTTTCATGATTTGTCTTTGAGTGAAATTGCAGACGAGCAAGGCATTAGCCGGCAAGGAGTTCATGACTTGATAAAACGCTGTGACAAAACATTAGCAGACTATGAGAACAAACTTCACCTTGTTGAAAAGTTTGCCAAGATTAAGCGAACCATTCAACAAATCAACAGTCTAACGGATGATGCGCAGATTAAACAACTGTCAAATGAGATTATAGAGGAGCTTTGATTCAATGGCATTTGAAAGCTTAACAGAGAAATTACAAAACGTTTTCAAGAATTTAAAAAGTAAAGGCCGCCTGACCGAGGCAGATGTTAAAACAGCGCTCAAAGAAGTGAAAATGGCTCTTTTGGAGGCTGATGTAAATTTCAAGATTGTGAAACAATTTGTAAAGTCCGTGGAAGAGCGTGCAGTTGGCGCTGATGTGATGAATGGCTTAAATCCAGGACAAATGGTTATCAAAATCGTTAATGAAGAAATGGTAGCCTTGATGGGTTCAGAAACAACAGAGCTTGTTTTGCAGCCAGGTAAAGCAACAACCGTTATTATGATGTGTGGTTTACAGGGTGCAGGTAAGACAACAGCGGCGGCTAAAATTGCTGGAAAACTGAAATTAAAGGGGAAAAAGCCATTGCTTGTTGCCTGTGATATTTACCGTCCTGCTGCCATAGAACAGCTAAATGTAAACGCAAACAAACAACAGGTAGATTTCTTTTCGATGGGTTCGAACCATAAACCAGTTGATATTGCAAAGGCAGCTTTGGAACATGCCTCAAAAAACAACAATAACATCGTTATTATAGATACTGCGGGACGTTTGCATATTGATGAAGATATGATGGCTGAGCTGCAGGAGATCAAAGAAAATATTGAAATTCATCAAACACTTTTGGTAGTAGATGCTATGACTGGACAAGATGCGGTCAATGTAGCAAAAGAATTTGATGAAAAAGTAGGTGTAAGCGGAGTTATTCTTTCCAAAATGGATGGAGATACTAGAGGCGGTGCAGCGCTTTCTGTAAAGGCCGTTACGGGTAAGCCAATTATTTTTGTGAGTACAGGCGAAAAGCTTTCGGACATAGAACAATTTTATCCAGACAGAATGGCAAATCGTATTTTGGGAATGGGGGATGTTCTTACTCTGATAGATAAGGTTGCAGAAGCAAACCTTGATATGGATGCCGACAAAGAAAAGGAGATGGCATCACGCCTAAAAAAAGGCAAGTTTGATTTTGAGGATTATCTCGAAAGCATGAATCAAATGAAAAAACTTGGTGGCCTGTCAAGTATTCTTGGGATGATTCCAGGAATGGGAATGAAAGCAAGCGATATCGAATCAGCAATTGATGACAAACAGCTTGCCCATATCGAAGCGATAGTATTATCTATGACACCTGCGGAGAGAAAAGATCCCAAATTGTTAAATCCCAGCCGCAAGCACAGGATTGCAAAAGGTGCAGGAGTCGATATTTCCGTGGTCAATCGGTTTATCAAACAATTTGAACAATCGCAGAAGATGATGAAACAAATCCCAGGTATGATGGGAGGAGGATTTGGCGGCAAAAAGGGAAAATTTAAACTTCCTTTTTGATGACACACAGACGCAGCGAGCAGGCTTTCCTGCCCGATATAAGTCCACAGACGCAAGAATCAACTGTTAAAACAGTATGCGTTTGACTGATATAAAAACAATAAAAAGAAAAGAAAGATTTATGAGGTGAAAGAACATGGCAGTAAAAATCAGATTAACAAGAATGGGTCGGAAGAAAGCTCCTATTTATAGAATTGTTGTAGCAGATTCCAGATCGCCCAGAGATGGAAAGTGCATTGAAGAGATTGGAACATACAATCCCAATACAGATCCAAGTGAGTTTAAAGTAAATGAAGAATTAGCTAAGAAATGGCTCTCAAACGGCGCACAGCCTACAGAGGTAGTTGCAAAGATCTTCAAGGCAGCAGGTATTGAAAAATAGATAAGATCTATTGAACACTCCTGGAGGTGTGGATATGAAGGATTTAGTTGAAGTAATTGCTAAGGCTTTGGTAGACAACCCAGATGAGGTCGTAGTTACAGAGAAAGTAAATGGTAAAAATATTACAGTGGAACTTCATGTAGCACCGACTGATATGGGGAAAGTTATTGGCAAGCAAGGAAGAATCGCAAAAGCGATTCGCTCTGTTGTCAAGGCAGCATCTTCTAAAGACAATCTTAAGGTTGATGTTGAAATTGTTTGAAGAATGGGTGTTCGAGAGAACACCCATTTTGAATATTTGCGTGTACAGACCCATACTGTAACAGAAGTAATGGAGGATTCATGGAAGATTTATTACAAGTGGGAATTATTTCACAGACACATGGTATTCGGGGAGAAGTTAAAGTATTTCCCACTACGGACGATGCGAAACGTTTTAAAAAATTAAAAGAAGTACTTTTGGATACTGGCAAAGAAAAAATATCTCTTGAAATTGAAAGTGTAAAGTTTTTCAAACAGTTTGTTATCTTAAAATTTAAGGATTTAGACAGTATTAATGATATTGAACGATATAAAGGAAAATCGTTGTATGTGACAAGAGAGAATGCTGTTAAACTAGGGCGTGACGAGTATTTTATTGCAGATTTAATCGATATGAATGTGTATGACGAGAATGATGCATACCTTGGCGTTTTGATCAATGTGATAGAGACTGGTGCAAATGATGTGTATGAAGTAAAATTTGAAGATGGAAGACAGGTTCTTTTTCCTGCGATAAAGCAATGTATTCTTGATGTCGATATGGAAAACAGAAAAATAAAAGTTCATGTTATGGATGGTTTATTGGATTAGAATAAAAGGAGTATGGTTATCAGATGATGCATTTTTATATTATGACGCTTTTTCCTGAAATGGTATTAAATGGATTGCACACCAGTATAATAGGAAGGGCAGAAGAGAAGGGATATATTTCTATAGAAGCATTTAATATTCGTGACTATACTCTTGATAAACACAAAAAGGTAGATGATTACCCATATGGGGGCGGTGCAGGAATGTTGATGCAGGCACAGCCTGTATATGATTGCTGGCAAACAATTGATGCCAAAATAAAAGAACAACGAACTTACGATAATACAAAAAAGACAAGAGTTGTGTATGTGACACCGCAAGGAGAAGTATTTCACCAACAAAAGGCAATTGAATTGTCAAAAGAAGAGGACTTGATTTTTCTATGCGGACATTATGAAGGAATTGATGAACGCGTTCTTGAGGAAATTGTGACAGATTATATTTCTATTGGAGATTATGTTCTTACGGGAGGAGAGCTGCCAGCAATGGTTTTGATTGACGCTATTGCAAGGCTTGTTCCAGGAGTACTTAGCAATCATGAATCTGCACAAACAGAGTCTCACTCCAATGGATTGTTAGAATATCCACAATATTCAAGACCGGAATTATGGCATGAAAAAAGAGTGCCGGAAGTACTTTTAAGCGGACATCATGCCAATATTGAGAAATGGCGGGCAGAACAATCTATAAAACGAACAAAAGAGAGAAGACCTGACTTGTTTGAGGCATATGAAAAAGCTAATAAATAGTCAGCGTTCAATTAGCAAAAAGCTGCGCTTTTTGTTTCAATGATTTACTATAATATAAAAAAGAGTTTTTTATCAACTGTTGGATTCTTTTGAGGTTGATAGAAAACTTTTTTTTCATAATAATTCAACAATTCTATTGTTTTTTCAGTCAATCTATTGACACAAATTGTATAATTGTATACAATTATACAAAATAAAATATTGTATTATTAAATACAAGTATACAGTTATACGATTATACAAATACAAAGGAGAGCAGATTATGGAAAATCGCAATGAATATTTCGAAAATCGCCCGATAACTATGAATGAGAAGAGCAATCTTTTACAGATTGAGGAACATATGTATCAACTTCAAGATGTTGAGAAGCCAAATGCATTTAGAAATATGTTCCCATATGATGAAGTGCCAAAGATTCCCTTCAATGACAGGATGGTTCCACATGATATGCCCAAAGAAATTTGGATCACAGATACAACCTTTCGGGATGGGCAGCAGTCAAGAGCTCCTTACAGTACAGAGCAGATTGTTACAATTTATGATTATTTGCACAAGCTTGGCGGACCAAATGGAATGATTCGCCAGAGTGAGTTCTTTCTGTACAGCAAAAAAGACAGAGATGCCGTTTATAAATGTATGGAACGTGGTTATCAATTTCCGGAAGTGACATCTTGGATTCGTGCCAATAAAGAGGATTTTAAACTTGTAAAAGAGATTGGCATGAAACAGACAGGCATTCTAGTAAGCTGTTCTGACTATCATATATTCCTCAAACTCAAGATGACAAGACGCCAGGCTATGGAGCACTATTTATCAATTGTAAAAGAGTGTCTGAATGAAGGTATCAGCGTAAGATGTCATTTAGAAGATATTACAAGGGCAGATATTTATGGTTATGTGGTGCCTTTTTGTCAGGAACTTATGCGCTTATCTCAGGAATACAACCTTCCGATTATTGTACGCGCATGTGATACAATGGGATATGGCGTAAATTTTGCAGGCGCGGTAATTCCCAGAAGTGTACAGGGAATTATTTATGCTATTCACACACATGCAGGAGTACCGCATGCATGGATTGAATGGCATGGGCATAACGATTTTTACAAAGCAGTCACAAACTCTACAACTGCATGGCTGTATGGCTGTTCTGGTGTCAATACGTCTCTTTTTGGTATCGGGGAACGTACTGGAAACACACCGCTTGAGGCAATGATATTTGAGTATGCACAAATCAAAGGCACATTAAATGGTATGGATACCACAGTAATCACAGAACTTGCAGAGTATTATGAAAAAGAAATCGGGTATCAAATTCCAGAAAGAACCCCATTTGTGGGCAAAAACTTTAATGTCACAAGAGCAGGGATTCATGCAGATGGTCTGCTCAAAAATGAAGAAATATATAATATTTTTGACACAGAAAAATTCCTGAACAGACCTGTTTTGTGTGCGGTGTCAAATACATCTGGACTTGCGGGAATTGCACATTGGATAAATACGTACTTCAAGCTCAAAGAGGATGAAAAGATAACAAAATCATCAGAACTTGTGGCATATGTCAAAGCATGGGTTGATACAGAGTATGAAAGCGGCCGTGTCACGGTTCTTACGGACAAAGAGCTTCTCTTTGTGATTGATGCCGGATGCAAAACCCTTGGGATTGCAGGTCTTAAATGCAATAAATAGTTTTGAAAACAGGTCGATTTTGAAAGGAGTATAGAATGGGTGAATATGATGTAAATCATGATTCAGCAGATAAATATTCTTTAAGGGGAAAAGTGTTTGGAAAGCTTCGGGAAGATATTTTAAATGGACGCTATCAGGAAAATGACGAACTTCGCGAAATAACAATCGGCGAAGAACTTGGAGTGAGCAGGACTCCTGTCCGTGAAGCTTTTCGACAGCTTGAATTAGAAGGTCTGATACGCATTGTTCCCAATAAGGGAGCATATGTCACTGGAATTTCTTCCTCAGATGTAGCAGACATTTATGAAATACGTTCACTTTTAGAAGGACTGTGCGCCAGATGGGCAACCAAAAAAATAACACCTGAAAAGATAGAAGAAATGGAAGAGACAATTTTGTTGAGCGAATTTCATTTGGAAAAAGCTCATTATGAACAGCTTATTGAGCTGGATAATCGTTTCCATATGCAGCTGTATGAAGCCTGTGAAAGCAAAATGCTGATTCATCTGCTCAAAGATTTTCATCAGTATGTGCAGAAAGAACGGCAGCAGACGCTTTCTGATAAGGAGCGGAGCAAAGAAGCTGTAGCAGAGCACAAAAAGATAATGGAGGCGATTCGCGACGGTGATGCTAGGCTTGCAGAAGAACTTGCAGATGAACATATTTGCAATGCATTCAGAAATATGGTAAAATGCGGATTAAGCACGAAATCTAAGAGCTACTTTGTTTTGGATAAATAAAAATTAGGAGGAGAATTGCTATGGATAAAATTCAGATGACAACACCTTTGGTAGAAATGGACGGAGATGAAATGACCCGTATTCTTTGGAAAATGATTAAGGAGGAATTGATACTTCCTTATGTTGATTTGAAGACAGAATATTATGATCTTGGTCTGGAATATCGCAATGAGACAAATGATCAGGTAACAATAGACTCCGCAGAAGCTACAAAAAAATATGGCGTAGCGGTGAAGTGCGCGACGATTACACCCAATGCAGCAAGAATGACAGAATATCAGCTTAAAGAAATGTGGAAAAGTCCCAATGGCACCATCAGAGCAATTCTAGATGGTACAGTATTCCGTTCGCCTATTGTTGTTAAAGGCATTGAACCTTGCGTAAAGAATTGGGAAAAACCAATCACACTTGCAAGACATGCATATGGTGATGTTTACAAAAATACAGAAATAAAAGTACCAGGCGCCGGAAAGGCAGAACTTGTGTTTACGGCAGAAGACGGCACAGAAATCAGAGAGCTAATTCATAATTTTGCAGGGGCAGGTATTTTGCAGGGAATTCACAATACAGACAAGTCTATCAGCAGTTTTGCACATGCATGTTTTAAATATGCGCTGGATACCAAACAGGACCTCTGGTTTGCGACAAAGGATACGATTTCTAAAAAATATGACCATAATTTCAAGGATATTTTCCAAGAAATTTATGATGCAGAATATGCAGAATTATTTGAAACAGCCGGCATTGAATACTTCTATACTTTGATTGATGATGCGGTTGCGCGTGTGATGAAAGCCAAAGGAGGGTTTATCTGGGCCTGCAAGAACTACGATGGCGATGTTATGAGCGATATGGTAAGTTCTGCATTTGGTTCTCTTGCGATGATGACCTCTGTTTTGGTATCTCCTTCTGGAGTATATGAGTACGAAGCAGCACACGGCACAGTGCAGAGACATTATTATAAGCACCTTAAGGGAGAAGAAACTTCAACAAACTCTGTTGCCACTATATTTGCATGGACAGGCGCTTTGAGAAAACGTGGAGAGCTTGATGGAATACCAGAACTGTCAGAGTTTGCCGACAAGCTTGAAAATGCTACAGTCAAAACAATTGAAGCTGGAAAGATGACAAAGGATTTGGCGCTGATTACGTCCCTGAAAGATGTAACAGTATTAAACAGCGAAGACTTTATCAAAGCTGTCAGAGAAACATTTGATTCGTAACAGTTTAGCCTTTCGGCTTTTTGTTCAGGCATCATGCCATGCAAAACCACTTTGTGGCGGCTTGATGCCTTTTGGGTACATATAAACATATTTAGGAGGTTGTCATGATTTTATCGTGCAGTAATATTGACAAGACATTTGTTGACAATCATGTAATAAAAAGTGCTTCTTTTCATATAGAGGACAATGAAAAGGCCGCCATTGTCGGCATTAATGGCGCAGGGAAGACAACCTTGTTAAAAATTATAACAGGAAGCCTTCCTGCTGATGCCGGACTTGTAACCTTTGCCAAGGACAAAAGCTTTGGTTATCTTGCGCAGCACCAGGCTGTGGACAGTGAAAACACCATATTTGATGAACTGCTTTCTGTCAAACAGGAGGTGTTGGAATTGGAAGCTTCCATAAGGCAGATGGAACAGGATATGAAGCATGTATCAGGTGAGAAACTTGAACTTTTGCTGCAAAAGTATGCACGTCTCACGCATCGTTTTGAGGATATCAATGGGTATGCATACAAAAGTGAAATCACAGGTATTTTAAAGGGGCTTGGTTTTGAGGAGGAAACATTTTCAAAAAAAGTCGAAACACTTTCAGGAGGTCAAAAAACGCGCGTAGCGCTTGGCAAACTGCTTTTAAAGAAACCGGATTTGATTATGCTTGATGAACCTACCAACCATCTTGACCTGAACGCAATCGCATGGCTTGAAACCTATCTTTTGAATTATAAAGGCGCTGTTATGATTGTTTCACATGACCGGTACTTTTTGGATAGGATTGCTACAAAAATTATTGAGATTGACAATGGTGTTGTCTCTTCCTTTCATGGCAATTATTCTGCTTATGCAGAGCAGAAAGAACATCTTCGCACAGAACAGATGAATGCTTATTTAAACCAGCAGCGGGAGATTAAACACCAAGAGGAAGTCATTGATAAACTCAAGCAATTCAATCGTGAAAAATCTATTCGGCGCGCGGAGAGCCGTGAAAAAATGCTTGACAAAATAGAGCGTCTGGAAAAACCTGTCGAGGTGAGAGCAGACATGAATTTAAAGCTTACACCACACAAAACAAGCGGCAATGATGTTATGCAGATTGAAGGACTTGCAAAAAGCTTTGGCAGTACGCACTTGTTCGACAATGTTTCCTTTGAGATAAAGCGCGGCGAACATGTCGCAATTATTGGAGATAATGGAACTGGAAAAACAACACTTTTGAAAATTATTAATGAATTGCTGCCGCCGGATAAAGGCTATATAAAGCTGGGGACAAATGTTGAAATTGGGTACTATGACCAGGAGCAGCAGGTTCTGCATATGGATAAAACATTGTTTGAAGAAATTAGCGATACCTATCCATATCTAACAAATACAGAAATTAGAAATACCTTGGCTGCCTTTTTGTTTACGGGTGAGGACGTCTTTAAGAAAATAAGTGCGTTAAGCGGCGGAGAACGCGGCCGTGTCTCTCTTGCAAAGCTGATGCTTTCTGAGGCAAACTTCCTGATACTGGATGAACCGACAAACCATCTTGATATCACATCAAAGGAAATCCTTGAAACGGCTTTAAACGCATATGAGGGAACAATATTGTACGTCTCACATGACCGTTATTTTATCAATAAAACAGCCAGCCGGATTCTGGAGCTTACGCATCACAAATTTATTAATTATATTGGAAATTATGACTATTATCTGGAAAAAAAGGACATTTTGACACCAGCATCGGATACTTCTGCAAAGCCCTCTGCAAAAGAACCTTCCGAACAAAAGCTTGAGTGGAAAAAACAAAAAGAAAACCAAGCGAATGCCCGCAAAAAAGAAAATGACCTCAAAAAGTGTGAGGAGAGAATTGAACTGCTTGAACAAAAATCCACAGCGCTTGAAGAGGAAATGGTAAAGCCCGAAAACGCTACCAATGTGGAAAAACTACAAAAACTTGTTCAAGACAAAGAACAGGTTGATGCAGAACTTGAAGAACTCTATGAAAAATGGGTAAAACTATCAGAAAACGAATAAAAAGTGTGCTTATTGTTTTATTTGTGTGTCTTGTGAAATGTGCAAAAAGATTTGACAATCATTTAACAATATTGTATACTATTGATACATAAATTGTTATTTTTTTGGCAGATCTGCCATAGAAAACCTCGCATTTTTGATGAATGGTTTTTGTAATTTTTTAAATGTATTCTCTGAGTTTCTTTGTGTCTGATAGAAGATGATTTGCCAAAACAGTTACAAAGGAGATTTGAGAATATACATCATAATCTATTTGGAGGTGGATAATCGTGGATGATAAGAATATATCACAGGCGGTTGTCGCAAGGCTTCCTAGATATTACAGATATTTGGGAGACTTGAAAGATAGTGGTATTGAGCGGATATCATCACAAGATTTAAGCAAACTGATGAAGGTTACAGCATCACAGATCAGACAGGATTTCAATAACTTTGGTGGTTTTGGGCAGCAGGGTTATGGCTACAATGTAGAGTATCTGTACAACGAAATAGCCAATATCCTTGGACTAAATAATAAGCATCATTTGATTATTGTTGGTGCAGGGAACCTTGGGCAGGCGCTTGCAAATTATGTGAATTTTGAGAGAAGAGGATTTATTGTAAAAGGAATATTTGATAAAAATCCTGCATTATATGGTAAGGAACTAAGAGGAATTGTGGTACAGCCGGTAGAAAAGATTGAGGACTTTGTGAAGGAGCAAAATATTGATATCGCAGTACTTACAATCCCAAAAGATAGCGCGATTAAGACAGCAGAGATTCTTGTCAAATGTAATATTAAGGCTATTTGGAATTTTGCGCATGTGGACTTGAATGTTCCAGAAAGTATTGTCGTAGAGAATGTACATCTTTCAGACAGTCTTATGAAGCTCTCCTATGGAATAGTAAATCATTAGTTTTTGAATACGAAAAGGGGATAAAGAATATGACTCAGGAGGATGAGGTTTTTCGGGAAGCATTGGTAGGTAAAAAAATACCTATTCTGACACTTGATAACCAGTGGCACAAACTCTTTACACAGACTGGTGGTAATGATGAGATACACAATTTTGAGGAGAATCTCAATGAACTTTTAAGAAGGCAGGGCAAATTAACAACAGAATTAAAAAGCCTTGCAGTATTTAAAAAGAAACTGATGCAGGAAATTGTTTCGATTATGGAGCTTCCGGACAGTCCTGCAAAAGAAAAAAAGATGTCTGAGAATAAACTCAAAATAGAAGAGTCCAACCAGAAAATGGATGCATATAATGATGAGCTGATGGAACTTCCAAAACAAATTGATGAGGCGAATTTCGAACTGATGATTGCCACCATGCATGTTTGTTATGGGAAAATCAAACAAAATATAGAAGATATCAATGAAATCAATCAATGGGTTTCTGATTTCAAGCAAAAGCTCAAACGTAAAATAATCATGAAACAAAAAAAAGAAATATGGAATGACGAAATGTATTCTTATATGCACGATATATTTGGACCTGATGTTATAGAAATGTTTGATATGAAATATAATCCTCATAATGTATTAAACAAAGAAAAAGATTTAATTGATAATAAAGCTCCTAAACAGGAATAATCTGTTTGGGAGTTTTATCATATGCACAAATGGGCATAATTTGTATTGCGAATGGGGGAGTTCTATGGAATATGTACTTACAGCAGCAGAAATGAAAGCGTTTGATAATATGGCTATTCATGAGTATGGAATTGGTTCGCTTGTACTAATGGAGCGCGCGGCTTTGCAGACAGTAAAGGCTATTATTGATAATTATGGAAAAGATATTTCTGTGGGTATTGTGGCGGGGAGCGGCAATAACGGCGGTGATGGTATTGCGATAGCGCGTATTCTAAAGGAAGAAGGAATTTGTGCGGAAATCATTATGATAGGCGATCTATCCAGATTAACGACAGAGACAGCGGCCCAGCTTGAAACAGCTCAAAAATTGGACATACCTATCTGTTACGAAATAAAACATTTGCAATATGATGTGATTGTGGATGCGATTTTTGGAATTGGTCTGACCAGAATGATTGAAGGAAAGTTCAAAGAAACGATTGAGGCTGTCAATGCATCAAATGCAAAAATTGTAGCAGTAGATATTCCATCCGGAGTACATTCAGACAATGGAGCGGTTATGGGGTGTGCCGTAAAAGCAGATTTAACGGTTACATTTGCTTATAGAAAACTTGGATTGTTGCTGTATCCAGGCGCTTCTTATGCAGGCAAAGTTTTATGTGTTTCAATAGGAATTCCCCAGGCTGTTGTTCAGGATAAGAGAAAAGGAGTAGTCACTTTTTCAAATGCCAAGGAGGATTTGCAGCTTCCTGACAGGAATCCGGCAGGCAATAAAGGCACCTTTGGAAAAGTGCTTTTGATTGCCGGAAGCAAAAAGATGGGTGGCGCCTGTTTTCTTTCGGCATTGAGTGCGTTTCGTGCAGGCGCCGGCATGGTAAAAATATTTACTGCGTCTGATAACAGGGACTATCTGCTCAAAACACTGCCAGAAGCTATGATTGACACTTATGAAGAGGATGAAACAGGTTCGATATCACAAAAAGAAGCAAATACCCTTATCACAGATATTGCGTGGGCAGATGTTGTGGCGATTGGTCCAGGTATTTCCTTATCTGACAAAGCAAAAGTAATTTTGAAACGAACGCTCAATGATTGCAGCAAACCAATGGTGGTGGATGCAGATGCTTTGAATATTCTTTCACAAGAAGCGGATCTATTAAATAATTTTGCATTTGCCAATGAGAACAACAGTCAGGAGATTATATTTACACCACATCTTGGAGAATTTTCGCGATTGACAAACATGCCTATAGAGGAGTTAAAAAAGAATTTGATTGTACATTGCAAGAATTTTACAAAACGATATAATGTATCGCTTGTTTGCAAAGATGCACGGACAATTGTAGCCAAAAGAGGCCGGCTGACTTATCTGAATTCCAGCGGCAATCACGGAATGGCTACGGCAGGCTCTGGAGATGTTTTGACAGGCATAATAACAGGGCTTTTGGCACAAAATATGAGTGGATTTGAAGCCGCAGTAATGGGGACATATATTCATGGCCTTGCAGGCGATATGGCAAAAGATAAAATGTCTGCATATTATATTATGGCGCAGGATATCATTCAGTCATTACAGTTTTTAACGCATGAGCAAGAAAATGAAAAGCCGCGCAGAAATGAGGAGAGCAATGAAACATTTTGACAGAGTTTGGGCAGAGGTTGACCTTGATGCAGTTCTGTTTAATATAGAAAGCATCAAAAAAAATATCAACAAGGATACAAAAATTATAGCAGTTATTAAGGCGGACGGTTATGGACACGGAGCAGAGCATATTGCAAGAATGCTGGAAAGGGAAGAACAAGTATGGGGATACGCAGTTGCTACAGCCGAAGAAGCATTTTCGCTTAGAGAACACAAACTAAACAAACCTATTTTGATTCTTGGATATGCTTTTCCATATAGCTATGAACAGCTTATTGAATATGATATCCGACCAACTGTTTATATGCTTGATTCTGCACAAATGCTCTCAGATGCGGCGGTAAAAATTGGTAAAACATGTCAGATACATATTAAAATTGACACTGGCATGACAAGAATTGGTATTTATCCAGATGACGACGGAATTGCACTAATCCAGCAGATCTCGAAACTTCCCGGTTTGGAGATTGAAGGTATTTTTACACATTTTGCAACTGCAGATGAGGCAGACAAAACAAAAACCTATCACCAAATATCACTTTTTAAAGAATATGTCAATAAGTTGCAACAGATACTGGACTTTCAAATTCCTATGAAACATTGTTCGAATAGTGCAGGTATCATAGAGCTGCCAGAGGCAAATATGGATGCTGTTCGGGCAGGGATTATATTGTATGGACTGTGGCCTTCCGAAGAAGTGAAAGCAGATGCAAAAATACAGTTAAAGCCCGTACTAACACTGAAGTCTAGAATTATATACATTAAAACGGTTCCAAAGGGTCAGGAAATAAGTTATGGAGGAACATTCACAACAGAAAGGGACACCAGAGTTGCAACAATCTGTATTGGCTATGGGGACGGGTATCCGCGAAGTCTGTCAAACACAGGAGATGTTCTTCTAAAAGGAAAAAGAGCACCTATTTTAGGACGTGTCTGTATGGATCAGTTTATGATTGATGTGACAGATATTGATGCCGGAATTTGTGTGGGGGATAAAGTGACCCTGATTGGAAAAGATGGTGATGCGTGTATTACTATGGAAGAGCTCGGAATACTTTCGGGACGGTTTAATTATGAACTTGCCTGTGATTTGGGAAAACGAATTCCAAGAATTTATAAACTTGATGATACACTGATATACCAATAAAAATCTTTGTATTTCGTACACTTCTTGAATAATGATTGTATAAAAATTTTCCAATAGGGAAAAATAGTAGCATACAGGATTTATTTGACAGGGGTGTAAGACTATGAAAAGAGGAGATATTTATTATGCAGATTTAAGACCCGTTGTAGGATCAGAACAGGGAGGTGTCAGACCCGTACTCATTATACAAAATGATGTGGGAAACAAGCATAGCCCAACCGTGATTTGTGCAGCGATTACTTCAAGGATGAACAAGGCGAACCTGCCTACACATATTGAGTTGAATGCCGATAATTATGATATGGTAAAGGACTCAGTAATATTGCTTGAACAGCTCAGAACGATAGATAAAAAACGTCTGAAAGACAAGGTATGTCATTTGGATACGCCAATTATGCAGCGTGTAAACAGAGCCTTGCAAATTAGTCTTGAGCTTGATACATAAGGGCTTTAGATATTGACGTTTTTCAATAGTAATGATATATTAGAGAGGTGTAGCCTGCTTTGTTGCAGTTTACACCTTTGTTTTGTGTATATGGCAGTCTATTGTGCACAGACAAGAACGAAATATAAGGAGAGAATCAAATGGACGATGGTGGGGCTTCGGCCTGTAGTATTATTTTATTTTTTTTCTTGCTTTTTATAGAAGCAATTTTAACTGGCTTTTATAAGGCAATTGGCCTGATGAATGAAAAGGAAATTGAACGTCGGGCAGAAGAGGAGAAAGACAAGAAATCTATTTTGCTCAATAGAATTATTGTCCGTTCAACAATTTACGTGAATTCCATTCAGTTGATAACCACACTGATTGAACTGGTGATGGGGTGTTTCTTTCTGCCAAAGTGGACGGCAGTATTTCATGAATGGATTTCAGAAATTTCATTGATGCAGGAAATGAGTGATGTGGCATTAAAATGGACAGCGCTTGTTCTTGCTACATTTTTCCTAATGTATGTTCTTCTTACATTTGGTATTCTTTTTCCCAAGAAGCTTGCACAGAAATATCCAGATGCATGGGCATACAGGTTTATCTATCCCATACAGTTTCTGAGGACGCTTTTGTATCCACTTACGGGGATTGTAGCAATATCTGCAAATAGTTTTATCCGTATTTTTGGACTAGGGAATACAGATGAACAAACCGACGTGACAGAAGAAGAAATCATTTCGATGGTTAATGAAGGACATGAGCTGGGTGTTTTTGAAGCGGGAGAGGTAGAAATGATCACCAATATTTTTGAATTTGGTGATAAACAGGCAAGCAATATTATGACACACCGCAATCATATTATGGCAATAGACAGTACCATGCCGTTTAAAGATGCACTGTATTTTATGTTGAAGGAAAGCAACAGCAGATATCCTGTATATGAGGAAAATTTAGATCATATTCTTGGCGTGCTGTATTTAAAAGATGCGATGCGGATACATACATCACATGAGAGTTTGAATCGACCGGTTGGAACTGTGAAAGGGCTGATCCGAGAAGCAGTATATGTGCCGGAAACCAAAAATATTGATGACCTTTTCCGAAGTATGCAGTCTGAAAAAAATCAGATGGTTATTGTCGTGGATGAATATGGGCAGACTTCAGGACTTGTGACAATGGAAGATATTCTTGAAGAAATCGTAGGGAATATTATGGACGAGTACGATCCGGAAGAGAATCATATTCATAAGAAAGGCGAGAACGAATATATCATTGAAGGAATAACCAAGCTCGAAGATCTCGAAGAGCGCTTTGGATTTTCATTTGGTGAGACAGAATTTGAAACATTGAATGGCTATCTTATCTCTAAGCTTGACCGTATCCCTGATGAAGATGAGCATTCCGAGATAGAGATTGATGGGTATTTGTTTAAGATTATAAAAGTAGAAAAAAATGTGATACAATCTGTACTTGTAACAAAGGCAGTGCAAAAGGAGCAGCCTGAATCAGAAGATCAAGAGGATGCTTCCTAAAATATAAGATAAAGGAGAAGAACTATGTCAGGACATTCAAAATTTGCAAATATTAAACACAAAAAAGAAAAAAATGATGCAGCAAAAGGAAAAATTTTTACAATAATAGGACGCGAGATTGCAGTTGCAGTAAAAGAGGGAGGACCCGATCCAGCCAACAATTTTAAATTGGCGCAGGTAATCGCAAAAGCAAAAGCAAATAACATGCCGAATGATACAATAGACCGTGGTATCAAAAAGGCGGCCGGCGATGGAAATGCAGTCAATTATGAACATGTTACATATGAAGGATATGGTCCTAATGGCATCGCGATCATTGTGGAAGCGCTCACAGACAATAAAAACCGGACTGCTGCTAATGTCAGAAGTGCGTTTACAAAAGGAAATGGAAGTATTGGTACACAAGGATGCGTTTCTTATATGTTTGATGAAAAAGGGCAGGTTATCATTGATAAAGAAGAATGCGAGCTGAGCGCAGATGACCTTATGATGATTGCACTAGATGCAGGGGCAGAAGACTTCTCAGAAGAAGAAGACAGCTTTGAGATCCTCACCGCGCCAGAAGATTTTGACACGGTATACAAAGCACTTCAGGATAATAATATCGCAATGGCAAGTGCAGAGGTAACAATGATACCACAAAACTATGTAGAGCTGACAGATGAAAATGCAGTTAAGAATCTGAACAGAACGCTTGATCTTCTCGATGAAGATGATGATGTACAGGCAGTGTACCACAATTGGGACGAATAGGATAAATAAATGATAACAATACAAAGTGAAAATTTTTCCATGGCTCAAATCTGTGCGTCTGGACAGAATTTTAGAATGGAAGAGTGTGGTGATAACAGATATTGTCTAGTTGCTTTGGGCAGATATTTGGAAGCTGTTCAGGAGGGCAGCAGCATTTCTTTCGACTGTTCTCCTGAAGAATTTGATTCTGTATGGAAAACATATTTTGACTTAGAGACAGATTATGCAGCAATTATTTCAGGGATTGACCAGACAGATAAATATCTGACAGCGGCGGCAGAATATGGAAAAGGGATACGAATTTTAAGACAAGATTTGTGGGAAGTGATTGTTTCATTCCTTATTTCCCAACAAAATAATATCAAGAGAATCCGTAGATGCATTCGCTTATTATGTGAGAATTATGGTGAAAAAAGAACATCTCAAAAAGGTGTTGCATATTTCGATTTTCCAACGCCAGATTCCTTAGCAAAAGCCCAGGTAGAGGATTTGTATGCTTGTGGCTTGGGCTATCGAAGCCGATATCTTTATGAGACGGCAAACAGTGTTGTTCATGATGAAATCAATTTGGATAAATTATGGGAATTGGATTATGATGCTGCCAAAAAAGAATTGGTAAAATTATGTGGTATCGGGACAAAGGTTGCTGACTGCATCTGTCTTTGTGCACTTCACAAAACAGATGCATTTCCTAAAGATACGCATATCAATAAGGTATTGTCAGCACAATATCCAGATGGATTTCCGTTTGAAAAATATGGACAAAACAGTGGTATCCTGCAGCAGTATCTTTTTTATTATCATCTTATGGTCCGTTAGGAAAAATTTTGCCATGTATTTATTATCATGGTAATTTTTTCTGAGAACTACTTGACAAACTATGACAGATTATGATATCCTATCAGAGTTGTCGCAAACAGCAGTGAATTCAGCTTTGCTGGAATTTACAAGGGCTTATAGCTCAGCCGGTTAGAGCGCACGCCTGATAAGCGTGAGGTCGGTGGTTCGAGTCCACTTAAGCCCATTTTAAGGCTCCATGGTCAAGCGGTTAAGACATCGCCCTTTCACGGCGGTAACACGGGTTCGATTCCCGTTGGAGTCATCAAATATTTATTATTCTATAGGAAATTGTGACAGGTGTTCAATTTTTTACCTTATAGGAAATTGCGAATACAGAACCCATTGAAACAAAAAGCGCAGCTTTTTGCAGATTGAGCGCGCTGGCGCTCAATTTTTTACTTTATAGAAAATTGCGAATGCAGAACCCATTGAAACAAAAAGCGCAGCTTTTTGCAGATTGAGCGCGCTGGCGCTCAATTTTTTACCAAGCATTTAAAGCAATGATGTTACATCATTGCTTTTTGTGAACATAGATATAGAGAGGAGTGTTTAGCATGAATACTGAATATTCAATTGAAACAAAATGCATTCAGTCCGGATGGCAGCCAAAAAATGGAGAGGCAAGAGTGCTGCCGATTTATCAGTCAACCACATATAAATATGAAACCTCAGATGAAATGGGAAAGTTATTCGATCTGGAAAAGGAAGGATACTTTTATACAAGACTTCAAAATCCTACCAATGATACAGTTGCCCAGAAAATCTGTGACTTAGAAGGCGGTGTGGCAGCAATGCTTACTTCGTCTGGACAGGCAGCTAATTATTATGCAGTTTTTAATATTTGTGAAGTTGGAGACCATGTGGTTCTTTCTTCTACTGTTTATGGCGGTACATTTAATCTTTTGGCTGTGACAATGAAAAAGATGGGGATTGAATGTACGATTGTAGATCCTGATTCCGATGAAGAAACGCTAAATCAGGCATTTCGGGAGAATACAAAATGTATGGTGGCGGAGTCTATTGCAAATCCTGCACTGGTCGTTCTTGATTTCAAAAAATTTGCAAAAGTTGCACATGCTCATGGCGTTCCTTTGATTGTTGATAATACTTTTGCAACACCGATAAACTGTCGTCCGTTTGAATATGGTGCTGATATTGTCACACACTCCACAACAAAATATATGGATGGACATGCGATGTGTGTCGGCGGCGCAATTGTTGATTCTGGAAATTTTGATTGGACACAGTACGGCGATAAATTTCATGGGCTTACAACACCTGATGAATCTTATCATGGAATAACATATACTGATAAATTTGGTAAGATGGCATATATTACGAAGGCAACCGTACAGCTTATGCGTGATTTGGGTTCCATTCCTTCTCCGATGAATTCCTTTTTGTTAAATATTGGTCTTGAGACGCTTCATTTGAGAGTTCCCAGACATTGTGAGAATGCTTTGAGGGTTGCACAGTGGCTTGAAAGCAATGAAAAAGTTGCGTGGGTGAATTATCCAGGTTTACAGAGCAATAAATATTATGAACTTGCGCAGAAGTATATGCCAAATGGCACTTGTGGCGTGATTTCTTTTGGACTCAAAGGCGGCAGAGATGTGAGTGTATCTTTTATGGATCATCTAAAGCTTGCGGCGATTGTGACGCATGTAGCTGATGCAAGAACTTGTGTACTCCATCCGGCAAGCCATACACATAGACAGATGAATGATGAGCAGCTTATGGAAGCCGGCGTACAGCCAGATTTAATCAGATTTTCGGTTGGTATTGAAAATGTCAATGATATTATTGCCGATATTGAGCAAGCTCTCACACATATTTGATTATGAAAAATAAAAGTTGGATTACTTGTCTGTTTTTATTAATTTTAGCAAGCATTGCAGTTGCTGTAAGAATATATTATATTAATCATTTGATGGTAGAAGTAAAAATCAGCGAGGAAATATATGAGTCTGCAAAGGTTACAGTGGATTCTTCTGGTTTGACTGATATTTTTTCGAAAGGTTTTAATATACACACTCTTTATTTGAGTACATTGTATACCGCGTTTTTGGTTTTTGGCAACTTTACTGTAGCAGGTGTTTATCTCAATATTTTTTATCAGGTACTGACTGTTTTGCTGATATTTATTTTTGTCAGCAATTTATTGAACAAATATGCAGGACTCATAGCGGGACTTGCTGCTGCAGTTCTTCCTCTTTATCTGAGGGAGCTGTCAGAAGTGACTGTTTTAAATATGGAGATTTTTATAATATCTTGTGTTTGTGCGCTAGTTGCTGCCATATTTCGTTCTATTGTTCGAAAACGAATCAGCGAAAAAAATGCCAGAAAACAATTAGAAGATGTTCAAAATATAGATGGTGAAACTTTGGAAATGAAGCCCGTCCTGGATAACACAATGAAGGAAATTTTACTTGCTGACTTAGATGACAGCAAGGTGAATTATATTGAAAATCCGCTTCCTGTGCCAAAACGAAAAGTACACAAAGAAATGGATTATGCAATAAAAACCAGGGATAATGATGACTATGATCTAAAGGATATGTCTGGCAAAGATTTTTATGATATTGAATAAAGAGAAGAACAAAATGGATATAATAAGAAGGACTCTTTCATGAAAGGGTTCTTTTTTCTTTATATAATAGGAAATTGCGAACCAGATTGAAAGTGCGGCGAGTGAGAAACATACGTTCAATTACTTGATTCGAAAGGGTTATATAAATAAGGAAAGCAGGTGCATTACAGTGGCGGAAAATAATGAAAAAGAGAATGAAAAAAATAATGCTTTGGAAAATCAAAAATATAAGGACGAAAAAATAGAGAAAGAGAGCCAGGTTACTCTTGATGAAAATAAAAGCGAACATCGGATTCATTTGATAACGATTGTAGGAGAAATTGAGGGACACGAAAATGCAGGCAATCAGTCAAAAGTTACAAAATATGAATTACTTTTGCCACAGCTTGCATCGATCGAAGACAGTTGCGAGATTGATGGTGTTTTGCTGCTTTTAAATACAATGGGTGGTGATGTTGAGGCAGGACTTGCCATTGCGGAGATGATAGCATCACTAAGCAAACCTACGGTATCTTTGGTGTTGGGGGGAAGTCACAGCATTGGTGTTCCGATTGCTGTAAGCACAGATTATTCATTTATCGTTCCAACTGGTACAATGGTGGTGCATCCGGTCCGCATGAATGGAATGGTGATAGGCGTGCCACAGACATTTAATTATTTTAGAGAAGTACAGAATCGTATTACAGGTTTTGTATGTTCACATTGCAGTATTTCAAAGGAACGATATGAGGAATTGATGATGGAAACGGAAATTCTGACTAAGGATGTAGGAAGTGTGCTGGAAGGCAAAGAAGCCGTAAAAGAAGGAATTATCTGTGAGATAGGAGGAATTTCTCAGGCAATTGCGAAACTGCATGAATTGATAGACGCACAAAAAAAGGGAAAAGACTAAATTTCATGAGGAAGAGCATGATTTATGTATGAGGAGTAACTTTTGTAAAATAAAACGTTCTACATTATCCAAACAGGAAGCCGAAGGCTGAACTGTTACAGTTTGTGAAAGTTCCAGTAATATTTACATGACAAGCAGAGAAAAAAATGCTATAATATTTCGTAAAACTTGTATCAGTGGGGATACAAAAGAGTTTGTGAGAATTGGAAGGGAGAAGTATTATGGCATCTGCATCAGGAAATAGTACATCAAGGGGCAGAACAAATACAAACAAAAATACATCAAAAGGAACTAGAAAAGCATCTTCTAGTACAAGAAAAAGAAAAACATCATCTAAAGCATCCAGAAAAAATGTAGATATCGCAGTAAAAAATGAGGTAATGCTCATTGTTATATTTGCAGCTGCGATTTTTACATTTTTGTGTGTTATTGGTGTAATTCGCGGCGCCGCTGCAACAGGAATCAGCAATGCGATGTTTGGTATGTTTGGGCTGCTGGCATATTTGGTACCTATTATCATTTTTCTTGGCTTTGCTTTTGGGATATCCAATAAAGGAAACACAGTAGCTGTCATCAAGATGATAAGCAGTGTGATTTTGATATTTCTAGCAGGAATATTAGCATATATGTTTACAAAACAGGAAAATATGCTTACTAGTGGGCCGCTTGTTAAAAATTTATATCAGACATCTGCGGAATACCATACAGGAGGTGGCGTTCTGTTTGGCAGTATTGCGCATGGAATGTATAATTTGATGGGATTTGGTGGAACCCTATTTGTAGTTATTGTGCTTGGAATTATTTCTATTGTGTTTATCACAGAAAAAAGCTTTTTATCAGGTGTCAAAAACGGCGGTTCCTATTTGTTGGAAGCAGCAAGAGAAGATGCGGCACGAATGAGGGAATACAGGGAAACACGTTTGGATGCCTATGAGGATATGTATGAGGAAGAATACCAAAAAGAAGAGCGCCCCCGCCGTCAAAAGCGTGTAAAGGAGGAGAAGCCAAAGCCAACAGCAATTCCGGATGAAAGAGTTCGGCGAATGGATAAAAAGGCAAGAGGTGTCGCATCAAGCTCCGTTGTCACATTTAGACCTGAGAGGCAAAAAACGGATGGAAGACAGGATATCCATGAGATTGTTTTATTGGATCATGATACAGCAAACAGTTCCAATGTTTTATGTGAGGATATTAAAATCAGACCATTTAATGAAGCATCCTATCCCGAAGAACTTGGCAATGAAGTGTATCCCGAAGAAACATATAGTGAAACACCGTATGAAGAAACGGCTTATCAAGAAACTTCCTATGAAGAAGCAGTTTATGAAGAGGCTCCTTATCAAGAAGTATTTTTTCAAGAAACAGAAGCGCTTAATCAAGAAACTTCCTATCAGGATTTTTCAGACACAGCAGAAATTCTTGCTGCCAATCCATCAATGCCAGAACTTAACAATCAGGTTTATGAAAGTATGAGCATTACAGAGTCTTTTGATGCAGAAGCGATAAGCAATATGCCAGAATCAATGACAGAAGATACCGTTGTATCAAAACCTGCAGTAGATAAAACAGATCAAGATATGGCTGCTGAAAGAATGGATCAGAAGGCAAACATACAGGAACCTGTTATGAAAGCAGAAGAAGAACTGCCTAAAAAATACAGTTTTCCTTCATTGAACTTACTCAAAAAGGGCGAGGGAAAAAAAGGTGATTCCTCAAAAGAGTTAAAAGAAACTGCACTTCGTTTGCAGCAGACACTGCAGACATTCGGAGTTCGTGTAACAATAACAGATATCAGTCAAGGGCCTTCTGTTACAAGATATGAAATGCAGCCAGAGCAGGGTGTAAAAGTTAGCAAAATTGTTGGACTTACAGATGATATCAAACTAAATCTTGCGGCTACAGATATTAGAATAGAAGCTCCAATACCTGGTAAAGCTGCTGTTGGTATAGAAGTTCCCAATAAAGAAAACAGTGCGGTAGCACTTAGGGATTTGTTGGAATCAGATGCATTTCAAAACTTTCCATCAAATCTTGCATTTGCGGTGGGGAAGGATATTGCCGGACAAGTTGTGGTTACAGATATTGCAAAAATGCCACATGTACTGATTGCTGGGGCTACAGGCTCTGGAAAATCAGTTTGTATTAATACGATTATTATGAGTATCTTGTACAAAGCAAACCCCGCAGATGTCAAACTGATTATGATTGATCCCAAAGTGGTTGAATTAAGCGTTTATAATGGTATTCCACATTTGATGGTTCCTGTTGTGACCGATCCCAAAAAGGCATCTGCCGCGTTAAATTGGGGTGTTTCAGAAATGAATGACCGTTACAAAAAATTTGCTGATTTGAATGTGCGAGATTTGAAAGGCTACAACAAAGCGGCAGAAGAAGGAAAGCTGTCAGCAGATGGAGAACCATTGCAAAAGATGCCACAAATTGTTATTATTGTAGACGAGCTTGCAGATTTGATGATGGTGGCTTCTGGAGAAGTAGAAGAGAGTATCTGTCGTTTGGCACAGCTTGCAAGAGCTTGTGGGATTCATCTGGTTATCGCAACACAGCGTCCTTCGGTTGATGTTATAACAGGTCTTATCAAAGCAAATATGCCAAGCCGTATTGCGTTCAGTGTATCAAGTGGTGTAGATTCCCGCACGATTCTTGATATGAATGGAGCAGAAAAATTATTAGGAAAAGGCGACATGCTGTTTTATCCTCAAGGATATCCAAAGCCTGCTCGTGTACAGGGTGCATTTGTATCAGATCCGGAAGTATCCGATGTAGTTGATTTCCTCAAAAATCAGATGATTGGGAATACCTATAACAGTGATATTGAGGATAAAATAAAAACGATGCAGTCTTCCTCTAGTTCAGGAGGAGGCGCAGGACAGGGAAATGATTCCGATGCCTACTTTGCTGATGCCGGAAAATTTGTCATAGAGAAAGAAAAAGCTTCTATTGGTATGCTTCAGAGGGTATTTAAGATTGGCTTTAACCGTGCGGCGCGTATTATGGATCAACTTGAAGATGCGGGTGTAGTAGGCGCTGAGGAGGGAACCAAGCCTCGCCGTATACTGATGAGTATGGAGCAATTCCAAAATTATCTGGAAGAAAAAAATTAATTTCGTAGACAGTACATCTGATAAATGGTATTCTATTAAAATAATGAAAGTATAGGTGATGTTTAATGTATTTCTGGAGTTTTTTTGTATTCGATATGTGAGAGGATACTAGAAAAATTCTAAGAGTACATTTATGCACAGGAGGAGAATGCTTATGAAATCTGATATTGAAATCGCTCAGGAAGCACAGTTATATCCAATTACTGAAGTTGCACAATTGCTCGGCATCACTACAGATGATCTTGAATTGTATGGAAACTATAAAGCGAAAATTTCAGACACATATTTAAAGAAAATAGAAAATAATAAAAATGGGAAACTCATACTTGTGACAGCGATAAACCCAACGCCAGCAGGCGAGGGCAAGACAACGACAAGTGTCGGGCTTGGGCAGGCGTTTGGAAAGCTGGGAAAAAAAGCGGTTATTGCGCTTCGTGAGCCGTCTCTTGGCCCATGTTTTGGCATCAAGGGCGGAGCAGCCGGCGGGGGAATGGCACAGGTGGTTCCCATGGAGGATTTGAATCTTCATTTTACTGGAGATTTTCATGCGATAACATCTGCAAATAATTTATGCGCTGCACTGCTTGACAACCATATTCAGCAGGGGAATGCGCTTGGCATTGATCCCAGACAGATTGTATGGAAAAGATGCCTTGATATGAATGACAGAGTGCTTAGAAATGTCGTTGTCGGACTTGGAAACAAAATGGATGGCTTTGTCAGAGAAGATCATTTTGTGATTACAGTAGCATCTGAGATTATGGCAGTGTTGTGTCTTGCTGATGATATGGAAGACTTGAAAAATCGTCTTGACAGAATGGTAGTAGCTTATAATTATAATGGCGAGCCAATAACAGCAGGACAGATAAAAGCAACAGGCGCTATGGCTGCTTTGCTAAAAGATGCTATGAAACCAAATCTTATCCAAACACTAGAGCATACCCCAGCAATTATTCATGGCGGGCCTTTTGCCAATATTGCACATGGCTGTAATAGTGTCCGTGCGACAAAGGCTGCATTAAAAATGGCAGACTATGTTGTAACAGAGGCAGGATTTGGCGCTGATCTTGGCGCAGAAAAGTTTTTTGATATCAAATGCCGTCAAGCAGGACTTTCACCAGATGCAGTAGTTCTTGTGGCAACAATCCGTGCACTCAAATATAATGGCGGTGTGGCAAAAAATAACTTAGATACAGAAAATCTGCAAGCGCTTGAAAAAGGAATTGTGAACCTTGAAAAACATATAGAAAATTTGCAAAAATATGGTGTTCCAGTTGTTGTGACGCTGAACGCATTTGTGTCAGATACACCAACAGAAATTAATTTTGTAAAAAAATTCTGTAGTGATAGAAATTGTGACTTTGCGCTTTCTAAAGTATGGGAAAAAGGTGGAGAAGGAGGAATTGACCTTGCAAACGCCATATTACATACATTAGAGACAAAGGAAAGTCATTTTGCACCAATTTATCAAGATGAACTTCCGATTGCTGAAAAAATACAATGTGTTGCAAAAGAAATCTATGGTGCAGCAGAAGTAGTTTTTGCGCCTGCTGCTATGAAACAAATTGAAAAATTAGAGGAATTGGGCTTTGGAACGCTGCCTGTCTGCATGGCAAAAACACAGTATTCTCTTTCTGACGATCCTTCTCTTCTTGGCAGACCAAAAGATTTTGCCATGAATATTAGAGAGGTTTATGTTTCTGCGGGAGCAGGTTTTGTAGTGGTGCTTACAGGAGCAATTATGACGATGCCCGGTTTACCCAAAAATCCTGCGGCTTATAATATTGATGTGACAGACAACGGTATTATCAAGGGATTATTTTAAAAGTAGCTGTACTCTAATAGTTTCTTAGAGTCTCTTCTAATGTATTCTTGAAGTCTCTTTGTGCCTAAAAGTGTGGAGAATTTTTTACTATATAGGAGATTGCGAGATTACATTTCTATATAAAAGGAGTCTTTAAAATATGAAATGTCCAAATTGTGGAATGGAATTGGAGGAGGGGAAGCTGCTTTGTGAGAGCTGTGGTGAAGAAGTCAAAATAGTACCTGATTTTGACATAGAGCTAGAAAATGAACTAAAAGAGTCCATAAGTTCTATGCTTGAAGATATGGCTGCACAGGAGCAGACAAAAGAGGCAGCTTCTAGAACGTCTGACGATGGATTTAGTACAATAAAAGATGCATTAAGTGCGTATTCTTCAAAAGAATCTATAAAAATACATATATTTAAAAGAGCAGCGATTGTTTTGGCTGTCGTTGTGACAGTAGGCGGTGTAACAGCCGCTGCCCGCTATAAGGCGGATACCAATCGCTATAATTCGTTTGATTATCAATATAATACGGCTGTTGCATGTGCAGAAGTTAATAATTATCCAGATGCAATAAGCTATCTGGAAAGAGCGCTTGCAATTCAGCCAGAAGACTTAGATGCAAGATTTTTGCTCGCACAATACTATGAAAAGAATGGTCAGGATCAAAGTACGATCGTTTTGCTTGAAGAGATTTTGGACGGAACAGATTATCCAGACAAAGAAGCAGTTTATGATATGCTGCTTAGTATTTATGAAAAGCAGTCAAATTATGAAAGAATTGATGCGTTATTAAATGATTGTGAAATCTCACGTATTGTCGCAAAATATAATAAATATGCTGCACATAAGCCCGAATTTAATAAAAAGGGCGGCGTATATGAGGAAGTAATATCTATTTCTTTAAAGGGAAATACAAAGGGAACTGTTTATTATACGCTTGATGGAACAGAACCTACAGAAAAATCAGATGTATATGAAATGCCAATATTACTAGAGGCTGGAGATTACACAATAAGAGCATTATTTGTAAACAGTTATGGGGTCAAGAGCAATGTAGAAACCCAACATTACTATATCAATTTGGCAGCACCAGAATGTCCAGTTATAAATCCAGAAAGTGGTTGTTATACGAAACCATGTCTGATTGAAGCTTATTATGATGCTGGAACAAAAGTTTACTATACAACAGATGGATCTGTACCTGACAAAAATAGCAATCGGTATACAGACCCTATTGAAATGCCGTATGGTATGAATAATTTTTCATTTATATCAATTGATAAAACGGGTGAAAGCAGTGAGGTTGTCAATCGATCTTATCAATTGGAAATACAAGCAAATTTTGATACAGAGCTTGCAATACAAGTATTAAAAAATAGTCTGTGGGCAGACGGAAAGCTGCTGAATGTAGAAGGAAATGTGCCTGGTAAATTAGGGATAAATCGTTATAGAGTACAGACATTGTATCAGAAAGAGGGCGCGCTTTATTATATCGTGTATGAAGAATATCTTGATACGCTCGGAAAAATACATGATACGAATATTCTTTATGCGATTGATGTGAATACAGCAGATTTATACAGAGCATACAAGTTAGATGAAGGAAAATATGATTTAAGACCTCTTCCCAATCCGAATACACAAAATGAAGAAAATGAAAATATTCAAGATATCCAAGAACAGCAGGAGGGGACTCCTGAATAATTGAAAAAGAAGTTGAATTTACAAAGTATTTCATATACAATAATATAGATGCAAAAAAATAATATATGAAAGGTATGGTGAATGAGCCGATGTACAAAATTATAGAAGCCAAAGAGCTTACTGCTAATATTTATCTAATGGCAGTGGAAGCGCCGCGTGTGGCAAAGAACTGTCAGCCGGGTCAGTTTGTAATTGTGAGAACGGATAAAGACGGGGAACGAATTCCTCTCACAATTTGCGATTATGATAGAGAAAAGGGAACGATAACAATTGTGTTTCAGACAGTTGGAGCTGAGACAACAAGAATGGCAGAACTCAAAGCAGGAGATGCTTTTCATGACTTCGTGGGTCCTTTGGGTTGTGCATCTGAGCTGATTCAGGAAGATAAGGCAGTGCTTGCCAAAAAGAAAATTTTGTTTGTAGCAGGCGGTGTAGGAACTGCGCCTGTATATCCTCAAGTAAAATGGCTACATAACAATCAAATTGCAGCGGATGTAATCGTAGGAGCAAAGACAAAGGGTTTATTAATCCTTGAAAAAGAAATGGAAGCCGTTTCAGGTAATTTGTATATTACTACTGATGATGGTTCCTATGGCAGAAAAGGTATGGTAACGCAGACAATTCAGGACTTGGTTGACGAAGGAAATCATTATGATTTGTGCATTGCGATTGGGCCTATGATTATGATGAAATTTGTGTGCAAACTTACAAAAGAGTTGAATATCCCAACAGTTGTCAGCTTGAATCCAATTATGGTTGATGGTACAGGTATGTGTGGTGCATGTCGTGTTACTGTTGGTGATAAAGTGAAATTTGCATGTGTTGATGGTCCCGAATTTGACGGTCATCTTGTTAATTTTGATGAAGCGATGAAGCGTCAGCAAATCTATAAAACTGCTGAAGGAAGAGCAATGCTGAAATTGCAGGAAGGCGATACCCATCATGGCGGATGTGGCCAGTGCGAAGAAAATTAACAAAATCTGTGGCAATAACAGAAATCACCCAAGATTTACTAAATTTTTCGAGGAACGTAAAGGACAGCGTTTTTCAAGAATGGAGGAAAAATAATGGACGTATTAACAAAAGTGCCTGTGCGTGAGCAGGACGCTGCTGCCAGAGCAAAGAACTTTGAAGAGGTTTGCCTTGGTTATAATAAAGAAGAAGCTATGGAGGAAGCACAGCGCTGTATTAACTGCAAAAATGCGCAGTGTATCAAAGGCTGTCCTGTAGCAATTGATATTCCTGCTTTTATTGAACAAGTGAAGCTTGGAAATATAGAGCAAGCATATAAAATCATCAGTGAATCATCAGCACTTCCGGCAGTGTGCGGACGTGTCTGCCCACAAGAAACCCAATGTGAGGGAAAATGTATCAGAGGAATCAAAGGAGATGCAATTTCGATTGGAAAGCTTGAGCGTTTTGTAGCTGACTGGGCAAGAGAGAATGGCATAAAACCAGAATCTGCGAAGGAGAAGAATGGCAGAAAAGTAGCAGTTATTGGATCGGGCCCGGCAGGTCTTACCTGTGCAGGAGATCTTGCAAGACTTGGCTATGATGTGACAATATTTGAGGCACTTCACGAGGCGGGCGGGGTACTTGTTTATGGTATTCCTGAGTTCCGACTTCCCAAGGAAGATGTTGTAGCTAAAGAAATCGCAAACGTTGAGTCGCTTGGCGTTAAAATCGAAAAAAATGTCATTATAGGCAAATCAATTACAATTGATGAGCTGATTGAAGAAGAAGGATTTGAGGCAGTATTTATCGGTTCTGGTGCAGGTCTTCCAAAATTCATGGGAATTCCAGGAGAAAATGCAAATGGTGTGTTTTCAGCAAATGAATATCTCACAAGAAGCAATTTGATGAAAGCATTTAGTGAGGATTCCAATACGCCGCTCATGCGTGGAAAAAAGGTGGCTGTTGTAGGCGGCGGAAATGTAGCGATGGACGCAGCCAGAACAGCGCTTCGTCTTGGAGCAGAAGTGCATATTGTGTATCGTAGAAGCGAGGAGGAGCTTCCTGCGAGAGTCGAAGAAGTGCATCATGCAAAAGAGGAAGGGATTATTTTTGACCTTTTGACAAATCCTGTAGAAATTCTGGAAGATGAAAATAACTGGGTAAAAGGTATGAGATGTATCAAAATGGAGCTTGGTGAGCCAGATGCTTCTGGAAGACGCAGACCTGTAGAAGTACCAGGAAGTGAATTCGAGATAGAACTTGACACAGTGATTATGTCGCTTGGTACATCGCCAAATCCTTTGATTTCATCAACGACAGAAGGATTAGGGACCAATAAATGGAAATGTATTATTGCTGATGAAGAGTTTGGCAAAACAACGAAAGAAGGTGTATTTGCCGGCGGTGATGCTGTAACAGGCGCTGCTACTGTGATTCTTGCAATGGGAGCTGGAAAAGCGGCGGCAAAGGGTATTCATGATTATTTGACGAATAAATAAAACGCTGCTTTGTTTCTCTGTTCTTTTGGAGTCTTTTTGTAGTGCGGTGAAGTGACTTTATCTTTAGAGCCGTCGCGCAGCGAGAAGAAAAACGAAAAATATACAAGAGAAATAAAGTCACAAAAGCGCACGAGAGGTATTGTTATGAGAGAAATTACGAATAAAAATACCTCTCAGAGGGGTGCGGTGAAGTGACTTTATCTTTAGAGCCGTCGCGCAGCGAGAAGAAAAACGAAAAATATACAAGAGAAATAAAGTCACAAAAGCGCACGAGAGGTATTGTTATGAGAGAAATTACGAATAAAAATACCTCTCAGAGGGGTGCGGTGAAGTGACTTTATCTTTAGAGCCGTCGCGCAGCGACTATAAATAGGAGGATAGACAGATGTCAGGCAGTGATGACAAGACGAAATATCAGGACATAAAAGTTTATCAGGATAAAAAAGCAAAGGCAGAGGATTTTAAAAGCTCTGCCTATACTCTTTTATTAGTGGGAATTTTAGGGATTGCTGGTCTTATTTTGATGGAAGCAGGGGTATTACCTTTTCATCTTGTGGGTTCCGGCAAGTATATGACCTATGGTGTTATGGGAACACTGTTTGTTATCTTTATTGTGATGGGAATTTTTTCTTTTCGCTCTTCAAAACAATATGCCCAGGAGGCGGAAACTGAAGACGATATGACCGATAAGATTAAAAAGTGGGCCTTGGAAAATATTTCCGCAGCGTCGATAAAGGAACGCGTTATTTTTGAAGATGGTACACCAGAGGAAGTAAAATATTTTAAATATTTTGAAGGTATTAAAGCTGCCATAACACAAGAATTTGGAGCTTTAAATACTTCTTATCTTGAAGCATTGTGCGAGGAGCTTTATGCTGAGATATTCGAAAAGGATGAAGCGTTTCTATGAATATCACACTTGTAACAGTTGGAAAAATAAAGGAAAAATTTTTTCGAGATGCATCAGCAGAATATCAAAAAAGGCTTTCAAGATATTGCAAACTTGCTATTGTAGAAGTGGCAGATGAAAAAACGCCCGACAAAGCATCTGAAAATTTAGAAAATCAGATTAAACAAAAAGAGGCAGAGCGCATTCTGAAATGGATAAAAGAAGATTCTTATTGTATTGCGCTTACGATAGATGGCAAAAAACGTGACTCCGTGAACATGGCAGAACAGATAGAAAAACTTGGCTTAGCAGGAAAAAGCAATCTTGTTTTTGTGATAGGAGGTTCTCTTGGACTTCATGAAAGTATTGTGAAGCGGGCAGATGAAACATTGAGTTTCTCTGATATGACATTTCCACATCAGTTGATGCGCATAATTCTTTTGGAGCAGATTTATCGTTGTTACCGCATTATAAACAAAGAACCATATCACAAGTAAGAGCAAAATTTTATAGAAACTCAGGAAATGCATCAAAGGTAAGATTAACAGTTAGAAGGAATAGCTTCCATTTCATTTTGTTTCTAATAATACGTATTTCTGAGGCATTGGCTTAAATAACCAAATTGATAAACAGGACTTATGGTGGTATAAAGAAAACATATGGCAAGCATTTGGTATTTTACAAAAGGTAGGTCGAAAAGTATGAAAGTTGTTGTTAAAAAAGTAAAAAAACACTGGAATAGTGTATCGGATTCCGATTGGTATATGTCATTGAGAACAGATGAAAAAATCTTGAAAATACAAGAAAATCCCGCTATAGCATTTCATCCTGCGGTATTTGAACTTATTAAAAAATATATGGGCGAGGTAAGCGGAAAGTATATCCTATTGCCATCTGCGGGGGATAATCATGCAGCTTTTGCTTTTGCGATTATGGGTGCTAAAGTAACTTCGGCGGATATCAGTGAAAGACAGTTGGAAAATGCAAAAACAATTTCAGACAGGATAGGTCTGGATATAGAGTTTGTATGTGATAATACAATGGAGTTGGAGCATATAAAAGATAATGTCTTTGATTTGGTGTACACTTCAAACGGAACACTCTCTTGGATAGATGATGTGACTGGAATGTATAAGAACATTCACAGAGTTTTGAAAAATTCGGGATATTCTTTTATGTATGATGTACATCCGTTTAATAGACCTTTCTCTGGAGAGGCTTGGAGTGAACCTAAAATCATAAAATCTTATCATGATGTAATGCCGGATATTCATTGGCGTGTACAGGATATCGTAAACGCAAACATTATGGCAGGTTTATCTATAAATGAACTTGCAGAGTTACCAGCGGTTGATGCGTCATTTTGGTTTAGACATGATGAACTTATTAGAAAAAGTCAGGATGAGTTGGTAGGCATAAATGATTGGACTAAGAATCCAATGTCAGCGCTCCCGGCATGGATGGTATTGGTATCAAAGAAAGTAAGTGTGGAATAACAATGCCAGGAGACAGGTTCTCGGCTTATTGTAATTTGTCGGAAATCTGTGTATAATAGAAATAGGTAGCAGGGCTTTTGGAACATGCAGAATTTTTCAGCAATGATTTGCTGAAAGAAAGCAGGTGGATAAAATGGGAGACATGGAAACAAAGCAGACAAAATGGGAAGAATTAAGCATATCCAATGATTTCCTGTTTGGCAAGGTCATGCAGAATCCGGAACTGTGCAAAGAGCTATTGCAGAGGATTCTCCCGGATTTGAACATTGAACGCATTGAATATCCGGAATTACAGAAAAGTATCAACATGGATATGGATGCCCGCAGTGTGAGGCTGGATGTGTATGTAAAAGATGAGAAAGAAGTTGTTTACGACATAGAAATGCAGGTAAGCCATACCAAGGAACTTGCTAAGAGAAGCCGGTATTATCAGAGTATGATAGACCTGCAGCTTATTGATAAAGGGCAGCTTTATGATGAGTTAAAGCGAAGCTATGTTATATTTATCTGTCCATTCGATTTATATGGGAAAGGACGGCATATTTATACCTTTGAAAATATCTGTAAAGAAGACGGCAGCATTTCTATGGGTGATGAGGCGGTAAAGATATTTCTCAATGCAAAAGGAACTCTGGATGATGTGAGTGATGAATTAAAGGCGTTCCTTGATTATGTGGCAGGGAAGAAGCCGAAGGATGCCTATGTGGAGAGATTGGAAGAAGCGGTAAAAGAGGCCAAGAAGAATAGAGAATGGAGGCATGAGTATATGACGTTGTTGATGAGAGACCAGGAGAATGTGAAAATTGGCGAAGAAAAAATGCTTTTGTTAATGGAAAGGTTGATAGAAGATAGGCGTTTTGATGATATTGCCAGAATAAAGGCGGATAATGGTTATCGTCAGAAACTTTATTTGGAGTATCATATCATTTAAAAGCAGGGCATCACAGGGCAGAAAATTTTAAAGATTTTCTGTCCTTAATAATATTACGAGATTTTTCGCACTTAGACATGTTATGGAGAACCATATCACAAGTGAGGGCGAAATTTTGCAGAGGTTCAGGAAGTGCCTGAAAGCTAAAATTTTGAAATAAAAGGGAATTTTGAATGGAAGATTTTGTATGGAAAAGCCGGAAATGATTATCTTTGATTATGGGCGTACATTAATTTACGAACCGAATTATAATGCTTCCAATGGAAATAAAGCAATTTATTCATATATAGACAGGAATCCACGCAATATTTCTTTTGAAGAATATGACAGGAGCAATATAGAACTGTTTGAGAAAATCAAAAAAGAAAGAGGAAAGTATTTTGAAATCCATGAGCATAATTTTTTAAGGCTGTTTTTGGAGTATATGGATATTTCTCTGTCTGTTTCGCTGGAAGAAGCTGAGATAATAATTATGAATGGAATATCTCAAGGTGCAGTTATGCCCTATGCGGATATTATGCTTGATTGCCTTAATGCAAAAGGAATAAGGACAGGAGTGATAAGCAACAATTGTTTTTCCGGTGCTGCCTTAAAGGAGCGGTTTGACCGTCTGCTCCCGAGAAACAGATTTGAATTTGTGCTAGTATCAAGTGATTACATATTCAGAAAGCCACACAGCATGATGTACGAGATAGCACTGCAGAAATCGGGACTAACGGCAGATAAAGTGTGGTACTGCGGCGACAATATGGAAAATGACATTTACGGAGCAAATGGTGTTGGAATGTTTCCTGTTTTATATGAAGGAAGAACAGAGGGTGAAACACATTTTCTATCTGCTCAAAACCATAGGGATACTCCTGATTTCGAATGTCTGCTTATTCATGACTGGCGGGAGATGATGGATATTTTGGCATGATAAAACTGTAAATGGAGTATGATATCCGCTTTTTCGCGATAGCTCCTGTATCCGGTGAATTGATTCGTTTGATTATCAATATAGAAGCCCAGAATGATTTTTATCCGGGTTATCCATTGATAAAAAGGGGAATCTATTACTGCAGCCGGATGATTTCTGCCCAATATGGAACAGAGTTTACAAATTCCCACTATGAGAATATCAAAAAAGTATACAGCATATGGATTTGTATGAATCCGCCAAAGAGCCGTGAAAACAGCATTACCCGCTATTACATTGCTGAAGAAAATCTGGTGGGCAGTGTAAAGGAACAGAAAGCGGATTATGATTTGATGGCGGCTGTCATGATTTGTCTTGGGAAGGAGGGAGATTCGGGTACAGATTTATTGAAATTGTTGAATGTGCTTCTGTCCACGGAGACAGGTTCACAGGACAAGTGCCAGATATTGGAGGAAGATTTTCATATCAGAATGACTCAGACATTGGAAAGTGAGGTGTCGCTTATGTGTAATTTAAGTAAGGGTGTGGAGGAGAAAGGGAAGATTTATGGAGCCATTACTGCTTACAAAGATGTAATGTTATCAGAAGATGTAATAATAAAAAAGTTAAAGGAAAAATTTCGGGTAACAGAAGAAGCAGCAAAAATATACTTGAAAGAAGTGGAAAAGGCGTAGCCTTCATTTTTTAACTGATATTCTCAGAAAGTGAGATGTCGCTTATGTGTAATTTAGAGTAGTCTCGGAAACTCACTGAAGATGTAACAGAAAAACAAGCATATAAACGAGTTCATCAAGAGGGAGAGAAAAATGTTCATTTTAAAATTGTTC
>CAJUKA010000035.1 GCA_910586585.1 uncultured Lachnospiraceae bacterium
TTGCGTCTGCTAGTCTCCCCAGCTCTGCTGGGGGATTTATATCTGTTTCATTAATGTTAAGATATAAGTTTCATATTCCGGCTTGACACATTGCATAGCCTTAGCAGGATTCATACGATGAATTGAAGCAAACGAATCAATCACGCTGTCTAATGACATATCTTTATGCATAGTATAGCCCACAAGAAATTTTACCCCTTCTTCATAATATTTCTCTGCTTTCTTTCGATCTGCCTCTGCAATCATATCAGCAACCTGAACTGCGTAAGGAAGAATGACATTTAGATTTCTTGCATTACTGATTCTCCTCATTAACTTGATAAATTTATCATCAGTCAAAGGACCTCCTTGCGAAATAGTAACACATTCTTCAGATACAACTTATTACGCATCGACAGCAACAATCTATAAAAATTATCAGGAAAACGAATAGAATTTAGTTCTTCAATAATTGCCGTTTCATCCTTACCAATCATTCCTTTATAAATATCATATTGCCTGTTTATATGATCAAGACCATCGACTATAACATAGCATTTATTCTTTACATATGTTAATAGATTTTCCAGTTCCTCCTTATCAGCAGAAAATCTATGTAATTTAAATGATTCTAACTCGAATTGTACTATAAACCAGCCATGACTTTCCAGTCCTGGGATTCCCCACCAAAACAAGCTTTTTTACCAAATCCAGTTTCTTTTTCATACCATTAATTTGTTCTATATCAGTAATGTATATTGCCTCATTAATCGGGAAATGGTTATTTAATATTCCATAGTCAGTAATTAATTTTGTTATTTTTATGATATCGTTAATGGTAATCGGATAAGTTGTACCTGTATTATATGGCGGATCAATATAAATACAATCTACCTTTCCTGCATAGAGATACTCCAGCAATTGCAACGCATGATAATTGTCTGCTTCAATCAATGTATGCCATAAATCACTGCCTGGCGCATTGCACACGCTATCTATCTGTTTCAAGTATGGATAGATTGGCTCTCCAAATTTTGCAACTACCACTAAGTCAGCAATGTTCCATTCTGCCTGCTCATCTTCTTTCATGCATAATGCTTTTTCATTATTTATGGCAATTACTCTATAAATGTCATTGATATTTCCAGATTTTAATGCAACATTGCTTCCGCAATTCACAGGCATTTCATATAATGGTGTACACTCTGGCAAGTGTTCTTCAAAAACAAGACCAAATTTCTTTTGTTTGTTCATTCGATTTACTTCTTGTTCTATCTTATTTCTAAGCTCAGCATCCTGTATCTGAGCTATCAAATCATTAATTGCTGCCATAAATCGGTTGTTCTCCTTTAAATTTTTATCTCTGTACTCTATAATACATTCCAATATCCTGCTTTTTTTGATCCTACTCTCTCAATATAGCCATTTTCACGCAGAAATGAAATATTGTTATCTACAGCCGTTTTGCTAATTCCTAAGATTTTGCGAAGTTCTTCAGCTGTTATGTTGGGATTATCCCTCATTTCTGTCAAAATCGTCCTTCTTCTTGCATTTAATGGCTTTTTATTCCCAACTTTATTCGAGGGTTTTTTGATTTTTTTCAATGGTATTGTTACAACAATTGAATTTTCTCGAAATGCAAACGCCTCTTTACCATAAATTTCCGTTATTTTAGGAACTCCCCGCCCTGATTTCTCACTGATATGCAATTGCAGAAATATTTCCGACAGTTTTTCATTCACAGGAACAGATTCCCCCATATAAAAGCCTTCCATTGTCTGTGCCGGCGGTAGAGAGCCTCTTGATAAGATTTCTATTCTATCAGAAAAAACGGAAATCATCGGTTCGTTTCCCTCTGTCCATTTGTTATGCAGGACAGCATTGATGATTGCTTCCCGAAATGCCTTGTTATCAAACAGCGGCACCTCTTTCCTTTCCACAACCCGGTCTGTTTCATCTGCCTGTATGATATTGAGCACATCGCCATACCGCAATAATTCATCCAAACTGTATAAAAGACAGTTATTCCCAAACTCCCTGACTGAAAACAGATTTGTTCCTTTCGTTTTTCCCTCAAATATAGATACTCTGAGAGGAAAATGAGAATCATCCGAAAGCAGCTGCGCCAATAAATTGAATTGTCCCTCTTCATTGCGCAGACCTAAATTTTTTATAAAAGTCTTATCGTTTAAAACAATTCCTTTTGACCCATAATATCCAAACAATTTTTGGAAAGTAAGCTCCTGATATTTTGCCGGAATTGTTTCTATGGTTTCTGTTCTCCCATCAAGTATCTTAAAAAGTTCAATCTCCCTCTTAGGATAGTCTTTGATATTGCATTTCGATGAACCAATCCTTATATACCGCTTTTCCTTAAATGCAGTAGGTATCTCAAAAGCCGCAGGTATAACCAATACAACAACTCTTTTTTGCTGAATCTGGGTTTCCTCAAAAGAAAAATTCAGGCTCGGAGAAAGATTTCTCGCCAGATAATTCTGATATGGTTCTTTATTATAGTCGCAATATTGGTTGAATGTCGTCCCAACTATTTTATGATCCTCATCTTTAACTCCCCATATAAAATAAGCATATTTTTTATAGTGGAACGCTGCAGCGTTTGATAACGCGGAAACATACTCTCCTAATGTTTCTGGCTGAAACCAATTCTCTTTAAATTCAAACCATTCCTGTTCATCATTCATGGTGCATAAATCTAATACAATCTGTTTTATATCCATTGACATTCTCCTCGATACGGATTTATTCCCAACTTTATTCCCAATTTTTTAAATTATAACACATTGGGAATAAAGTTGGAATAAGAATTTATACTATCTTTAACTGCTCTATTGTTCCTGTGCGGTTTTCCGGCTTGATTTCCGGTTGTATCCATTCCTTTGGGTATTCCTGCCGTGTGTGGATAGCCTTTATAGGTGGCTTCTGAAAGTATTTCCAACGCATCATGTTCATTTTTTGTATAACAGTATGCAAGCCTGTAATATTTTTCTCTGGAAACCTCCCAGCAGCTTGCAAACTGTTCTTTCGTAAAATGTTTAAAGCAAAACATATCCTCTTTTCCTCCTTTCCCCGCCTTTTGTTATTGCTTTATACAAGTTAGAGCAGGGGCGTTCTGGGCGGTCAGTTCGTCCAGTATGCGGCGGGGGTGGTCACACTCATTACAGTCTTTTCAAGAAAGGTCTTGAATTGTTCCTCTGTCAGCGGTATCGTGTCGGGGACAAGGCTTTCAAAAAGCCCCATGCGGCGGCATAGGCGTTTTGTCCTGTCCTTGCGCTCCTGCGCCTTTTGCTCCTGCACAAGCTGTCTGCGCCTGTTTTCAAGCTGTCGGATTTCTTCCTCAATGCTCGTGATTTTTTCGGCTTTGGTCTTTGCCACGGGTCAATCGCTCCTTTCATGTCTGGTGTGGATATGGATTGGATAGGATAGGAATGGAATGGATTTTTACAGATAACCGTTTTCCCGTTTTATTCCTGCTTGTCGGCAAGTATCATTTTCAAAATCTTGTCGCGGAATGTTTCTGTGCCGCTGTGGTTGAAAAACAACTCCGCAACAATGGTCTGCCCGTTCCTCTGCGTTGTGATGATACCGTCCGACTTTCGGGCGGGGTGGGTGTTTCTTTCTTTTCTGTCAATAGGTTGCTCCTTTCTTTGGGCGTGAAAAAGGGATTTCCCGTAATTGGAAAAGCAGCAGGCCGTACAGCACCTTTGCTTCCAGCGATACGCCCTTGTAGCGGCGGTCGGTCAATAGGATTTTGGGGATACGGTAGAAGCTGTACTGGTCGGCTTCATTCCCGTAGTAGTAATTCAGATTCAAAGTTTCCGGCATTTTCAAAGCCTCCTGTCTAAATGAAAAAAGCCCCGGCGATCTGTGTCGTCGGGGCAAAGTGATCTATAACAAAAAAGCCGCGCAGTAGCTGAACATCCGTCAGTTACTGCGCGGCTGAAATGAATGAAAATCGGTATTACCAGGTTGCTGCCCGTTTGTCCTTTATGTGAAATGGTTCGTTATCACCTCCCTGCCTGCCCCCACCAAAGGGCGTATTTTATTGGAAAAAGAATGGTGGCAAATCCAAAATTCCTCTTTGAGATAGATTGCTCATGAATTTCTCTCTGTTCAGAAAACAACAATATATAGTGATATACATGTTATTTCATTCTGTATTTAGTGTCTTGTGCGCGCTTTTCAACATCTGAGCAACCTGGATAATAAGGGGGTTTCCGATTTGTCCTTATTATACCGTAAGGGCATACTTACATAACAAACCTGTTATCAAACGGGGCGCAGCCAAAAGACGTGCAATAACAAAAACTTTCCCTTGTAACCTGCCCATAAGGGCAAAAACATGGGAAAAGGATACATATTTTGAGGTTGGGCATACCGTAAAGCCTTGAAAATAAAGGAAAGTTAAGACAGTTAGTAGATAAACAGAATTTGCAGCAGAGGCTAAAGAATTAATTCAATTAATGGTATACACGATTGCGGATAAAAACTTTACAAAGCTTACATCGAATATTCCGCCTAAGCCTTCGTGGACATCCTTTATTGATGCACAAGTGACGCCAGAAAATGGCTGCCTGGGCTTTGGGCAATAGTTAAATAAACAGTTTGCGGTGTGGGAGGATGCGTGTGACAAAAAATTTGTCATAGACCATTTCAATGCGTCCTGCCTGGACAAAAAAGAACTTCGAGAGGGTGATATTGTGACATATCATCCAACAAGCTTTGGCGAGAAACTGGACTTTTGGTTTGAAATAGATTTTAAAGTAGAAAATGAACAGCTAACGGCAGTATTTGATATAAATTTTTAGGTTTCCATTTTATAGAATGATAACCGTATTATATTCTTAGTACAACAAATATTAAGTAACTCGTATAATTATCCAAAAACTTAATTTTTGTTGTACTATTTTTTTATGTATCTTTCTTCTTGACACAGGAAACAATAAGGTGTAGTATTAGTTAAAGCATTACGTAGTTTTTATTACTACATGTCGCCACGCAGCGACTTTATGACTTTAGTGCCGTCGTGCAGCGACTTTAAATTAGGAGGAATATAAAATGCAATTAACAATCAGAGAACCCGGAAGCGCAATCACACATTTTATCGCCTGGCTTATGGCAGCCATTGCAGCGCTGCCTTTAATCCTAAAGGCACAAAGCGGTCAAACGGCGGCAGCTCTTGCAGTCTTTGCAGTCAGTATGATCCTTCTATATGGCGCAAGCACTATCTACCACAGCGTTACTGTCACAGACAAAGTACTAAAGGTATTTCGCAAAATCGATCACATGATGATTTTTGTATTGATCGCCGGTTCCTACACCCCAGTATGCCTTACTGTTCTTGACGGCAGCATAGGATATTCTCTGCTGGCGCTTGTATGGGGCATTGCAATTGTCGGAATGCTTGTTAAAGCTCTATGGATTACTTGTCCCAAATGGTTTTCGTCCGTAATCTATATTGCAATGGGGTGGCTTTGCCTATTGGTTTTTGGCACCTTATGGAGCAGACTTCCACATCCTGCTTTCTGGTGGCTTTTTGCAGGCGGCATCATCTATACAATAGGCGGCGTAATTTATGCGCTCAAGCTTCCTGTTTTCAATTCCCTTCATAAATATTTCGGCTCGCACGAAATTTTTCATTTGTTCGTCATGGGCGGAAGCATCTGCCATTTTATCTTTATGTACTGCTATATTGCCTAATTTGCTCTTGACGCTATCTATTACAGTATTGCATTGTACATGCAGAATTAGTGTGAAAAGTACTTCTATCCGCTTTCAGCAGGAGCTGCTTCGTGGAGAAGTACTAGACTTCACCACTACAAAACTTTTCTAAAAAACAGTTCCATAGGTTGGTCAAATGGCGTATTCTGAAATACCAATCCACCACAATCTATATACCCTAGTTTTCGATATAGATGCTGCGCTTTTTCATCAACCTGTGTTGAAATCAACGTCATTTTATATCCTTGATTTTTCATTTCATTTTCCCAATAAATAATTGCCTTCTTTGCAAATCCTTTATTTCGGTATTCCTCTTTTACAAATATAAGATTTAAAAATGGAAGATTATCCCACAAAATACAATGCGCCATTATACCGACACGTTGGTTTTCCTCCCAAATAACATAGCCGGACTTTGTATATACTCGATTGCTATATCCTGTATCATCAATATACTTGTCAATACTCATCACAAATTCTTTATCAGAATCTGTCACTACCTTTAGTTCCATATCCTCTCTCCCCAAATTCCAAATATATGAATTAAAAACCAAAACCGCTTGTGTGTATGTAATACATTATTCCAAAAACGGCATAGCCCTAAGCCACGCCGTTTTAAGATTCATTATAATAGTATTTGTTCTTCTTACTGTTCCATCTGTTTGCCGAGAAATCCTGCTGCCGACTGCGCCAGTTTCATTTCAACCTCGTTCATTTCATCTCCAGCTTTTGCTGACAGCAAAACGACTGCACCAATCACATCTCCCTGCGTTATAATAGGGATAATCACCTCATGCTGATATTCATCTGATTCATCATCAATCACTGATACATAATTTTTATCACTCCGTGATGTACATACTGTCTCACGTGAATTCATTTTCTCTTCCAACGCTTTGCTCACAGATTTGCCAAGCACCTGCTTGCTGTTGCTTCCAGCCGCCGCGATAATCTGATCTCTGTCTGCTATCAGCGCCAGATGGCCAGACACCTGTGAAAGACTTTCCGCATACTGTTTTGCAAAGCTTCCAAGCTCACCTATGGGCGAATATTTCTTAAGGATAATAGCACCCTCATGGTCTGTAAATATTTCAAGAGGGTCAGATTCCCTTATCCTCAAAGTTCTTCTTATCTCTTTAGGTATAACGACACGTCCCAAATCGTCAATCCTACGCACTATTCCCGTAGCCTTCACCGATACTTCCTCCATTTCAAATCTAGTATTCATTATCTAGTCAATCATAAACTGATAGAACTGTATTGCTAGTATTTGTATATAATGGATTTTTATGCATCATGTAGTGTTTTCAGAATCGTCATTATCCCAAATGCAGTAATTTCATCAGCAAAAGCCATGCAATGCCATAATAAGTAACAACCCCAATCAAATCATTTACAGTTGTGATAAGCGGTCCAGATGCCACTGCTGGGTCAACATTAATTCTATGAAAAAACATTGGCACTGCAGTTCCCACAATACTTGATATTGTCATTGCCAGCAAAAGCGCGATTCCTGCACACAGCGAAATTGCAAAAGCATATTGCGGTGTTTTACCCTTTAAAATGCACAGATAAGCACCGATAAAAACAAACGATAAAATTCCTAAAAGCAGGCCGTTCGAAAAACCGACCCGCATTTCTTTGAAAACCATACCAACTTTTTGCCGTGTCTTAAGGTCTTCGTCCATCAGCAAACGAATCGTAACCGCAAGTGATTGTGTTCCTACATTGCCGGACATTCCAAGAATCACCGATTGAAAACTGACTATAATCGCAAGCTGAGCAATCACACCCTCAAACAAACTTGTCACTGTAGAGACGCACATACTAAGCGCCAAAAGAACCACCAGCCAAGGAAGACGCTTCTTGATACTCTCTTTCAATGGCTCCTCAAGTTCTGCCTCTTCTGTCATACCTGCAAGCTTTGCATAGTCATCGCCTAACTCATCATCCACAACCTCTACAATATCCTGTGCTGTGATAACGCCAATCAGCTCATTTTTTTCATTCAGTACGGGTATGGAATCCTCTGCATAATCTTTTAACCGTTCGATACAATCTGATATTGTCTCGTGATCTCTGACATATGGAAATGATTGTGTAATTAAAGTTTCCAAATCCACATAAGTCCTTGCTATAATCAAATCCTTCAGATCAATTGCACCATAAAATGTATCATCCTGGTCCTTTACAAAAATCGTCGAAATATTATCATTTTCCTCTGCCTGTGCTACCAGCGCACGCATTGCCTGCTTAATCGTAAGACTCCTGCCAATCTCTATAAAATTGGTTGTCATCTTACTGCCGATCTCATCCTCATCATAGGAACAGATAAGACTGATATCTTCCCGCGAGTCTTCATCCATCAGCTCAAATAACTGCTTTCTGATTTCCTCGTCAACCTCTTCCAAGACATCTACTGCATCATCCGCGTCCATATTCTCGATAATGTCAGCAGCTTTCTCAAGCTCTAGTTCTCCTAGATATTTTCCTGGGTCGTCCAGATACGCAAAAATCTCTGATACCCGATCATCTCCCAGAATATGGTAGAGTACTTTCCGCTCCCTTTCATCCAGCTCGTCGAGCGCACTTGAGATATCATTATCATGATAGTTTGTCAGCTCACTTGCTATCCTGTCTTTGCTCTCCCCGCTTCTGATGAGTTCAACCAACTCCTGAACATAATTTGGTTCATTCAAGATTTCATTTTCCAAATATACCATCGCCCTTCCATAATAACATACAAAATTTTTATCACGGGCGAATTCTACTTAGAACGCGCAGAAAAAACACTGATTTTCAGTGTATTCGCCCTTATTTCGCTGCCCATAACTGTCGCAACTATCCATGTAACACACTTCCTTTCAGTGTTATTGTTTTTGTTTTCTTTTATTTTATGCCGATTACCTTATATTGTCAAGACTTGATGCTTCTCACAACATTACACTAAGCCTTTCAGGTCTGCAAGGGAATCTGCCACTGCATACAAAAGCGGCTTTATTTCTTCATCTGGCTGTGTCAAATCCGGCACCATCACAGGTTTGCATCCTGCTGCATATGCAGACTTAATGCCATTGGGTGAATCCTCCACCGCAATACAATCCTCTGGCTGTTCGCCAATCTGACTGCATGCATATAAATAAATATCTGGTTCTGGTTTTCCATGTTGAACCTGTACTGCACTTACAATTTTATCAAATTGATCTTTTACGCCAATCGTTTCAAGATGCTGGTGTGCAAGTTCTGATCCTGTTGCAGTAGCCACTGCTGCTTTGATTCCCTTTGTATGCAAAAAAGCCAGTATCTCATCAATACCGGGCTTTTTTTCCAATCCATATTTTGCAAGCCGCTCTGCCACCAGCCTGCGTCTGACCTCGCGAATTGCAAAATAATCAAATTCTGCGCCAAGGATGTCCTTCATCATCTTTGACGCAATCCCTGCATCACAGCTGCGAAGCATCAGCGCATGCTCCCTCCGAAAATCAAAGCCAGCCATACGCGCTGCTTCGCACCATGCTGCATTGTAGTGCTTTTCCGTGTCAATCAGTACTCCATCCATGTCAAATATTACTGCCTTTATCATACCAATCCCCATTTTATCAACCCTTATATTTTATCATCATACCAATTCTACAGATATCCCCTTCATATCCATAAAACTGTATTATCTTTATGCTCTCCTCGCATAAAGAATATCTTCTTTTGGCACTTCCTGATTCTGCTGTATCAAATTTAACAACGTGATATAATTCCGAATCATTTCCCTTGCAGTGGTTTCCTGTCCCTCTTCAGTTCTTCCATACTGCTGTTTTAGGAAATAAATGTAGTCATCATGCTCAAGCTTTGGTGTATATCCGTACAAAATTCCATGCATATGAGCAAGCTTCTCAAGCAGCACATACATTTCTCCTGGATTCAGAGCCGCCAGTTTGATTACCGGAGAAGCCATATCCCTCATTTTAATGACTCCTTCCTGTTCAAAACAGGTCTCTGCCAGCCTGGATTTTAAAGGCTCAAAACTAAAAATGCCCCTTGTCGGGTCCTCCATAGCTTCTCCCGTAACACTAAAAATCATGCCAAGGTAAGACGCTTTCCCCTGCAATGCATCGTTATAGATTGCCAATAATTTGCTGTAATTGTACTCTCTGCCTACACGGCTTGGAATCTCATACAGCGATGCAAGCTCGTCCATACAAACATAAAGTCCCGCATAGCCTGCCTTCACCACAAAATCAGCAAAAAGCTTTATAAAATCATACCAGTTTTCATCAGAAATAATCAGATTCACTCCTAAATCCGATTTCGCCTCTGTTCTGGTTTTGTACTCCCCACAAAGCCAGCGCAGCGCTTTTTTTTGCAGCTCCACATCACCTTTCCGGTGCCCCTTATAATATGAAGCCAACACTTTTCCAAAGTCAAAACCGTTTACCCTCTCCTCCATCGAAGAAGTAATCTTGTAAATTTTCTGGCTTACTCTGACATCAAATACTTCATGTCCTGGCACAAGTCCCTCAAATTGTACCACTTCATTTTCCAGAGCGCCTATCCATTTATCAAGAATGAGCTGCAATGCTCCATTATCCGGACACGCATGTGTCGCCATATTTCTGATTAATTCCCGATATGTCGCAAGTCCCTGTCCCTTGTTTCCGACAAACCGTTTATCCACAGAAAGCTCCACATCTGTCACCACGAAATTTTTTTCCATTACATGATTTCTAAGTGCATGCATCAGAAAGGTTTTTCCACTTCCGTATTTACCCTCAATAAACCGGACCGCGGCGCCCCCTTGTTCTATAATGGAAACATCCTGCAAAAGCGCCTGTATCTCACTTTTTCTCCCCACCGTGATATATTCAAGCCCTGTTCTTGGAACAACTCCGCTTTTTAAGGAATTTAAAACCGTGGCTGCTGTTGCCCTCGATATTTTGTTATCCATACAACCCATTCCCTCCTATTGAAAGTCGCTGCGCGACAGCTCTAAAGGGTAAAGTCGCTTCAACGCACCTGTAAGGAGAGAAACTTTATTTGAAAGAGCACTCATAAAAGTTCCTCTCGTGCGTCTTTGCGGCTTTACTATTCAGTCAACACCTACACGACCTTGAGCATTCCCTCCTATTGAAAGTCGCTGCGCGACAGCTCTAAAGGGTAAAGTCGCTTCAACGCACCTGTAAGGAGAGAAACTTTATTTGAAAGAGCACTCATAAAAGTTCCTCTCGTGCGTCTTTGCGGCTTTACTATCCAGTCAACACCTACACGACCTTGAGCTGTGACTGTACGAAGTCTGCATCCGCCCTTATTCTGTCAAGATTTTCAAGACTGAATTCAAAGGCAAAAGTATCTCTTTCATTATCCTTGTTAAGCCTCTCAAAAGCTTTCTCAATCATAATGATACGTTTTTGCTGACGCAGTGTGGCAAAAATTCTTCTATGTATCTGGTCAACACTTTTGTCAAAATCCATCTCATAATCAAGCAGCTCTATCATTCTGTCTGCATCATATGGATAAAAATCTGTTGAGCACATCTTGCCTGCTGTTCCCTTCCCAACTGGTAAAAACGTCCCCATCGACAGCTCATCGTCACACAGGTACGCCAGCACCATAGGCCGCTGCAAAAGTCCCGCAAATACCTCTGTGAGCAAATCTGGTGAAATCTTCCTCCTTAGTTTCACCTCAAACAATGATACTCCGCGCTCCTTGACAAGTTCTGTCCTGTTTGCAATGCCTTCTTTGTCCACCAGATGATAGCTCCATTCAACGCTTTCAATCCCAGACTCAAAGATACGGCGGCATTTCAAATTGTCAATCCGCTGAAACAACACCTCAAGCGGCATTCCCTTGTCAACCTTATACTGCTTCGGAATATTATACCTTCCATCGCTCATCGTAATCCTCCATCTTTAAACTCTTGAATTGTTAACTTTTTATGTTAATCGCTTCGAGCTTTATTATAATATATAATTTGAATAATTTCTACAATTTGTTGTTGTTTCTTAAAAATTTGTGAAAATTGTCTTTCTATTATGGAAAAAGATGCATTCAAATCATATAAAAATCAGCACATTCAACATAATTATTCATATAATATTGCCATATCAGATAGAATCTTATTGGTATACTTTATCATAAGCTCTGCTTCTTTCTCAGCCAAGCCATATTTTTTGTAGCGAAGAACAAAGCTTGGTGTACCCTTTGCCGAAAATGTAAGCACTCTTTTGTATTTGTCCATCAGTGTTGGAAGTTTTTCTACTTGTACTGGCGCATACGGTTCCATCATAAAAGTTATTTGTCCGGCTTTTCCTTTAATCTCTGTCACATACCGTCTATGCGCCGTAACGCGAATCAATGATATTTGAATCAGATTCTCAACAGATTTGGGAACAATTCCGAAGCGATCCTTTAGTTCCTTTCTCATATCCTCGCATTCAGATTCATTCTCAAGACTTGCAATCCGTTTATAAATATCTAGTTTCTGAACTTCATTGACAATATACTGCGGGGGAATAAAGGCGTCCACATCCATATCTACATAAGTGCCGAAATCCTCTTCTGCCTTTTTTATCCCCTTCAGGGTCTTAACCGCCTCATTGAGCATCTTGCAGTACAAATCATAACCTACCGCTTCCATATGCCCATGCTGGCGTTCTCCCAAAAGATTTCCTGCCCCTCTGATTTCAAGATCACGCATCGCAATTTTAAAGCCGCTTCCGAGATCTGTAAATTCTTTGATTGCCTGCAAACGCTTTTCAGCCACTTCCTTGAGCATTTTATCCTTTTTGTACATCAGAAACGCATATGCTGTTCGATTAGAACGTCCCACACGGCCGCGAAGCTGATAAAGCTGTGAGAGTCCCATATGATCCGAATCATGAATAATCATCGTATTGACATTGGATATATCAAGCCCTGTCTCTATAATTGTCGTTGATACCAGCACATCTATCTCGCCGTTGATAAACTCCGACATAATTTTTTCCAGCTCGTGTTCTCTCATCTGACCATGCGCAAACGCTACATTTGCTTCTGGGACCAGACGCGCTAACTTGCTTGCAATATCATCAATATGATTGATGCGGTTGTAGACATAATATACCTGTCCCTGTCTGGAAAGTTCCCGCACAATCGCCTCTCTAATCATTTCCTCGTTGTATTCCATCACATAGGTCTGTATTGGTTGCCGCTCTCCCGGCGCCTCCTCCAGCACGCTCATGTCACGGATTCCCACAAGGCTCATATGAAGCGTTCTAGGAATTGGTGTTGCTGTCAGGGTCAGCACATCCACCACCTCCTTGACCTGTTTCATCTTTTCTTTGTGGCGCACGCCAAACCGCTGCTCCTCATCTATGACCAGCAATCCCAAATCTTTGTATTTTACATCCTCTGACAAAAGCCTGTGCGTACCTATTACAATATCGACGGTCCCTTTTTTGAGTCCGTCAACGACCTTCTTCATCTCTTTCGCAGTCCGAAACCTTGACATCATTTCCACGCACACAGGAAAGTCCTTCATGCGCTGTACAAACGTGTTGTAATGCTGTTGTGCAAGAATTGTGGTAGGAACCAGATATGCCACTTGTTTCCCGTCCTGAACAGCCTTAAAAGCCGCTCGTATCGCTATTTCTGTCTTTCCATATCCTACATCTCCGCAAATAAGTCTGTCCATGATACGCGGACTTTCCATATCATTTTTAGCCGCCTCGATCGCCAGAAGCTGATCTTGCGTCTCCTCAAAGGGAAACATCTCCTCAAACTCCTGCTGCCAAATCGTATCCTTGCTAAAAACAAACCCCTGTTTCTGCCGGCGGACAGCATAGAGTTCCACCAGATCCTTCGCCACTTCGTTCACGGCGCTTCGAACCTTGGATTTTGTCTTTGTCCATTCCTGTGTACCAAGTTTGTTGAGCTTTGGCTTTTTGGCAGCATCCGAAGAAGCATACTTTTGAATTACATCAAGTCCAGTCGCAAGCACATAAAGATTTCCGCCATCACGATATTCAATCTTTATATAATCCTTAACAACCTTATCTGACTCAACCTTTTCTATTCCACGATAAATGCCAAGTCCATGATTTTCATGCACCACATAATCCCCAACCTTCAAATCGGAAAAATTATGAATTTTCTGGCCTTCGTATGCTTTTTTACGTTTCTTTTTGCGCTGCTGTTTTCCAAAGATATCCGTCTCAGATATCACGGCAAATTTCAGCAATGGATACTCAAAGCCCCTTAATACTGCTCCATGATAGGTCATAATTTCCCCTGGCTGCAAAATTCTGTTGGAATCCTCCGAATAAAACGCCACAAGTCCCTCATCCATCAAATCAGACGCAAGGCGCTTGGCACGTGTAGCAGAGGCAGAAAGCAAAAGCACTCTGCATCCCTGCTTCTTATAATTTTTTAAATCTTTGACGAGCTCTGCAAAACTATTATTATAGGGAGCAATATTTCTGGCATTGACAGAAAACCGCGCTGCAATCCGCATATCGAATCCTTTAAATTCCATTGTTGATAGCGCCAAAATCCGTTCTCCTTCAAGTCTTGCCATCACTTCCTGCACAGAAAAAAGCACATCCATCTGCTTTGGCAGAATATACCCTTTTTCCGCCCTGTTTGACATGCTTTCACGAAATTCTAGTTCTACCGCCTTTGCGTGTTCTTTGATGCGCAGCGGTTCATCAAAATAAACACAACAATTCCTGTCTCTAAAAAAATCAAGAAAGGACATTGTGTTTTCATAAAAATATCCAATATAGCTATCAAAATTGACAAAATTCTGAAACTGTGTCACCTGTTCTTTTAAATCGCTAATAGCCGTTTCAATGCGGTGCGCTTCTTCTGGCTTTGTCTGATCTCGGAAATATTTTGCACGTTCTATGCAATCCTTCTCAATCCTTCGGAATCCTTCCTCAAGCAATTCTCTGGGCAGAATCAGCTCAGTAGCCGGAAAAACAAAAAACTGCTCCATGTTCTCTTCGATAGAACGCTGACTCAGCACATCAAAAGAACGTATTGACTCAATTTCATCCCCCCACAATTCAATGCGGACAGGATTTTCAGAAGTAAGGTCAAAAATATCAATAATGCCTCCGCGTACAGAAAACTGGCCCGGTGCCTCCACCTGATAATTTTTTTCATAACCCATTGTCACAAGTTTGCTCGCGAGCGCCCGCTCCTCTATCACACTTTCTTTGCTGATGCACACAATATGCTCCTCCAGCACGGAAAGCGGAAGCTGATGCGCCATAAGCGCCGCAAACGTTGTTACAATCGTAACTGGCCGCCGCTCAAGAATGCAGCGCTGTACAGCGATTCGCTCTTTTGTAAGCAAATTGCTGTGTATGTCCGCCTGATAAAAAATCAAATCTCTAGCCGGATAAAAATAGGAATCAGGACAATATAAACGGCAGTCCTCTAAAAGCTCACGTGCCTTAATATCACTATAGGTCACAATCAGTTTTGTCTCAAAACCATGCTCTGTGCCAAAGATCATATGAAGCTTTTGAGAATCCACACAGCCGCTTATGCCCACTTTTCCCGCTTTGGGGCAAAGTGCTTTCATAATATCCTCATATTCCCCAAGTTCCCCAAGCGGGGCCAATAATGTCTTCACTTCTGGTTTTCCTCCATATCCTTGCAGCGATTTTTTGTGTTATATTCATTCATAGCAGCATCCACTTTTCCCTCCAAAATCAAGTTTACTGCTCTCTGCGTTCTCTCAAGGCTGTCTTTCATAACTGCGATCTCTTCCCCATTAAAATGCCCTAATACATAATCGGCCAAATCATATCCTTCTGGTTTTCCGCCAACACCGATTTTAATGCGCCTAAAGGTATCATGTCCCAAATTTGCAATAATGCTTTTCAGGCCATTATGTCCCCCAGCACTACCTTTTTTGCGAATACGAATCTGCCCTAAATCTAAGCTGATATCGTCATAAATGACAAGAAGCTCTTCTGTTTCATCTATCTTGTAATACTCTGAGACTGCACGGATCGCCTCACCACTCAGATTCATATAGGTGAGCGGTTTCACAAGAATTACTTTTGTGCCATTTATCATTCCTTTTCCAATCAGTGACTTATGCTTGCATTCTATCATATTAATGTCATATTTATCAGCAAGTGCATCAATCGCCATAAAGCCGATATTGTGCCTTGTGTTCTCATACTGTTTTGTGGGATTCCCCAATCCTGCTATTATATACATTGCATTTTCCTACCTTATTTCTATTATATGCACTCGTGCCACAAACTGAACTTTCCAATTTATGACATGGCAAAAAGCACCTCTTCAGATGCACTATAGGACAATTCTAACACAACTGTTTCTTTTGCGCCACCTGCTAATTTTTCAGAATCGCGTCCCTGTGCAATCGTGTAGGGAAGATTCATCTTCTTCCTACTCGCGCGCCAGACGCGGGCAGCTTTTGCTGCATAATTCCTCTTCGCGTCCCTGTGCAATCGTGTAGGGAAGATTCATCTTCTTCCTACTCGCGCGCCAGACGCGGGCAGCTTTTGCTGCATACTCCTTTCCGCGTCTGTGTGCAAAAAAGGGAATACCGCCAAGCAGTATTCCCCTTCACCCACATTTTTTTGCAAACTAAGCTGTTGCCAGCTCTATGATCATTTATTTTGTATTATCCGAAGTTTCTTCTTCCGGCTCTAATAGCGCTTTCTCATAGCTCTCCAGAATTGTTCTTTGGATGGTATCTCTCGTATTAGAGTTGATCGGATGTGCAATATCCCTGTATTCCCCATCTGCAGATTTCTTGCTAGGCATTGCGATAAAAAGCCCCTTCTCTCCCTCGATAACTTTGATGTCATGAACTACAAATTCATCATCAAGTGTAATGGAAACCACTGCCTTCATTTTGCCTTCTTTTGTTATTTTGCGAACGCGAACATCTGTTATCCTCATTCTTTTGTCCCCCTTTTGCAAGTCCTTTGTTTCTTTTCTTTTTTGTGGATTTGTGTTTTAAACACTTTTACTTATAAAACATGCTGTACATGCCTTATAATACGTACCTTTCATTTTTCTCTACCACAACCTTTATACCAGTTTCCCCAATATGGTGTGAATTCGCGCGAATCGTATCACGGCTTTCTACAATACAGTTTTCAATGTGGGTATTATCGCCAAGATACACATCGTTTAATATGATAGAGTTTTTGATGGTACAATTGTTGCCGACAAAAACCTCCTTGAACAGGATAGAATTTTCTACCGTGCCATTGATAATACAACCACTGGAAATCAAGCTGTTTCTAACCTGTGAACCTGGGTTGTACTTTGCTGGCGGCAAGTCGTCAACTTTTGAATATACATCCGGATACTGTTTAAAGAAATAGTCACGGATATCTTTCCTAAGAAAATCCATATTGGTACCGTAGTAATCTTCTACTGTTGCAATATTCCTCCAATATGACTGAATCTTGTACCCGTATATTCGCTTTAAGTCTTTATAGCGGATAAGGATATCCTGCACCAGATCGTGCCTTCCCTCCTCAGCGCTCTTTTCAATAAGTTCGATAAGCTGCCTGCGCCTAATCACATAGATTCCGCATGATACGGTCTTTGATTTTGCCACCATAGGCTTCTCCTCGAACTGCACAATACGGCCGTCATCATTCATTCCGACAACGCCATACCTGTCCACATCTGCATCGTCAGGCATATCCTTAACAACAATGGTAATATCTGCCTTTTTTGCAATATGGTACTCTAAAATTTTATTGTAATCCATCTTGTAAACGCAATCACCAGTAGCAATTACGACATATGGTTCATGACTTCTTTTTAAAAATGTGAGGTTCTGATAGATACTGTCGGCTGTTCCCTGATACCAGTTGCTGTTTTCGTGAGTGACAGTCGGCGTAAATGTATATAATCCTCCCTGTTTTCGTCCAAAATCCCACCACTTCGATGAGCTTAAATGCTCATGAAGGCTTCTTGAGTTGTATTGTGTGATCACTGCAACTCTCTGAATATGTGAATTGGACATATTACTCAGCGTAAAATCAATACTCCGATAACTTCCCGCTATCGGCATCGCCGAAATTGCTCTCTTGTGGGAGAGCTCTTTCATTTTTCTGTTATTTCCCCCTGCTAACACAATTCCTAATGCTCTCATCTAAATCCCCCATTCCTGATTTTCGCTCAAGTGTTCTATCCACTTGTTAGTCGCTCACCTTAATCAATGTTTTGCCGCTGTCTAAAATACCCTCTGGATAGTCAGCCGCCACAGTGATACCGGCCGCCACAGAATTTTTTCCTATCTTAACATTAGCAGGAATGATGGACTTCTCACCGATTGTAACAAGTCCGTTGTTATATATATCAGGTCTTGTATCATTTTCCTTTTCAGGAAGCGTACCAAGTTCTGTGTTGTCACCAATCTGAGCATATTCATCAATAATGGCCTTTTCAATTATGCAGTGGTTTCCAATCTGTGCCTGATTCATAATAATGGAATTGCGCACGATAGTTCCCTCTCCTATCATAACACCACATCCAATGACAGAATTATAAACCTTTCCATAAATCTCAGAGCCTTCTCCAATAATACAGCGCTCTGCTACACTGTCCGCCGCAATGTACTGTGGCGGCAGAATCTCGCTTTTGGTATAAATCTTCCAATATTCCTCATAAAGGTTAAATTCGGGTACAATATCAATCAGCTCCATATTGGCCTCCCAATAAGAACTTAATGTCCCCACATCCTTCCAATATCCATTAAATTCATAAGAATACATAGGGCAGCACTTTTCATGACAATATGGAATCACATGCTTGCCAAAGTCAAGTGCAGGCTGATCCGCCTTCGCTAACAGCGCATCTTTAAGTGTTTTCCAATTAAAGATATAAATTCCCATCGAAGCGAGATTACTTCTGGGATTCTCTGGTTTTTCCTCAAAGTCAATGATCTTTTTATTTTCATCTGTAATTACAATGCCAAACCGTTTTGCCTCCTCAATAGGAACAGGCATAGATGCAATCGTTACCTCAGAACCGCTCTCCTTATGAAAATCAAGCATCACTTCATAATCCATCTTGTAAATGTGATCTCCAGAAAGCACAAGTACATAGTCTGGATTGTACGTTTCCATATACTCAAGATTTTGGAAAATAGCATTCGCAGTGCCAGTATACCACTCACTCTCGCCGCTCTTCTCATAGGGCGGGAGTACTGTTACACCACCGATATTGCGGTCCAAATCCCATGGAATACCAATTCCAATATGTGTGTTCAGCTTCAATGGCTGATACTGCGTAAGCACTCCAACTGTGTCGATACCGGAATTAATACAGTTACTAAGCGGGAAATCAATGATTCGGTACTTTCCGCCAAAAGCAACTGCCGGTTTTGCCATTTTTGATGTCAGTACACCTAGTCTTGATCCCTGTCCACCTGCCAAAAGCATGGCAATCATTTCTTTTTTAATCATGTTGTCACCCCTACTTGCATAATAATGAGTTTCGCACAACTACTCCGCATCAAAATCCGGACAGTCACGTTTCACACTGAAGTCGAAAAATGTCGATTTGTGACATTTTTTGCCTAAAAATAAACCCTAATTAATTATAGCATACAATTTCACTAAAGGGAACAACTTTAATTCGAATATTTTCGGGATATTATTGGTTTATCATATATAATTTCAAAATATGACACAATAATCTTTTTCGTATACATAACTTATATCGGTTGTATTTAGGAAAGATTGAGATATTGGTTTGAATTTCTTGTTACTTTTCACACCCGCGCCATGCACTTGCTGCATGGGGTCGGATCAAGCGCCAAAATGCGTGCTTTTTGCATTTTGTGTGCATCAGTTGTGCAATTCACACCCAAATCGTTGTAAATGTATGTGAAATCTGGCGTAAGTGTGAATTGTAACAATTTCTTTCATGTTACTATGGAAAAGTTTGTCTGTCAGGTGTATGATGAATAACAGTATTGTATGACTCATATAACAAAGCTGCTAAAAATTTTTTATCAGATACCTTTTGCAAAATGAATCATATTATAATAAATTATAAATATAATATATATATGAAAGGACTTTTATTCATGTATCAGATAAATTTTAACAAACCAATTCATGTACATTTTATTGGCATAGGCGGCATCAGCATGTCCGGTCTTGCACAAATTCTGCTGGGTGCAGGCTTTTTGATCAGTGGTTCTGATGCTAAGAAATCACCGCTGACACAGCACCTTTCTGCTATGGGTGCCAAAATACGATATCCGCAGATGGCAAGCAACATCACTTCGGATATTGACCTTGTGGTATACACCGCCGCCATTTCAGAAGACAATCCGGAATTTGCCGCCGCAGTCCAAAACAATATTCCCATGATGACGCGCGCAGACCTGCTTGGACAAATTATGAAAAATTATACCATGCCGATTGCTGTCAGCGGCACTCATGGAAAGACAACTACCACCTCTATGATTTCTGAAGTGCTTTTAGCGGCTGATACTGATCCAACCTTATCCATTGGGGGCATCCTAAAATCTATCAATGGAAATATCCGCGTGGGAAAATCAGGCTATTTTGTGACAGAAGCATGCGAATACACCAATTCGTTTTTAAGCTTTTTTCCACGTATCAGCATTATTTTGAATATCGAAGAGGACCACATGGACTTTTTTAAAGACATCGAGGATATTCGGTGTTCTTTTCGAAAATTTGCCAGCATACTTCCAAATGATGGTTTCCTGATTATCAACAAAGCCATTGACAAAATAGACTTGTTTACACAAGGACTTGACTGCAATATCATCACCTTCGGGACAGACAAAAGCGCTGACTACAGCTACACAGACATTGTTTATGATGACTGCGGGCGCGTTTCTTATACCCTGTTAAAAAAAGGCGTACACTGCGGCGTTGTTCATCTTGGTGTGACTGGAGAACACAATATCATCAATTCATTGTCAGTGATAGCATTGATGGATATTCTTCAGATTGATATGGATACCGTACTTCATGCGCTCTCTGCATTTGAAGGAACCAAGAGACGGTTTGAAAAAAAAGGGGAGGTCGGCGGCGTCACAATTCTTGACGACTATGCCCATCATCCAACAGAAATCACCGCAACCTTAAAAGCCGCTGCGAAATATCCGCACAAGACACTGTGGTGTGTATTTCAGCCGCATACTTATACACGAACCAAAGCATTTTTGAATGATTTCGCTCATGCCCTCACACTTGCGGACAAAGTGGTACTGGCTGATATCTATGCCGCACGGGAAAAAAATACAATCGGTATCAGCTCGCTGGATCTCTTGCACGAAATCGAAAAATTAGGCCAGGAATGCTATTATTTCCGCACATTTGACGAAATAGAAAATTTTTTATTAAAAAATTGTATCAACGGTGATTTGTTGATAACTATGGGCGCTGGAGATGTCGTAAAAATCGGTGAAAGTATGCTTGGAATATAATTATCCACAGTATCCACATTTTTTTCGGTTCATATCAGCCAAAAAGGTGTGGATATTTTTCATTTTCATCCACAGTATTCTCCATAAAAATTCACCTGTTATATTTGTGGCACCTCAAGGAATTGGAAGGATTGGCGCAAAAAACATCCACAGTATCCACAATATCCACAACAGCGGAGAACCCTCGTATTCACAAGGCGTTTCAAGGGGGCGGGGCTTGCTTTTTTCTTTTATTGTGCTACAATACTCTTACCTTACAGGTACCGGTATCTCCCATTCCGGATCTTACTAAGGAATTTATACCAGGACAGAAAAAATTCGTGCCGGTGTCAAAAGCGTCTTTGTGTGGAAATCATCAAGTCGCAGGCGGCTGGCAGTATGGAGGTTAATATGAATCGTGTCAATATCTATCGAAATGCTACCAGTAGTCAGACAAACATCTCTAATGTATTTATTGATGAATATATGGCAGATGCAAATGATGCCCAGCTTAAAATTTATCTTTTTCTGATTCGCATGATGAACGCTAATCTCCCAACAAGCGTTACGGATATTGCGGACAAGTTTAATTATACAGAAAAGGATGTGCTTAGAGCACTGATGTACTGGGAGTCAAGACAGCTCTTAGCGCTTGATTTTGACGCGTCCCATAATCTGTCTGGTATCCAGGTACTTTCCCTGGGAAAAACATATGAGGCTCCTCGTTCGATTCCTCGTATTACCCCGGTCTTGTCCTTTATAAGGCCGGCATCCATGCAGGCGGGCATGACTGCAAAGGCAATCACAACACAGCCAACTGTCGGCCAGACAATGGCAGCGGCTGGCAGCAGGCCCGCAAATGGAGAAACCAGCAGGCATTCCTATTCTTCTGATGATCTGAAAAACTTCAGAAACAGTGAAGATGTAGAACAATTGCTGATGGTTACAGAACAATATGTTGGGAGACAACTAACTAGAAATGATATGGAGACCATTCTATATTTTTATGATCAGCTTAACTTTTCTGCTGATTTGATTGATTATCTGGTGCAGCACTGTGTTGAACGCGGCAAAAAAGATTTCCGATATATGGAAAAAGTTGCTCTTGCATGGCATGAGCAGGGAATTGCTTCACCAAAAGAAGCGCAAAACGCGTCCCGCAAATATGATAAAAATGTGTACGCCATCATGAAATCACTTGGAAAAAACACCAATCCAGCTCCAAAGGAGCTTGAGTACATCAATAAATGGACAAAAGATTATGGATTTTTGCTGGATGTCATACAGGAAGCCTGTGACAAAACAGTGATGACTACAGACACCCATCGTTTTGCATATGCAGATGGCATTCTTACCAAATGGTATCAGGCCGGTGTGCATCACAAAACAGATATTCCTGCTGCTGATGCCGCATACAAGCGTACCAATGCCAAAAGCGATACCATTATTACAAAGAACAAATTTAATAATTTTGCCCGAAGCGCCTATGATTTTGATGAACTCGAACAGAGTATCCTGAGCAATTAGCTTCCAACTGTGAAAAGAAAGAGGTAATACCAAATGCCGCTTACAAACAGTCAATATGACTCTATTATGCGCTCCTATGAGGAAAAGCAGCGGATTGCAAGACACCGCCTTGAAGAACACATCAAAACCGTATACCAGACAATTCCGGCTTACGAAAAACTGGACAAGCTTGTAGCGTCCACTTCCATCGAACATGGCAGAAGGCTGCTTGGCGGCGACGCCCAGGCATTGTCCGACTTAAAACAGCGTTTGAAGGAGCTTTCCAAACAGAAAGCTTCTTTGTTGTGCCAAAATGGTTTTTCTGCTGATTATTTGTCTCCGGTATATGAATGTGCCCAGTGCAGCGACACTGGATATATTGACGGCAGAAAATGCAACTGTTTCCGCGAGGCAGAAATCAATATGATCTATGAGCAGTCCCATATCAAAAACCTATTGAAAACAGAAAATTTTTCTGCATTATCCTATGAATATTATGAAGGGGAGAATCTCGAAAAATTTACAAAAGCTGTACAAATATGCCAAAATTTTGTGAAAAGCTTTTATTTGGACTACCGCAACCTGTTTTTTTATGGTACAGTAGGTACGGGAAAGTCCTTTTTGTCGTGCTGTGTTGCCAAGGAACTTATGGATCAGGGAAATCTGGTTATCTATTTCAGTGCCGCCCGGCTTTTTGACGCACTATCCAAAAGCACTTTTGACAAGGATAATAATGAATCGCTAGCGGGCATCTCAGATGATATCTGCGATTGTGACCTGCTTATTATTGATGATCTTGGGACTGAACTGACTAACTCTTTTGTTTCCTCCCAGCTTTTCTCATGTCTCAACAACCGGCATATGAGAAAAAAATCAACAATCATTACAACAAACCTGTCATTGGGCGAACTGCGGGATCGATACTCAGACAGAATCTTTTCCCGTATCACAAGCAACTATGATGTATGCAAACTTACCGGACGTGACATACGCATGCAGAAAAAAACATTATCTTCAAACAAGCAGTAACTTTCAACCTAATTCACCTTAGAAAGCGGGGTTTTTTAATGCCAGTTCGTGAAGAAAAAAGAAATCTGAATTCGATACCTGTAGGTTCATTGGGCATCATCCCATTAAAAGGATGTCAGCAGCTTGCCGACAAAGTGGACGAATATCTTGTAAAATGGAGAGCAGAACGCGAAAGTGAGCACAAAGATTCTCTTGCATTCGCAGGATATCAGCGTAATTCTTATATTATTCAAACAAGAGTTCCACGGTTTGGCACCGGTGAAGCAAAAGGCGAAATTTTGGAATCCGTGCGCGGCGATGATTTGTATTTACTGGTAGATGTCACAAATCACAGCCTTACGTACTCTTTGTGCGGCCACGAAAACCATATGTCTCCCGACGACCATTACCAGGATTTGAAACGAATCATTGCAGCCGTAGGCGGAAAGTCCAGACGCATCACAGTCATCATGCCTTTTCTGTATGAAAGCCGTCAGCACAAGAGAAATTCAAGAGAATCCCTTGACTGTGCTCTAGCGCTTCAGGAAATGGTACGCATGGGTGTGGATAACATTATCACCTTTGATGCGCACGATCCGCGTGTACAGAATGCAATTCCTCTCAATGGCTTTGAAACGGTTTCACCTACTTATCAGTTTGTCAAAGGACTGCTGAATCATATCCCAGATCTCAAAATTGACACAGAGCATATGATGATTATCAGTCCAGACGAAGGCGGCATGAGCCGTGCAATCTACATGGCAAATGTAATGGGGCTTGATATGGGTATGTTTTATAAACGGCGCGACTACACAAAAGTCGTAAATGGGCGAAACCCTATTGTAGCCCATGAATTTCTTGGAAGCAGTGTAAAAGGAAAAGATGTTATCATTGTAGATGATATGATTTCTTCCGGAGAAAGTGTTCTTGAAGTGGCAACCTTCCTGAAACGAAGAAAAGCAAACCGTATTTTCGTAGCTTCTACATTTGGACTTTTTACAGGAGGTCTTGAAAAATTTGATGAAGCATACAAAAAGGGACTTATCTGTAGGGTACTCACTACCAATCTGATTTATCAGCAGCCTGAGCTGCTTCAAAAAGAATGGTATATCAGTTGCGATATGAGCAAGTATATCGCATATATTATTGATACGCTCAATCATGATTCTTCCATTAGCGATCTGCTCAATCCTAATGATAGAATTCATACAATTATCGGACGATATAATAATGGAGAATTGGCATAAAGCCAATTCTCCATTATTATATCACTTGAGCACACCAGCGCTCAATTTATTTTCCATATCCATTTGGATTGTTTGACTGCCATCTCCAACTGTCTGCGCACATATCTTTAATGTCATACTGCGCTTCCCAATCAAGCTCTTTTTTTGCCTTTGACGCATCTGCATAGCATGTTGCGATATCTCCAGCACGTCTTGGTTTGATTTCGTATGGAATTTTTACGCCAGTCGCTTCTTCAAAATTCTTCACGATATCCAATACACTGTACCCAGTGCCTGTACCAAGATTGTAAATGCAAAGTCCAGCTTTCTCTTCAATCTTCTTGAGTGCTTTTACATGTCCAACTGCAAGATCCACTACATGAATATAATCTCTGACCCCTGTTCCATCATGCGTATCATAGTCATTGCCAAACACACCCAGTTTTTCAAGTTTCCCTACTGCTACCTGTGTAATATACGGCATCAAGTTATTGGGAATACCATTTGGATTCTCACCCATCGTTCCGCTCTGATGTGCGCCAATCGGATTGAAGTAGCGCAAAAGAATTACATTCCACTCTGGATCTGCTTTCTGCATATCGGATAAAATCTGCTCAAGCATAGACTTTGTCCATCCATAGGGGTTGGTACACTGTCCTTTGGGGCATTCCTCTGTGATTGGAATAAATGCCGGATCGCCATATACAGTAGCTGATGAGGAGAAGATAATGTTCCTGCAATCATGCTTTCTCATAACATCTACCAGCGTCAATGTTCCTGCAATGTTGTTGTTGTAATATTCCCAGGGTTTCGCAACAGACTCTCCTACTGCCTTCAGCCCTGCAAAATGAATACAAGACTCAATATTTTCTTTATCAAAAATTTTTTCGAGCGCATCGCGGTCAAGAATATCTGCCTTATAAAATGTAACTGGTTTTCCTGTTATTCTCTCCACACGCTGTAAAGCCTTCGCACTTGAATTTGATAAATTATCAATAACGACAACATCATATCCTGCATTCTGAAGCTCTACTACTGTATGACTGCCAATAAAACCAGCACCACCTGTAACTAAAATTGCCATATCGTACACCTCCGTTTTATTTTGGATATCCCGGAATAAAATTTAATGCAGCACATAACCGCTTATCTGCAAACACTCCGAGAGTATCTTTGACTTGAAAGTAACCATGCCCTTTCTATATAATGATATCGCTTTTACCCCAAGAAAACAATAGCAGAATTGGTAAAATTTACAATAACAGCATTACGATTATTACGATCCCATTGTCCTTTTGACGGTCAAAGGCCATCATATAACACACTTTTATTTAATATAAAAGCCTGCAAGCTTGAGTTCCTCGTCAAATGTTATCGTATAAAACACACTCACATTTTCGTAAGAAACTTGTACCTGAACCATCGCATATTTTTTTCCATCTTGTACTGCCTCTGCGGTATCCATTTCATCAAAAGAAACCAGTTCCCCAAAATCTTCTGAAACTTGCGTTTTCATATATTGAAGCGTTGCCGCGTTGATGACAGTTTTCATGTTTTCATCCATACATTCTGTCACCGAATGAAAATTATCCTCACTATAAAACCTGATAATCTCTTCTGCCTGCGCTCTCACCTGTGTTTCATCAAATACAGAACTTTCTCCAATGTCACTGAATTTCGGCAGTTTCCAATAAGCAGCGATTGCGATTATCAGAAGAAACGACAGGATAATTCCCCAAACCTTCCAGGTCTTTTCACGTTTTGCGGCCTTTTTTTCTTCCTTATCAAACCAGTCATTATAATGATTGGCAAAATCCCATGGTATCCCCATACGTCCAAGCACCTCATCGAGACTTTGCCCTTTTCCTACTGCACTGTTTATCTCTTCTAAAAGCTGTTTTTTAATTTCTCTCTTTTTTGCCGTCCTGCATTTTAAAAGTTTTCCAACTTCTCTCACGTACTTTTCTGCTGTCATCTCTTTTCCTCCAATTTCCGGCTGGACAATTAGTTCTGCCGTATCACACCACAGCCAATCTTTTCTCCTGCGTTTCCAGAAGGCTGACTCATAAAATCATCTGGCATTTTATGAATAATAATACTTCTGCCTATGATATCCTTTATCATAAAGCGTTTGTCATAAAATGCAAGCCATGCATAGCCTTGATTGCCCATCAAAGGTATCAGGTCGCCTGCATGTTGAGGGTGCTGCTTATTTGTAGGATTATAGTGATCGCCTGTCTTGTCAAAAGGCATTGTGCAATCTCCTTTTTCATGAATATGCATCGCATAAAAATCAGATGAAAATTGTGTTGCAATATTGGGAAGCCCAAATATTTCCACCTCGATCAAAACCCCCGAATAAGGCGTATCAAAAAGCTTAACAATTCCGCTTAATTGTGGATTCTGCGCATTTCCTCTCATCCATGCCAACGCTTGGGGATTTTTATTTCTGAGTGTATCTGTAAATATCATTCCTGGGGTAATATCTTCCATAACAGCAAAACCTATGTTATATTTTTACTATATCTTATGCCAGAATCTTCTATCTGTTTCTGAGAGAATCAGATATCTTTCTTCCTGCGCATTACAAAACCCCTGTATTGCTGATAGATTATTCCTACACATAAAACTGTGCACAAAAGGCCCCGGAAACAAATTGTTCCAGGACCTTCTCTTATGCATAATGTTACATTAGCAGTAACAGTTCAGCTTGTGGCTTCCTGTTACATTAGCATACACCCTGAGCAAGCATTGCATTGACAACTTTCTCAAAGCCTGCAATGTTTGCACCTGCCACATAGTTGCCTTCCATGCCATATCTCTTAGCAGCATCATCTATATTATGATAAATATTAATCATAATATTCTGTAACTTTGCATCAACTTCTTCAAAAGTCCAGCTTAAGCGCTCGCTGTTCTGAGACATTTCCAATGCAGATGTCGCAACGCCGCCCGCATTGGCAGCTTTGCCGCCAACAAACCATACGCCATTATTTTGTAAGTATTCTGTTGCATCAATTGTTGTAGGCATGTTTGCACCTTCACAAACACACTTACAGCCATTTTCTACTAGCTGTTTTGCATCATCTATAATCAGTTCATTCTGTGTTGCACAAGGGAGCGCTATATCACACTTAATCTGCCATACGCCACGGCCGTCATGATACTCCGCACTTGGTCTTGCTGCCGCATACTCTGTAAGTCTTGCTCTCTTAACCTCTTTCACTTCTTTGAGAAGCGCTACATCAATTCCTTCTGGATCATAAATCCAGCCTGTAGAATCTGAACAGGTAACAACCTTTGCTCCCATCTGCTGTGCTTTCTGAATTGCATAGATTGCAACATTTCCTGCACCAGAAACCACAATTGTCTTTCCTTCCATAGATTCACCATGGCATTTCATCAGCTCCTGTGTCAGATAGAGCAGTCCATAACCTGTTGCCTCTGTACGTGCCAAAGAACCGCCATAAGTAAGACCTTTTCCTGTCAGAACGCCTTCAAACATACCTCTGATTCTCTTGTATTGTCCAAACATAAAGCCAATTTCTCTTGCACCTGTTCCTATATCACCGGCTGGAACATCTACATCTGCGCCAATATATTTAGAAAGCTCTGTCATAAAGCTCTGGCAGAACGCCATAATCTCTCTGTCTGATTTGCCCTTTGGATCGAAATCAGAACCGCCTTTGCCGCCGCCAATTGGAAGACCAGTCAGAGAATTCTTGAAAATCTGCTCAAAACCTAAAAACTTGATAATGCTTAAATTAACGGATGGGTGCAGACGCAATCCTCCCTTGTAAGGTCCAATCGCATTGTTAAACTGTACACGAAGTCCTCTGTTTACCTGTACCTGTCCCTTATCGTCTACCCATGGCACACGAAACAGAATCTGACGGTCAGGCTCTGTGATTCTCTCCAAAACAGCATTCTTTTTATATAATTCTTCATTTGTTTCCACAACAGGTCTCAAAGAATTGAGCACCTCTGTCACCGCCTGAATAAATTCTGGCTCTCCTGCATTTTTTTTCTTTACAAGTTCCAATACCTCATCAACATATGACATTTTTCTAATCCTCCTCATTTTAAGTTCCGCGCTCACTGGAATGCTGAGCGCTGTTTCTAGTTCCGCGCTCATTCTTGCAAGCACTCGCAATTTCATTGAATCCGTTTCGGCATTATAGACTACTAAACTCAGCAAATCCATTATAAGGTAATTTTTTTGTCAGTACAACAAAAAAATTCTTGAACAATTTAATTTTGTGCAATTTTTACAAAATCTGCGAGAGCGTGACTCAAAATGCTTTCTGTCAGATTCTAGGGCAGCTTGTACCGCTCCAAATACTCACGGCAAGTCTTGTCAAATGTGCTTCCTTCGCCTTTTTCGAGGCTGTCCACATACTCATGCGCATGTGCATCATCCTCATAGAGCTGCATAATATTAATGGCCAAATTGGAACAATGATCGGCAATCCGCTCGTAATTATTGGTGATATCTGAGAGAACAAAACCAAGCTCCGCGGTGCATTTTCCTTTTCTAAGCCGTTTGGTATGACGTTTTTTCATTTCTTTTTGGAGGATATCAATCGCTTCTTCAAAAGGCTCTACCATCTTTGCCGCATCGCCGTCCTCTGTCTTAAATATGTTCACAGACTGATCCACAATATCAATTACTGCTGCCGAAAAAATTCTAAGCTCCTCTGTCGCTTTTGCAGAAAATCCTTGTCCTTTTTTGTTCATTTCTTTGGCACAGTCTGCAATATTCATTGCATGGTCAGAAATACGCTCTAAATCGCCGACACTGTGAAGAAGCATACCAAGTTTTCTTGAATCCTGTTCCGTTAAATTTCTACTCGAAAGTTTGACAAGATAGCCACTGATTTCGTCTTCATAACGGTCTAATAAATTCTCCTTTCGCTCCACTTCTTTTACAATCTTTTTGTCATATTCAAAGAGGCTTCGCATCGCGTCATCGACAGATTCCTTTGTGAGATCCGCCATTTTCACGACATAAGAATACGTCTGTTCTATCGCAAACGAAGGCGTACTCAAGAACCGCTCGTCCATTCTGGCAAAAACAGCATTCTCCGCTGCCTGACGCTCCTCTTCCTCATCTGTTTTGACCAAAACAAAGGACAATGTTTCAAGCTGATTTGAAAAGGGAAGCAGCACCAATGTTGCAAGAATATTGAATCCTGTGTGCACCACTGCTATCCCCGCGCCGTCTGCCGCCTGCGTCATAAAATCAAAAGAAAAGATGGCATTGGACAAATAAAATACGGATGCAAAGATGCCCGTTCCAATGATATTAAACAGCAGATGAATCACTGCTGCACGCTTTGCATTTCTGCCTGCCCCAACGCCTGACATCATGGCAGTAACACAAGTACCAATATTCTGCCCCAAAATAATTGGAACTGCTGCTGCATACGTAACGGTTCCCGTTGTGCATAATGCCTGCAAAATACCCACTGACGCAGACGATGACTGTATTATCGCCGTCAATATCATACCTGCAAGCAGTCCCAAAATAGGATTGGTAAACATGGTAAAAAGCCCTGTAAACTGCGGAATTTCACTCAATGGTTTCATGGCGGAGGACATCATATCCATACCATACATCAATATGGCAAATCCCACAAAAATAATGCCGAGATCGCGTTTTTTACTGTTTTTTAAAAACATGATAAAAATCACACCAATCATTGCCAAAACAGGGGAAAACGATGTAGGTTTGACAAGTTTCAAGAGAAGATTATCACTCTCAATGCCGGTCAGACTCAACAGCCAAGATGTAATCGTGGTTCCCACATTTGCACCCATAATAATTCCAACAGCCTGTGACAGCTTCATAATACCCGAATTTACAAATCCAATTACCATAACGGTAGCAGCGGATGAGGATTGTATCACCGCTGTAACCCCTGCTCCCAACAGCACCGCTTTTATCTTGTTGTTTGTCAGGCTCTCAAGAACTTTCTCAAGGCGGCCGCCAGAAATCTTTTCCAATCCTTCGCTCAGCATATGCATGCCATACAAAAACAGCGCCAGACCTCCAATCATTCCGAGTAAATCAAATAGACTCATATTGTTCTCCTTTAATACCATAATAAATTAAACAAACGGATGCATTTTGCTTCATACTTTTTGTCGTTTGCTCTACCTTTACCATAGTATCATGCCAGCGCAAAATGTATATACAATTTTTTAAAAAGATACAAAAAATTTTCAGAAAACTTAAAACAACTGAGAAAGGACATCATTTTCTGCCGCATTTCTTATCCGCACTGCAATATTATCGATTGCATTTTCCAGATAAAATATCCTGCAACAGACATAAAAACAATCTCACAAAGATTCTCTATCAAATCCTGGCGCATTGAATTGTATCGCTGCAGTTCATGTATCACATAAAACGCATGAACAGAAATTCTCTAACTAACATCCCATTATTTGGCCAGTTCGTCAATGACATGACGAAACGTCTGATAAGCCCCAGGATATGGACTGCTTTGCAGACATGACGGTACCCTCCTATATACCGCCCCTGCTGATTGCTAAGGGTCATCGGGAGGTTTGCTTTTAGGCAAAAAGAAATGGCGGTCTTGATTAATCAAAACCGCCGAAGAAGTCATCTGTGCAAAAAGCGTACAAAATCCTCTGCCTGTCAGCGTTTTTTTCTTTTCTGCCACTGGGCAGATTTCTTTTTTCACTTCTATAATTAAATTGCAAATATTGTCTTGCCCTAAAAACACTGTTTATCTTACTTATTCCGCAAGGGGCGAAGTTCCTTCAAACTTTCCTGAGCGCCACACTCCAAAATATAGGGAGCTATTTCCTCGTAAGCCTTTTCTGGCGAACCTGCTTCCGAAGGGATATATACCCACTGCGTCAGAAAGCTGTGAGCATAGTTGCAGTGAATATTCCCAGTATAAATCTGTACCAGCGGATCAGTGATCCAACTTCCATCAGCAGATGCACAATCACTCCGATAAGTAAAGTACCTCTGACCAGCTTTGACATATATAATGTTCACAGTCAGTTGATTTTCTGCGATGTCCAGCCGTTCCTTTCTTCCAGCTAATTCATTGTAATCGTTCTCGGCTTCCACTTTTTCAAAATAAAAATATTCCCTCACGCCGCCAATATTTCCTGTTCCATATCGCGGTACTGCTCTGGAACCAACAGATTCAGTGTTAAATCATCCTGCACAATCTGTTTTTCCAGTTCCGAACCATCTGTTGTCTCTATGGGATTCCATTTGAAATATTCCAGGCTTACCTGCACAGACATTCCAGCGGGAGCGATCTCGATTGGAAATTCCGGATTGTTCATAGCATATAGAGGAGTGCCATCGTCATCCATAGCCTGATAATTGTATGCGTCCATAACAAACGCACCTGTCTTTTCCTCCAGCAGAGCCAACAGTTTCTGGCTGCGTTGTGCAATTTCCAAATACTTTGCATCGCTTTCATCTTCTCCGCTGTTATAGACCACTGCGCGGTAAAGGGGGGCCTCCCATTTTGACTCCGCTGGTTCCTTTCCGGCACAGCCTGCAAATACCAGCAGCGCAGCCAATACCCCCGCCCATTCCAATATCTTCTTCATGTTACATCCACTCCTTGTTTGTTAAATTCCGCTTAACTGTTTCCTAGTCATGCCATCGCTTTGCAACATGGCAACTGTTACAGGCAACATAATCTCACTGCGTGAGGCAGGATTAATGTCCGCTTACATTACCGATTGCCGGAAGAATATGCCGCTCCCATTCCACTGCGTCACACCAGCGGAGAAGGATACTATTGATACGGGGCCAAGTCGTAGTTTAGCGATAATAACAAATATATTGCGGTGACCATTTCCTGACATAATTTTATTTGCAAGCATTTTCATCTGCTTTCATGTGTCGTTATAGAACATAGCCCTGCCTCCTTAGCTGTCATAATCAATGGTCCAGACATTGCTATCATACCGTATCGCAAGTAAAATTTGGTTACTCTCAGTAAATTCATCGGTAAATTCCCGAAAATGCTCTTCGCCGCTATTATCCACAAAAGAGACCGTATATACGCATCTGCTGTCAGGCTCCATCTTAAAATAACAAATTTGAGTATTTTTGATTGCTTCAGGCGAGACGGCAATCACTCTGCCTGACTGAGTAACTGTTATACCCGTAACTTCATGGTCCGAATAATTTGTAACGATCAAATTTCCCTCCTGGTGTACCACATTACCATTTGCAGTACCGCAGCCAGCCAGCGAGAAAGCAAAAATAACCGTAAAAAGCAACATTAGTTTTTTCATGGTATCCTCCTTAATTTATTATTTCTTCATCCTCAATATGGATAATGCGGTGGGCAAGCTGGGCGATCTCTTTGTTGTGAGTTATCATCACCAGCGTTTGATGGAATTGCTGCTGGTCGCCTTCAAAAGCCCCAGCACATCGCCGCTCGTCCGGCTGTCCAGATTGCCGGTCGGTTCACGCCGTCCAGCGCCTTTATGATGTTCGGCTCCGCGCCGTAGTATTTTTGAGGTCAGTCGTCTGCAAAATGCTCATGGGTTGCACCATCCTTTTGTTCAGTACAAATTACAGCCCGCAGAAAGACCAGCGTCCCTCCAGGCACCACTGGGCGTTATCAATCATCCATTTGCCGTCAACCAGACGCATTAAATAACGATAATAGAAAATTCCCTTCTCTGCATAAAGCCAGAATTTGCTTTTCGTGACCCGCTCGCCGGCAACCAGATGATAATCTGTATAAGTCCCGCCGATTTCCCAGCAAAGATGGACAGGACGCCAGCCAGGGCGGGGAGCCTGGCTCACCTGTCTGGCAAACAATGCATCAATATCTGCCTGGCTGCCGTAACCTTTTTGTTCTGCCATCCGCTCCCAGCGGTTCATGCTGTCAAAGAATTCCAGTAGCGCATGGACAGGTGCCTGTAGTTCGGGACTGTCCAGTGAAATCCTGTTTTTCATGATTTTGTAGGTACGGGTATCCTCATAAGCCTTGCGCTCCGCCTCTGTAAACAGCCCTGCCAGCCCCTCTTCATCATGCATGTCGCCATCGCTGACCCGCAGCTTATCCCTCCAGGAAATTGCCAGCAGTCCCTTAGAGGTGACCTGATGACAAGCAGCTATGCAAATATGCTCCAATTTTTTAATCTGCGCCGCCTGGGCCAGTCCCTCATCATCCAGAGCGGTCCGCTGCAAAAACAAATCTTTGAGCGGAAGGTCTTTTAACAGTTCCAGCCCATGTCCGGAAATCTGCCTGCCCCGCAGCAGAGCCAGCATGTTCAACTTGGGAATCCGTGCCAGAATGGGAAAACACTCATCCCCAAACGGGACATCATCCAGGGAGACTGCCTGTAGTTTCGGGCATTGCCTGACAGCCTCCTCAAGGGTACCCAAATTCAGCGGCGCTTCTACTCGTTTCGTTCCGTTACAGAGGTAGGCGCCGTCCTGATATTCCAGCATATAAGTATTTGGGGCAAATTCCAGCATAATTTTTTCTCTCCTTCCATACGCATTTCCGGTATCTTCCGGAAATGCGTCGTTTAAGTCACCTTTTTCTTTTGATAAACTTTTCTTTTGCAAAATCATAAGATTCCTGTATCATCATCTTGAAAGCCTCAAAAGTTTTATCAGAGGGGTTTAAGACGCATACCCAGCCCATCCATGCGTAAACAGGGTGTGGAATAATGATATCTAAAGCGGTAAAGTCATAATCCATTTTTACAATTTTCCGGCAGACGGACGTTCAGGAATATATCCGAATTTTTTAATAAATGTCTGTTTTCTTAAACCAACATTTACACGATATACGTTATTACGGTTCAGCATAGAGTTTTTATCATTATCGCCATCTTTTTCTTTCACAGTTTAATGACGCCGGTTTCCAGGCGGGAGGTCTTTATCAATGCCTGTATGAGAAAATCAAGCTTTTCAAGTTGACCGCCGAAAGCCTGCAAAAACTCCCTCTGCTTTTCCGCTGGCATAGGCTGTTCCAGCAAAGTGGCATTTACCATTTTTAGATTGCTGATTGGCGTCTTTACCCGATGTGATATGTCGGAGAGCAACTCCTGCAAATCAGCCCGCTCTTTCGCTATGCTCTCCTGATTTTCCCGCATAACTCCATAAGACGGACAAGCCGGTGATTGATTTTATAAAACAGGTTTTCTTCCTCGCAGACCTGCGGTGCTGCTGCTCCATTCAACATATCGTCTATTGTTTGGCACAGGTTGTCCGAGAATAAAACCAGCTTCCGGTGCAGAAAGGCCACAAAAAGGGCTGCACAGGCGTGCTTGATGGAAAGTTTACCGTCATTCACTTCTTTATCCCCCCGACCCACATATAGCCCATGCCGTAGACAGTCTTAATATATTGCAGACCGCCGGCTTCAATTTTCCCCCGGATGCGGCTGATCGCTACGGTCAAGGCGTGTTCATCCACAAAGTTTTCGTCCGCGTCCCACAGCTTTTCAAGAAGCACCTGCCGTGTCAAAACGGTTTGCGGATTTCTTACCAGTACCTTTAGCAAACGGTATTCCATCGGAGTGAAGATAACCGGTTCCCCCGCAAGGGCAGCGGTCAATTCCAAAAAATTGATAGACAATGTACCGTCTGTGTAGCAATCGCCGCCTGTCTGCCGTTGGATGCGGCTCAACAGTGCCGAAACCTTCTTGCGAAATACGCTGATAAGAAACGGCTTTGTTACATAGTCGTCTGCTCCCAACTCAAAACCGCGCAATTGGTCGCTCTCCATATCGTTTGCGGTCAGGAAAATCACGGCGGTATCCGGACGGTGCTCTTTGATTTCTGCACAGAAGTCAAAGCCGTTTCCATCAGGCAAGTTGACATCTAGCACGATCAGATCATAGTCCTGCGCTTCGCAGAGGTTGACCGCTTCTGATTTTGTCATGGCAGCGTCCACTGTGTAGCCAGCCGCCGAAAGATTGTAGCAAAGGGTGTTGTTCAAAAGGCGGTCATCCTCAACTACTAAAAGTCTCATGGTTTCACCTTCCTTAACTAGAATACTGAGAGAGCGTTTGTCAAGGGAGATTTCACCCAAATGATGAAAGTCCTCAATTACTCGTAATTTATTTGCAAATAGACCTCAAATTGCTTTTCCGTCCAGGAAGTCCTTGAGCCAGTCCAGAAAGTCCAGCCCGTTGCCGTAGGGAGCGACGCCCGCGTCGGACATATCCCACACCTCGCCCCTATCTCGGCCCGCTGTGTGTTTGACCAGTTCATACATTTCCTCCAACGAAAAATTTCCAAATAAGCTGGAAGCAATACTCATCGCTTTTTCCGTAGAATAACGACTCCGCAGACAAATAAATACCCGATGATGGCAATTATTGAAGCTTCTACTCCAAACCCAGCTCCGGTTACCAACACATGATCTGAGGGGATGATAATTGAAAAAACAGGCTCTCCATAAATGCCCTGTGCAGTTGTGATATGTATCATGTCAGTCACAAAAACAAAATTCCATACTGCATGAAGCAAGCTGCTGTTGCTTATGGAATTCCCCTTATATGTGATAAGAGAAAACATGATACCTACCAATGTTCCACTGATCACTAGCAGCGAGATACCTGAAATGCTAAACTCATCCATCGAGGAAATATGCATCAAGCTGAACAAAAAGGACGGAAGCAAAACAGCAACAACTTTCCCCCACTTTAGTTCAAGAAATTTTAGAATATATCCACGAAACAGCATCTCTTCCAAAACACCTGCCTTCAAAGCTGCAATGGCGGAATAGATGACCGCTACAATTATCTCCCCTGTATTTAAAGCTGCCATTGTCGCGTCGCCTATTATGAAATAGCAAATAACCACAAAAAACGGGAGGATAACAGCATATAAAAAGGCCCATTTTTTAATTGATAAGGTAATTCTAAAACTCTCCATTTTGAGGCGGAGAATCTTTATCGTGTATAGCCAAAATAATAAATAAGTAACTATTAAGCACCCCAACATCCGCAAAACAGAATATAACCCCCGTATTGGCAATTCAACTATTGAGAAAAGCAAATCAAATACCAGGCTGTTAAGTAGATCACCTGCAAGAAACAGTAAAACATAGGCGACAATATGCCCAATTATTTTCCCTTTTGTAAATTTCAGTTCCATCCGAGTTTCTCCACTCCATAAATAAAATTATTGAATCGCTATGGAAAAAGTATACCACCGACGCAAGCGGCCTTCAACCTCGAATAAGAACCTGCAAATATCAAGACCTAAAGTGGGTCGTACTCTAAAATGCCCCAAAAAAGAGGAAAGCCCCCAATAAATCAAAACTTGCACAGCATTGCAAACAATATTGAATACCATATCAGTCTCCATCTAAGTCTCGAACAGTTCCTCATAGGCATCCTCGTCCAGAAACTTATAGGACTTCTGTCCCTCAGGTCCGCCCCATCACCTTTTCCACAGTTTCCCAAAGGCTTCCTCAAAGATAAAGGAACAGCCGTTGGCGAAGCTGCCTGTTCGCTAATTGCAGATAGTATAACAGACAAATGTCTCTCAAATGTTACAGAGGACAGATTTTTTCACAAAATTATCCATTTATATTATAATTTGATTTGGTTAGCAATACAAGGATAGCACTTATATCTCATCAATATTAAATACCACCAGCCTCGCGCCGCAGGAAATCAGGATGCTTTTTGCGGTTTTGCCAGAGGCGTTTTGTAAAGGACTTTTTAATCAAGTTCACAGAAAATTTACATTTCAGGGCAAAAAAATAAGGCCGGGAACCTGTTTTTAGATTCCCGGCCTACGGTTTTGTTTTATGCTGTCCGCTCTGCTTTCAATTTTTTTACTTCGTCAAGAGGAAGTCCTGCATATTCCGCAATTTTTTCAAGTGTCAACATTCCATCTGCCAACATTCTTTTAGCAGTATTTATTGCCCCTTCTTTTATGCCCTCTTGTAAAGATTCTTTTCTCATATCCTCCATGACTTTGCACATGATTAAAATGCCCTCCTTACTTTCCTTGAAAAAACGAACTCTGTCTGCCAGTGTCGTATAATACATATCTGCCGCATTCGTACATGAAAAATCATGCATGAGTTTTCCGATTGGTGTATCTCCACGATAAGCGCCGTTTACATACAGTATATGTGAACCGTCCTCAAATCTTTCTCCGGTTCCTAAAAAGCAGCGCTCAACCAGATAGAGTGGCAGCCCTTTTCCTATCACATCATTTTCCGTGATAAACACTACCCATGTTTCTGGAAGTATCTCATTTTTCAGCATACGCTTGATTTGTCACTCATGGTTTCCTTGCTGGTCTTGCTGAAATGAACCCTCACAATGTAGGTCGTCCGACCAATCTTCTTCACCAGTACAAGAGCGTTCTTAGCTAGTAGCGTGGTAGTAAGAAAACAAAATCGCCTGGATGGTTAAATTCCATTCGGACGCATAAGATACGGTATTTCGTTAGATGATTCATGACGGCTCCTTTCACCAGCCGCCATTTTGGGAAATACTAAGGCAACAATCTTTTTGAAAACAAAGAAACAGCTGCTTTGCCTTTCTCAAAACCGCTGTCTTATGGACACATACAAATATGTCTGCTGTATAACGGCTTTTTTTCTTTCGCCATTATTCGGC
>CAJUKA010000036.1 GCA_910586585.1 uncultured Lachnospiraceae bacterium
TTCCCATGCACAATAAATAATTATAGTCCACCACCCAATTTCTAACCGGATGGTGGACTATTCAAAACGGATTCTTCAAATCAATTTGAATACTGCTCCAACGCGGAAAACGTCACGCTGTTGTTCTGGGCAAACAGCTTAACCGGCTTTCCGCTCACGCCGTACAGCCTGACTGTCAATACCGCCATGCCGTCAATATAAAACACGCCCACAGAGCCCTCCTGTACGTATGTAAAAGAATAGTCTTTTCCTGGCTCAAGGTGAATCTCTGTCTCCGCAATCGGCGTGGTTCCTTCATTAAATGAGAGCTGAAGGATGTTGTCATCCGGACAGATTGAGATCAGTTTGTATTTGTCAGCCTCGCCATTGTAGTCAAAGCAGAGCCCAAAGGAGCCGCTTCCCGAATATGTAAAGTTTCCTTTGAGCAGGAACCTTTCATAACAGGTGCACACATCGGCGTACTGATACGCATCCCCCGCCCCGACAGACATCTGCGTGTCGCCAGACAGCAGCTTGCGTTTGTTCTGAAACTGCTGCATAACCGCGTCTGCCGGAGCCAGCGCCAGGTCCCCGTTTTCTTTCTGGATGATCTTTTGTACGACCAAATTTCCCGCCCATGCCGAAACACTCCGTGTGGAAGTAGGAGATTCTGACCTTCTTGCCCAGCCTGCCATATACGCGTTTTCGCCATCCTCCACATGCTTTGCCGCGTAAAACAGCTTTCCATCCAGGCGCTTTGCCTCGGAATAAGGTCCAAACTGTTCATCAGCGGAGGCGTACCAGAGCGTATCATCCTGCGCGGAGTACGTCAGATACCACTTATCACCTATTTTGAATGTATCACTGCACTCCAGATTCCAGAAATCCCCTACGGTGTTGGTGAAAATAATGCCGTCATACTGTGTTTCCTGCAGGTCCGCGCTGACCGTATACTTCAAAATCCTTGCCACATTGTCCTTCGACGCTGTTATTGTCAGGGATATCGTGTCTGTATTCGGATCATAATAGGCCTGCGGGTCCCTGAAATCGTTTTTTTGCCCCAGGTCGTCAGGGGGCGTGATCTCCCATCCCGGAATCTTGTGAAACGCTGTCAGATCATCGCCCTCGGCAACCATTATCTTTTCTTTGTATTCCACGTCTGCCGAGTCTGTATGACCGGTATAAAAGAAATAATACTTTCCTCCTGCCTTCACGACAGACCCCGTACCGATCCAGGCATCCTGCCCGGTATCAGAAGCTTCGATCACGACCTCGTCCTGTTCCGTATAGGTCACAAAATCCTTTGTAGTCGTAAGATATATGGAATGGTTATAGGAGTCGCCGCCTTCTTTCAGATAGTAAATATAATACACCCCGTCCTCGTAATACGGCATTGCATCCCCGACATACGGCTGAATCGGTCCATCCTTGGCAGGCAGAAAAAATGTGCGGTACTCATACGCCTCCTCCTGACTCCCCGGCGTTGTCAGTTCGGAAAAGTCTTTATCCTTCACACCGGACTGCCCGCAGCTGCAGAGCAAAAAACTCATAGACAGGCATAGAATACTATATAATCTTTTGCGTATTCTTTTCATAGATTCATCAACGCCTCCACTTCCTCCTCCGACGGCATCACACACAGCGCTGTCACGTCAAACTGTTTTTCCATATTTCCAATCTCCATTCCATACCCTCCATCTGATGTTTGCAGCTCCTTATATCGCGCCAGCCGCATCCGCAATGCGGCATGTTTCCTTACGCGGCTGTGCGCATCATATCAATCAGCCAGCTCATACTTGGTAATATTCATCCGTACAGCACCGTCCGCCGAGAAGGAAATGCCGTCTGCCTCCTGTTCTGTATAAATGGTCGCTGTCATCACCTGTTCTCCGTCGTTGACAAAAATTTCTGCACTGAAACGGTCTAAGATTATCCTGAGTTTCAACGCGCCATTCTCACTGTTGACAAGACTTCTGCGCTGGTGTATAATTGCCCTCCTCGAACCGGAAAACTTTCTGTCGATCTTTAGAATCGAATTTCTGGTATGAAAGCTGAGTGTTGTATGGTATTTATCATTCTGTGCAAAATTCAATATAAACTCATGGTAGACCTCCTGCCCGTCCTCCGGCCTGATTGCAAGCTCCATATCCACCCTCCGGCCGCGGATGCCCTCCAGATGAATCTGCTCGGAAACCAGCACATTCTGGTGATCCACCCGGTTGCGCCGAAGCTGCTCGAGTTCCCGTACCGGAGTCTGGTACAGCCTTCCGTCCCTGACACGCAGCTCCCTCGGAATGCTCATCTGCCCAAACCATGACACATTCTGCGAACGGAAATTGCAGGTGTCCCAGTTCTGCATCCAGCCGATCATAATACGGCGCCCGTCCGGCGCAAGCACTGTCTGAGGCGCATAGAAGTCAATGCCATAATCCACTGCCTGATCATGCTGTTCCGTGAAGGTATCTGTTCTTTCATCATAATCACCAATCAGGCAGAGCGTCCCGTTTCCGTTATGGTACTCAAATCCCTCAGGAAGCATATCCTGCGGACTGACAAGCAGTACTGCACTGCCGTCAAGCACAAAGAAATCCGGACATTCCCACATAAGTCCAAAGCGGTTGTTGTTTTTTGCGAACACCTTCTCATATTTCCATGAAAAACAATCAGGGCTGGAAAACAAAAGAATTTGTCCGCTTCCGTCCGCAGGTCTGTTTCCGACGATACAGCGGTAGGTTCCATCTTCCTTCTGCCATATTTTAGGATCGCGAAAATCCTGCCTGCTAAAGCCTTCGGGCAAATCTTTTGCATCAATTACGGGATTGTTCTCGCTTTTCTCATAATCCACGCCGTCACCCACTGCGATGCACTGGTTCTGCCAGTCAACAACCGCACCGTTTTTGTGACGCTCCTGCACCACACCGGTATACATCAACAGCTGCCTGCCGTCAGGCAGTGTCATTGCATTTCCTGAAAAGCATCCGTCCCTGTCATACGACTCGTCCGGTGCAAGCGCCGCCGGCAGGTACTCCCAGTGCAGCAGGTCATCGCTCACCGCATGCCCCCAGTGCATGGAATTCCAGTGGGAATCATAGGGATAATATTGATAAAACATATGGTACTTTCCTTTGTAATAAGAAAATCCATTTGGATCGTTCATCCAGCCGGTACGCACAGACAAATGAAACTCTGGTCTGTGGTCGGCAGGTATCATTTTTTCTGAAGCTTCTTCATATTTGCGCGCTTCCCGTAATGTCTGACTGTTCATAGCCAATCACCTGTTTAGAAATTATTCCTTACCTTTCATATTCATATTTTATTTTCTAAAAAGAGCTGGCTGTTCAGCCAGCTCTTTTCATCCTCAGCGCTTATTCAGTGTTATTCATAGTAAGCGTCAAGATACTTCTGGAAGATTGCAAGCATATCCTCGAGGCCGTATGCATCAAGGCTCTTGATATACTCGTCCCAGTCTGCATCCGTAAAGCCGTTCATGATCCAGTCAGACCGCTTTGCGTTGATTGTCTTTGTAATGTCCGTCTGCAGATTGGAAAGCTCCTCTGTATCCTCCTGGCTCATAAACACATTCGGATAGACATATTTGGTGTTCATGTCCGGCGTGTAGTAATCCTTGATCCAGTCCAGTCTGTACTGCGCGTCGTCCGGACATGTGACATACACGCCGTAGTACTCATCCAGGATTGCCAGCGGCCCGTTTACACTCTCAGCCTCCCTTACTTCTACAGGAGAAGCGTCCCCAAGCGGCGCATGCTGCAGCATATCGTCTCCGTTTTCATTCTTTCCAAGCACGAAGATATCAAAGTCATCGTCTTCGCCATACGTACCCCAGTTATTCTGTGGGGACTGGAACGGGTCGTACATCTGGTCGAGCCATGCGCACACAAGCGCAGGATTCTTTGCGACAGCCGTCACAACACAGCGTCCGCGGTCATATCCGCTGGTAAAGGAACCGTTCTCAGGCGTAATGTTTCTGACATCGGCAGTCAGTGCTGGAAGCGGCACCCAGCCGTTAAAATCATCAATAATATTGGCATTATCCCAGCTAAAGCACACGCCGTAACGCCCTGATTTACCCTTTGACACGTAGGTAGACCACTCCTGCGTAAATGCTTCCGGATCAATTAATCCTTCTTCATAGAGCTTGTGCAGCCATGCGATTCCATCCTTAAAACCTTCCTGTGTCGCTGTACAGATTACCTTCTTGTCCTCTGTAACCGCAATATGCCTACCCTGGTCGCAGTCCCCATAGCCTTCGCCAAATCCGTTAATTAAAATAGCGGGATCCTGGTTTCCGTCATTTACAATGCATGACATCGGAATAATGCTTCCGTCAATATTGAATTCTTTCTGCAGTTCAGAGGCGTGGTCGCGGAACGCAATCAAAACCTGCTCAAACTCGTCAACAGTTGTCGGAATATCCAGTCCAAGAAAATCAAGCCATTTTTTATTGATAAAGCTCATATCGCCCACTGTCTGGATTGCCGTTTTCTCAGAGCCAAGCTGTTCTATCCATGGAAGCGCCCATATATGGCCGTTCGTATCCGTACTCATTTTCCTGTATTCAGGGTACTTGTCGAATACAGCTTTCAGGTTTGGCATGTAAGCGTCAATATAATCCTCCAACGGAATAATGACGCCCTGGTCAGCGTACCGCAGCAGATCATTATCGCCAAAACCTGCTGAGAAAATGAAATCTGTCAATGTGTTCGTATCCGCCATTGCCAGCGTGATTTTTTCACCCCACTGATCCCCCTGAATCGCCTTCCACTCAATCTCCACATTGGTTTTTTCCTGCAGCCGCTTAAAGATGGTGCGGTTGTTTGGATCCGACTCCGTATTTGCCGGATACTGGGTCATTCCGGTCAGGGTCGCTTTCTCAGCCAGCGGGAATGACAGGTCCGCCACATCCACTTCCTGCATTTCCCCGCTACCCACTGTATTATCAGACTTGTTTCCGCCGCATGCTGCCAGGGAAGCGAGCATACTTGCCGCCAGTGCAAGAACTATTATTCGTTTTGCCAACTTATTTTTCATAACTGCTCTCCTTTTCTTTTATCAATTCTATCTATAATTTTACACCAATTCCCATGCCGCGGCTCCACCGCGACTCGAATCCAGATGAAGAATGCCGCTTTTTGGCATTCTTCGGTGTGAAGTTTTAGATTTTCTTAGGCAGCGTCTTTCAGATGCCTTAGAAAATCTCTTCACACTAACCTTTTACAGAACCTGCCATAATTCCGCTGTCAAAATACTTCTGGAAGAACGGGTACATGACAAGCAGCGGGAGGCTCGAAATGATAATAGTTGCATATTTGAGCAGCTCACTGAGCTGTGCGCGCTCCGCGGTACTCTGCATGTCCGAAATCATTCCCTCGTCAGGTTTGCTCTGAATCAGGATTGCGCGGAGTACGAGCTGCAGGGGCTGTTTGGATGACTCATCCAGGTAAATCATCGCATCAAAATAGCTGTTCCACATGCCTACAAACTGCCACAGGGACAGCGTCGCAATGATCGGCGTACATACCGGGAGCAGAATCCTGAAGAAAAAGGTCAGCTCATTTGCGCCGTCTACATCAGCGGCTTCCCTGAGTTCTCCCGGAATCCCTTGATAATAAGTCCTTGCGATAATCATGTTCCAGACGCTGAACGCTCCCGGAAGGATGATCGCCCACATGCTGTTTTTCAGCCCCATATCGCTGATCAACAGGTAAGTCGGTATCAGACCGCCGCCAAAGAACATGGTAATCACAAAGATGACGTTAAAGAACTTCTTTCCCCTGAAATCCGGCCTTGACATGGGATAAGCCGCCAGCATGGTAACCAGTACCGAGACAAAAGTAAATACCACGGAATAGATAACTGCATTTTTAAAACCAATCCATATCTGGTCATTGGTCATAACACGCTCATAGGCAGTCAGCGTCCATTTGCTGAAATCAAAGGTAATTCCATTGTTCTGCAAGGTAACAGGGTCAATAAAGGATGCAACGATAATATAAATCATGGGAACAATGATTGCAACGACAAACAATCCAAGCAGTATATAGCCTACTGTCAGCAATGCCTTATCCTGCAAAGAATATCTGGCAAATTTACTTTTCTTTTTCATGCTGTCCCTCCTATATTCCTTGACCGTCATTCATTTTTGCAACAATCTTGTTCACGGCAACCAGCAGGATGACATTGATGACTGTGTTAAATAATCCCACCGCGGTCGAAAAGCTGTAATCACCGCTGATAAGACCTTTCTTATACACATAGGTTGCAATGATTTCTGATGATGCAAGGTTCAAATCGGTCTGTAGTGCATAAGCCTTCTCAAAGCCGACGCTCATAATATTCCCGGCCTGCATGATAAATTGGATAACTACCGTGCTCTTGATGGCAGGCCACTCCACCGCCTTGATCTGCTGGAAGATGTTTGCCCCGTCAATCACTGCGGCTTCTTTTAATTCCGTGCTTGCGTTTGACAGCGCCGCTGTATAAATGATAGACCCCCAGCCTGCGCCCTGCCAGATCCCGCTGGCGATATAGATTGTGCGCCATGCCTCCGGCATGGTCATAAAGTTAATCTGTGTGCCAAGCAGTATGTTTACAGGACCTGTGACAGATAAGAAAATCCTGACGATACCGCAAAGTACAATGACGGAAATAAAGTTCGGCATGTACAGCGCCAGCTGGATTTTCTTTTTGACGCCTGTGCGCTCAATCCTGTTCAGCAGAAATGCCAGAAGAATTGGAACCGGAAATCCCCAAAGCATACCGAATACACTCAGCTTAATGGTATTTCCCAGATAGCTCAGGAAATCGGGCGATGACAGGAAACGCTGAAAGTGCTTGAACCCTACCCACTCGCTTCCCAGTATGCCCTTGATTGGATTATACTTCTCAAAGGCAATCAGGATACCGCCCATTGGTATGTACCGAAAGATAATTGTCAATGCCAACGCTGGGAGCAGAAAGAATACATACAGCTGCCAGTGTTGGACAACATAGACAAGCGAGTTATGCAGTCCTGCATCTTTCTGGTTCGCAGTGACAGTTTTTGTTTTGCCCATTGTTTTGCTCCTTTCTTGATTATGCTTCTTGTTAATAAGTTACATTTATTTTCTTTCGTTTGTACATTTGTAAAAATCGCGATTCAACTCTGTAAATATAAATTACCATATTTTTTACATTTGGTCAATAGTTTTTTTATAAATCTGCCTAAAAAATTTTTATTATTTTTACATTTACTGTTTTATTTCACCATTGTAATCGTTATTATTCATAAAATTTAGGAAATTATTATTTTAAACATTTTGCATTTGACACATTTTTGTTTTTACATTATAATAACATTAAACGCACCAGGAAAACAAAATATTCACTCTCCATCATTGCATACCTGGAACCGAATCGATACATATGCATTGAAAAAGTGGAGTATTCGTACTGAAAACCATTGCAAAAAAACGTTATATTACATTATATTATAAGAAAGGATGTGATCTTTCATGGCAGACCGCGTTACGATTCAGGATATTGCGGATGAACTGGGCGTCTCCCGCAATACGGTATCCAAAGCAATCAACAATACAGGAATTCTTGCCGACGCCACAAGGGAGCGTGTTTTGAAAAAGGCGATCGAAATGGGCTATAAACAGATTTCCTATGACAATATCTATGGCTCCGGCAGAACCGGAACCAGTCTCCCGTCCGAGACGAACAAAAGGGAAATTTCCCTGTTTACATCCAATTCCATTGGAAGTTCCCATTTTGCCTCCACCATGTTGGACAAATTCCAGCGGGAGCTCTCCGGAATGGGACACAGCTTCACCATGCACCGGCTCCGGGAACACGAAATCGAAAGCCTGTCCCTTCCCAGTTTTTATAATGAAAAAAGGACTGCCGGAATCATCTGTGTCGAAATGTTCAACAAAGACTACTGTCACATGCTCTGCGGACTTGACGTTCCCACGCTCTTTGTAGATTCGCCTGTGGCAGACTTCGACAGGCCGTTAAAGTCAGACTGCCTCTATATGGATAACCAGACGGACATCGGCTGCTTCGTACACGAGATGATCCGCAGGGGCAAGAAGCGCATCGGGTTTATCGGCGATATTTCGCACTGCCAGTCCTTCTATGAGCGTTTCCTGGGCTATCGGAATGCCATGTATCTCTCCGGGCTCTCCTGCCCCAGTGACTACTGCATCACCGAAAACAGGAGAAACACCAGAATCCCAGGGTATGAACCATACCGTGAATACATAAAGGAAGAAATCCAAAAACGGCGGGAACTGCCAGACGTGTTTATCTGCGCAAACGACTTTGTCGCACTGGATACCATGCAGGTGTTTAAAGAGTTAGGTATCCGTGTCCCCGAGGATGTCTGGCTGTGCGGTTTTGATGATTCCCCGGAATCAAGAGTCACTTCGCCCACGCTGACTACGATTCATATCCACAGCCAGATCATGGGGCTTTCCGCGGTACACCTGCTCATGTCAAGAATCAAGGAGCCCACCCTAAACTTTCGCAGGATTTATACGGAGACCAGCCTGATTTACAGGGAGTCTACCGAAGATTAAAAAGGATTCATATATGTAATAGAAGGGAGAAGTTTTTATGCACAATATCTTAAACCCCGAAGGTCCGTTTATGTCTTTCATTACCAAGATTACCTACAGTGCCTACCTGAATCTGTTATGGCTGATCTGCTGCCTGCCCATTGTCACAGCCGGCGCGTCCACTACCGCCTTGTTTTATGTGACCCTGAAGGTTGCCAAAAACGAGGAGGGCAGCCTGACGAAATCATTTTTCCACTCATTTCGGGAAAATTTCAGACAGGCCACTGTCATCTGGCTGATCCTTCTCGCCGTGGGCATTGTCCTTGGAATTGACGGTTACATATTTTATCATATGCGGTTTGAGAATGCCTTCTGGACTGTTGCCACAGCAGTTTTTCTCATCGCTGCAGCCGCCTATGCCATCATACTGATGTATATATTCCCGCTGCTTGCGAGATTCGACAACACCACCGCGGCAATGTTCAAGAACGCCATCATGCTCGGCATGCGCTTTTTGCTCTGCACGGCGGTCATGGCCGTCATATACTTTGCCATGGCATTTGTCATCATCAACGTCTTTACGCCGATGATTGTTTTCGGGGAGGGACTCTGCGCACTGCTTTGCTCCTACCTGCTCTCCAACATCCTGCTGCTCTGCCAGGAAAAACAGGAAGAACCCACTTTAGCCAGCGAATCCACCGGGACAGAAGAATCCGCCAAAATAAAGGAACGTGAAATCCTATGAAAACAATCCGCGATGAAAATCTCAAAACGCTGAAAGGCAGGACAAAAATAGAGTATATCTGGGATTACTACAAGCTTCCGCTCGCAATCCTCGGTGTCCTGCTGTATATCCTTGCCTATATTCTGTATGGTCATTTTACAGCCAGGGAGCCTGTACTGTATGTCGCACTTGTCAATGTAAACGCCGGCGAAAATCTGAGACAAGGACTCGGAGAGGATTTTCTCGGCCACAGGAATCTGAATCCGTCCAAAAACAAGTTAGAGCTGTACACCGGACTGTACCTGACCGACGACGAGCTGAACGAAAACCACCAGTACACCTACGCATCGCGCATGAAAATCCTCGCTGTCATTGACGGGGAACTGCTCGATGTCGTCCTGATGAACCGGGAAGCGTTTGATGCGTTTTCCCAAAACGGCTACCTGTATGCTCTTGAAGACTTTCTTCCGCAGGCGGACTCCGGCTTGTATAACGCCATAAAGCCGGATCTTGCCGCCAATATCGTCATTCTCGAGGACAACCAGGAGGAACTGCTGTTTGATTCATCCGCATCCTATCATGCGGTGACCGAGGAGCACTATTACGGCATCGACCTGTCGCGCACGACGCTGATCGACAGTGCCGGGTTTCATGAACCCGTCTACTTCGGCATCGTTGCAAACTCACCGCGCACGGACAACGCCGTGGACTATTTAAAATACCTATACAACTACGAATCGTCAGGAAGTGATATCCAATGAAACCAGAAATCTCCAATCCGACAATGAAAGACGTGGCAAGGGAGGCTGGCGTTGCCCTTGGCACCGTATCCAAGGTAGTCAACGGCATACCGGTCGGCGAATCTTACAGAATCCGCGTGGAAAATGCAATAAACAAGCTCGGCTACCAGGTTAACAGTTATGCCCAGGGACTCCGGGCGGACAAGACCCATACCGTCGTTTTCCTGATTCCCAATACAGCGGAACCTTTTTACGCCTCCCTCACCTACCATGTCAATCTGGTGCTGTTACGGCAGGGATACCGGATGCTGCTCTGCTGCACCGACTATGATTCAGATCTGGAACAGGAATATATCGCAATGGCACAGCAGAACAAGGTTGACGGCATCATCGGGCTGACCTACAACCCGGATTTGAGCGTTCATAAAAATACGCCTTTCGTTTCCATTGACCGCTGCATGGGATCAGGTATCCCCTGTGTGGCGAGCGACAATTTCGCAGGCGGACAGCTGGCTGCGGAAAAGCTGGCGGATTTTGGATGTAAAAATGTTGCCTTTCTGTGCAAAAGCTCCTCCATCAGCAATGAACCGAACAAGCGCAAAGCCGGCTTTGAGAACGGCTGCCTTGCCCGCGGACTCCATTGTGAAATGAAAATAGTGGGCGACAACGAACCCTATGACACCTTTGAACAGTTCCTTGCAGACCACGCCCCTAGCGGAAAAATGTCCCTGGACGGAATTTTCTGCGTGACAGACGGGCTCGCATATTTTATACTGAAAATGCTGCGCAGGCTTGGCTTGGACATCCCACGGGACATCCAACTGATTGGGTACGACGGCATCCGCTTTTTCGGGGACGCTGACTACTTATGCTCCACGATTGTCCAGCCAGTGCCGGACATTGCGGAGTTGTGCGTGAGGCTTCTATTGGACAAGACCATACGGGAAAAACCATCGCTGCTATGCCTTCCTGTCACTTACGCCTATGGCGGAACCACACGGGAAGATGCGCCAAATTCGCAGTTGTATTAAAAATGGAGGATTATTATGATACTATACCACGGCAGCAACACAGGAAACATTAAAGTATTAAAACCAAACCAGGCTGACCATGACCGCCCCTATGTATATATGACCACAATCGATGTCGTGGCAGCATTCTATCTATGCAACGCCGTGGACAGGCCCTATTACTGGTTTCCTTATGGTTTTGAAGGCGGCAGCGATATCCCAGTCTACCACGAACTGTACCCGGATGCGCTGAGAGAAGTATCGGACGGTGTCAGCGGATATATCTACGAAGTCCATGCAGAAGAAAACCAAGTCATTCCATTCAAAAATATCCCCTGTGCGAGGCTGGCGACAGAACCTGTTGAAGTAACGAAGTATGTCCGGGTAGAAAATGCATACGATCTATTTATGGAATATGTGAAACAGGGAAAAATGAAGGTAAGCCATTTTGAAGACAAATCGAAGCAGCAGCTGGAATGGTGGTATTCATGCCTTGTCGACTATTTAAAGGAAAAACACATGATAAAAACCCCTGACTGCTCCTATGCCTGTTTCATAAAATTAAAATTACCACAAGTGTGGGAAAGATATACTGCTGAATAAATATTCCTGTTGATCGGAAAATTACATAATAAAAAATAACATTTAGAATATTGACAATATGAAATTCGCAAAGGAAAGGAACCATCCATGGAAACAAAAGATTTGATATTGCGAAACTGGCGTGACAGTGATGCAAAGGCTTTATATGAAATGTGTCTTGACGAAGCCTTGAGAAAAAGCGGGATTGATTTCTACAATTCGATTACTGACAGCCAGAGTGCTATCCAATGTTGGATGAATGACAGTGGATTTAAAGTGATTGCCGACAAAAGAAATGATAACTTTATAGGATTTATCAGCCTGGGTGGCATGAACCGATATGATGGCTACATGGAACTAGAGTACGCTATCGCTGCCCCATACCGGAACAACGGCTACGCAATACAGGCAGTGAAAAGGATGCTTGATTATGGATTCAAAGAGATGAATTTATCAGCCATCGCCGCATGGGTGAGGTCACACAATCGGGCGAGCATAAGCGTTTTAGACAAGTGTTCCTTTACCTTTGAAGGAAGATTAAGAAAACACGCGCGTGATAAAAGCGATACACTGTGCTACTCTATTTTAAAAGAAGATTGGGAAAGGAAAATCTGCAAAATCGATTCTTTACTTCATTCAGCAAACATAGATATCCGCATCATGAATTATGATGATATTCCATTCATCTGCAAGGCAGACGGCGACGAGAGCCAGAAGAATATCGCCTATTTAAAACGGCAGCTGGATAACCAGGAAAAACGTGAGTGTACCGCATTGCTTGCATTGTACAACGGTACTGCCGCAGGATATGTATTTTTGTACTACCAATGCAGATGGGGCGGGCTGTCCGGTCATAATATTCCGGGTATAGTCGATTTGATTGTATTTGAAAAATACCGGCGGAAGAAAATAGCTACCATGTTATTGGATGCAGCAGAAACCATTGCAAAACAGCATTGTAATAAAATATATCTGGATGTCTGCTTAAACAGCGACTACGGTCCTGCACAGAGATTCTATATAAAAAGAGGCTACATTCCTGATGGAAAAGGAGTTTATTATGAAGAAAAAATATGTGAAACAGATGCTGTCTGCCGGAATAATGATGAATTGACATTATGTCTGGTAAAAGAACTGTGAATCGTATCGCAAAGAAAAAGATGCTGTGAAGGATCATCCGGCTGTCAGCCCTTCACAGCATCCCCTGCTCACGACAATGCCTGTATCATATTATCAAATTCTTCCATACTACGGACAGCATCAAAATCCTCTGCTGCCAGCCACTTATCCCGCACAATCTCGCAAAGTGTTCTGGAATCAGATGTTTCAAAATCCGTTCTCTCCTTTTTCATTTCGCCGAGAAGCACCGACGAAACACTGTATTTCCCTGAACGCATATCAAACTCCCTTGCAGTCTTTACAACAGTCTTTAACTCGTCGTACATCAAATCATACTGCTTTAACCGGGCTAACAACGCCGCCATCGTGCAATGGTTTCTTACAGTCCCCCATTCGACAGGTTCTTTTGCGTCAAAAACAAGTTCCTGCAAGGCAAACAATTTGCGGCATACCTTCAACAACTCTTCATCCGGAAGAAGCCTTTCCCCAAGCAGCAGGTAAATTCCATGATGCATCGCTGCATACCCCTCTTGGATTCTGGTGCGGATAAACGGAAGTTTCTCTTCTTCGTCCAGCGCCCACCAAATCTGTGTTTCTTTACAATATTTCTGGGATGGTAATGTTTCAAAAATTGCCCTGCCTATTGCTCTACGTCCCATTTCACAATGGTTAAACGCAAGCCTTGCCGCCGCTTCCAGCCTGATATCCTGATCAGGGCAATATTTCATAATCCGCTCGCCGATCATTGTGATTTCCGAATCATATTTTTTCATATTCTCCTGCCACTCTGGTATGTTTCCATCACTATCGCCTGCCAAAAACAACGCATACATAAGCTTGTTCAACAGCATATAACTATTGGGGTATTCCGCAATGCCATTTCTCGCGACAGCAATACAGTCGTCAATTCTTCCCTGACTGACTGCCTCCTGAAACTGTTCCAGATACTTCGCAATCCTCTCTTTCCTGACCGTTTCGTTTATCCCCATCAGACAGTCAACAGTAACTCCGAAAAACTCCGCGATGTCTGGCAGCAGCTCTATATCAGGATAACAGATACCATTCTCCCAACGTGATACAGATTGACAAGATACCCCAAGGATTGCCGCAAACTCTTCCTGCGTAATATCCTTTTCATGCCGCAGACACCTGATTTTATCTCCAACATTCAGATTCATTTTTATACATCCTCCAATCACTCAAACTTATTCTTATCGTTTATTGAAAGGTGCGCCTCTTTCTACTGTTCAATTTATCAGATTTTCATGACAGGATCAACCACGCATTGAGTGAGGTTTCCTCACGCAGTAATTGAAATACAAGCTGCATATTTTTTCATTTTTTACATTTGACACATTTTATTTTTTACATTATAATGATATAAAACTCAAAAAATTCTCGCATATCATGCAGATACGAGAGAAAAACCATCTGGGAAAAATATCAAAATACACTATATTGAGAAAGGATGTGACTTCCATGGCTGACCGTGTCACCATTCAGGACATCGCGGATGAACTGGGCGTCTCGCGCAACACTGTATCCAAAGCAATCAACAATACAGGGCTGCTCGCCGACGCCACCAGGGAACGCGTTTTGAAAAAGGCGATCGAAATGGGATATAAACAATTCTCCTATATAAATATCTATGGTTCTGGCAAGCCCGAAACCGACCTTACTCCCGAGACAAACAAACGGGAGATTTCTCTGTTTACGTCCAATTTTATAGGAAGCTCCCACTTTGCCTCCACGATGCTGGACAAATTTCAGCGGGAACTTTCCAGCATGGGTTACAGTTTCACCATGCACAGACTTCAGGAACATGAGATCGAAAGCCTGTCCCTTCCCGGCTCTTACAATGAAGAACGGACTGCAGGAATCATCTGCATTGAAATGTTTCACAAGGACTATTGCCATATGCTCTGCGGGCTCGACATTCCTACACTATTTGTTGATTCACCGGTAGCGGATCTTGATAAACCGATTAAATCGGACTGCCTCTACATGGATAACCAGACAGACATAGGCTGTTTTGTGCGCGAGATGATCCGCAGGGGTAAGAAACGAATCGGATTTATCGGCGACATCTCGCACTGCCAGTCTTTTCATGAGCGCTTTCTGGGGTATCGGAATGCCATGTATTTGTCCGGGCTCTCCTGTCCTGAGGAATACTGCATCACCAAAAACAAAACAGGCGTTAAGGTTCCCGGATATAATCCATACCGCGAATATATAATGGAGGAGATTCAGAAACGAAAAGAACTGCCAGACGTGTTCATCTGCGCAAACGACTTTATTGCCGTGGACGCCATGTCTGTGTTTAAACAGCTGGGAATCCGTGTGCCGCAGGATGTCTACCTGTGCGGGTTTGACGATTCTCCAGAATCGCACGTAACCTCGCCCACACTGACCACGATCCATATCCACAGCCAGATTATGGGATTCTCCGCAGTGCACCTGCTTATGTCGCGAATCAAGGAACCTTCGCTGAATTTCCGCAGGATTTACACAGAAACCAGTCTGATTTACAGAGAGTCAACCGGAGATTAAAATTTTATAGTTTCATATACTTCAGTATTGACATCTACCACACAACGCATAAGCACCAGATTTACAAACACGCTCTAGTACAGCATTGCCTAAATAATAGTGAAAAACAGTGCCTGATATTTGTTTCAGTACATGAATTCCATTCGGCAGTTTTACCAGGACTGCTTAGTTAAGTTCGCGCTTATGGAGCCACCCACCACTGTGATGAACCCCACCAAGCCTTATGAGCGGCGCTTTTGGTCACGAATTATAACAGCGTTTCTATGCCTCGATGTTTATCCCATTCTCTCTTAAATATTGACGAAGTTCTGATACATTGCCGTAATAGACGCATCCCTTCATGCCGACATTGCCTGCTGATTCCACATTTTCAGGTCTGTCATCAACAAAAAAACACTCCTCTGGCTTTAATCCGAACGTTTTGAAAAAATCAAGATATGCGGCGGTTTCTGGTTTTATTACCTTATGTTCACAGGAAATCCAAATTCCTTTCATATAAGAAATGGATTTTATAAATTTCGAAAATGAATGGAAGCGGTATGATGTATTAGATAACAGGTACATGTCATATCCGTTTTCTGACAATTCTTTTACCAGTTTTTCCATGGGCAGATTGGGGGGCTGCACCATTCTAAATTCTCGGATAAAGCGCTCCACTGTATGATGCAGATGTGTTGGCACTCTTTTGCATATAGACGCAATTGCTTCATCATCGGATACTACCCCTCTGTCCATTTGTATCCATTCCACAGAGGAGCAAACATGATTTTTTATCCACCAAAAATCCTCCTCATTCTCTACATAGCCATAAATATACTCTGTTTGATGGTAGATTGTCAGTACATTTCCCATATCAAAAACAATATTCTTAATCATATAAATCCCCCATTCCTGCCGGCAGCCCGCAAATTTGGGCACAAGCACTAATTTGTTGTGTGAATAATCCCTGTTTTGGCGTTTTTCGGTGTGAGACCTAGTATTTCTCACACTATTCATATATTCTCTTAACAGCCTTTCCGATATTCTCTCGGCGTACATCCCATATATTTGCGAAAATAACTGCCAAAATGACTTGGACTAGAGAATCCTGTCATTTCGGCAATATCCAATATACGCAAATCCATATTTTTTAAAAGTACTGTGGATTGACGTATTCTGTATTGCATCAAAAATTCCATAGGAGTCATCTGTAATGTTCTCTGAAAACCTCGACACAATTCACTTCGGCTGATATACGCCGCGTTTGCGATATCGTCAAGTTTTAATGATTCCTGATAATTTTCCTGCATATACTGAAGCGCCGCCTTTACCCGCTGCTTATCTCGTTTGACATCAGCGCTAACAATATCCTTTTCTTTTGGCATCTTTTCAAATATCTGAAGCCACAAACTTGAAAGCAATATCACAATCTGAAGCTGATATGTTAATTCTCTGCCTGCAAATAAATTTACCACCTTCTTTAACAGAACTTGCGTTTCTTGGTATGAAGGACTATTGCTGTCCCACACCATATAAGACAAATTTCCCGTCAAAACAGGTTCAACACATTCCTTATAAATATCACTGCCTCTGGTATTGCCTATCAGCTCTCCACGCCATATAAAAGAATACAGCTTTCCCTGTGCAAGCATACATGGTCTAATCTGATGCATCAGTCCAGAATTGATAAATACAATATCTCCTTCTTTCAGATGTAGCTGCTCTGCTTCTATCTGACAGAAAAAAGCACCTTCTATGATCATTGTAACTTGCACTTCTTCATGCCAGTGCCAGCATATATATCCATTCTCAAAATCTGCGAAATCATCAAGATACACTGCCAAAGGAAACCCCTCTGTACCATGCATTTTGGTTTCCCGCAAACTATCATCTACAATTGTCTGTGTTGCCTTCATTTTTTCCATTGTTTTACCTTCCTAACTACAATCTCCTTCGTTCATATTCGCTATTATTATGATAGTTTTTACGTCTATTTTGTTTGTTTTATCCTTATTTTTCCTATATAATGATACTAATTTAATAGTTTATGGGTAACTGTATCGTATTTTCAATTGAAAGGGTTGGATTATTATGGAACAAAATTTAACAATGTTTTCACTAAAAGGAAAAACTGCTCTTGTAACAGGAGCAAATACTGGTTTAGGACAAGGAATCTGTGTCGCTTATGCAGCAACAGGCGCAAATGTAATTGGTGTTGCAAGGCGAAGTTGCCAGGAAACAGCGGAAAAAATAGCTGCAATCAGCGGAAATTTCACAGAAATTATTGCGGACTTATCGGATACCAACATTATTCCCCGTATTGTAGAAGAAGCCAACAAAGTATATGGTCGGGTCGATATTTTGGTAAACAATGCCGGAATCATTAAAAGATGTGACTCTGTAGATGTAACCATTGAAGACTGGGAAGCGGTTATCAATATCAATGAAAAAAATGTATTTTTCCTCTGTCAGGCATTTGCAAAAGATTGGATTCCCGATAAACAAGGAGGCAAAATCATTAATATTGCATCTATGCTCAGTTATCAAGGAGGTATCCGCGTTCCTGCATATACTGCCAGCAAAAGCGCTGTTATGGGGCTTACCAAAGCACTTGCAAATGAATGGGCAAAATACAATATCAATGTAAATGCCATCGCACCGGGATATATGGCAACAAACAATACACAGAATTTAAGAAGTGACAAACAAAGAAGCGATGAAATCCTTAGCCGTATTCCAGCCGGCCGCTGGGGTACCCCCGAAGATCTTACAGGCGCTGCAATTTTCCTTGCATCAGATGCAGCTTCCTATGTACATGGATTCACAATTGCTGTCGATGGCGGATGGCTTGCGCGATAATATATCCTATATTTTATACGGGCATAACTGCATTTGCAGTATGCCCGTTTTTGTATCTACTTTCTATTCAATATTCTCTATCTGCCAGTCAATTGGCTCTACTCCATTTGCCTTCAAAAACTCGTTTGCCTGACTGAAATGTTTACATCCAAAGAATCCATTGTTTGCAGAAAGCGGACTTGGATGTGCTGCCTTAAGTATTAAATGTTTTGGATTATTAAGCATAGACGCTTTTTTCTGTGCCGGACGCCCCCACAACAAATATACAATAGGTCTGTCCTGCGCATTTACTGCCTGTATGATAGCATCAGTAAATTTTTCCCATCCATGTCCTTGATGAGAGTTCGCCTGATGTGCACGCACTGTCAAAACAGTATTAAGTAGCAATACACCCTGATCCGCCCATTTTTTCAAATACCCGTTGTTTGGAATATAGCAGCCTAAATCATCCCGCAATTCCTTATAGATATTTTGCAGTGATGGCGGTAATTTGGGCTGATTAGGAAGTACTGAAAAGCTCAATCCATGCGCCTGATTTACATTATGATATGGATCCTGCCCCAACAAAAGCACTTTTACCTTGCTAAGCGGCGTAAAATGCATGGCATTAAAAATGTCATCTGACGGCGGAAATACTAATGTATTTTCATACTCGTCTTTTACAAATTGGTACAGCTCCTTGTAATAGGGCTTTTGAAACTCCTCTTTTACGGATTCCATCCAGTCATCTGTCAGCATTGCCATAATCATTTCTCCTTTGTTTAAAATAATTGTATTGGGTTGTCTATCCATTATAATCTTACTGAGATTCCTTTGTTTCTTAAATACTGTTTGACTTCTTTTATCTCTAGTTCCTTGAAATGAAACAGAGACGCCGCAAGCGCCGCGTCAGCACTGCCAGCATCAAATGCTTCATAAAAATGTTCTAATTTTCCTGCTCCACCAGACGCAATCACAGGTATAGAAACCCTTTCGGACACTGCCCTTGTAAGTTCTATATCATAGCCATTTTTGGTTCCGTCGCAGTCCATGCTAGTCAACAGTATTTCTCCCGCTCCAAGTTCATTTGCCCTGACAGCCCATTCAACGGCATCAATTCCCATATCAACGCGCCCGCCATTTTTATAAATATTCCATCCACTATTGTCTGATCTTCTCTTTGCATCTATTGCAACAACGACGCACTGGCTTCCAAATTTATCAGCCGCTTCACGAATCAAGTCGGGATTCATGATTGCCGCACTGTTCACAGCCACCTTATCAGCACCTTCTCGGAGAATCGCTTTGAAATCATCAACTGTTCGGATGCCCCCGCCAACCGTGAATGGTATAAATACCTTCTGCGCTACCCTGCGCACCATATCAACCTTTGTCGCACGATTGTCAGAAGACGCTGTAATATCCAAAAAGACGACTTCATCTGCCCCTGCCTTATCATATGCGGCAGCAATTTCAACTGGATCGCCTGCATCAACCAAATTTACAAAATTTACGCCTTTCACCACACGGCCATTATTTACATCCAGACATGGAATAATTCTTTTTGTAATCATCATTTAACTCCTTTTAGTACTCTCATATCCTATATATTTCAGTGAATCTGTACAAAATTCTTTAATATACGCAGTCCTACATCGGAGCTTTTTTCAGGATGAAACTGACAGGCAAACACATTGTCTTTCTCCACGGAAGCATGAATATGTACCACATAATCTGTAGTTGCTGTGACAATTTGCGGATCTTTTGCCTGAAGATAATAGGAGTGTACAAAATATACATAAGATTCTTCGGTTATTCCCTCAAACAACCTTCCTTTGTTTGGAAATTGAATCGCATTCCATCCTATTTGTGGAACCTTTAATCCCTTATCATCTGGTATCTTTACAATCTTTCCCTCTAATATTCCAAGCCCTTCTATCCCTGGAGCCTCTTCGCTGGATTCAAAGAGAAGCTGCAATCCTAGACAGATTCCAAGAAATGGTGTTCTCTTTGCCACAATTTCCTTAATAATTTCATCAAGCCCATATTTTCTGAGCTTTTTCATAGCATCACCAAAAGCACCAACTCCTGGAAGTATCACTTTATCTGCCTTTAAAACTATTTCTCTGTCCCTGGTAATAACCGCCTGTTCTCCCAATGATACCAATGCTTTTTCTACACTTTTAATATTCCCAGCATCATAATCAATAATCGCTATCGTGTTTATTACCTGCCTTTCTTATTGAATGCATTCTCTTTCGAATCCTTATTTTTTGAGTGTCTATTAATTGCCTGATACAATGTCACTTAAAGCAATTGTATACGTTAATGCATCCTCTGTATTCATAAGTTCTCTTGCTGCCGTTTCATCAAGTCCATATTTATCCTGAAGTGTGTCATAAATATTCGACATAATTGCATCTACTTCTGGAAGCACATCATATTTTTCCGCATCTTCATTAATTGTATCATATGTCGCAATTCCTTGAAGAAGTGCATCAAGTGCTTCTATTTCACGACCCATTTTCAGATTTGTCTGATAGGAATCATACCTGATCTGAAGTTTTAATATAACTTCGCTCTTTGCCTGTATGATACCATCGGAATCTGCCTTATCAAGATTCATATCATATGTAACTTGATATACTTTTTTGTAATCCTGATCCTGATATGCTTTTCTTGCTGACTGCAAAAATCCTTGTGTCGAAAGAACATTTGTTGCAACAATAACCGCTGAGCCTACTGCGACGCCAAATACAGATACTGCTGCAATTTTTTTAGGTGGAATACGCTTCCTTGGCGGCAGTGCAGCTTCTTTTTCCTTTTTCTTCGCAATTTTGGCTTCCTTAGCAGCTTGCTTCTCTTTCTTCTTCTGCGCCGCAATCTCCGCTTTTGCTTTTTTAGCAGCTTCTTTTTCCTCTGCTTTTACTTTCTTTTCTTCATCTTTGGCAACTTTATCCTGCTCTTTTTTGGTCAGATCTTCCTGTTTTTTTGCCTCTTTTGCCTTTTTTTCAGCTTCCAGTTCTTCTTCTGTTGGTTCAGGAACCAGTTCTTCTGTAAGGAAATTAAAAAACTTACTTAATTTTCCAGGGCCTTTTGTTTCATTTGCAGCATCATCTTTTTTCTTTTTCTTGGCAGATTTCTTATCTTCTTTTGCATCACTGTCTTTATGATCTGCCATTTCTGTATGCGCATCTGCTTTAATGGTACTCACTGGTATCTCTGGAAGCGGTATTCCGCCATCATCCTCACCTGCATGTATAATTCCTGCATTTACAGATGCCGCTTCATCATCTGCCATCTGATTCAGCAGATCCATCATGTCATCTTGTATTGGCTCGTTGTTATCTGATTTTTTCAGCATATCATTGATCTCTGCAAGCTCTGCATCATCATCAAGCATGCTCAATACATCATCAAGATTGTCACCGGTATCTATTGAACCATCCTCATTTCCATTGACAAGAAAACTCAGGTCGTCTGATATATCTGGAATTTCAGGCAGTCCATCTTCCAACTCCAACTCATCAATATTCAATTCCCCTGCCAATTCAAGCTCTGTCTCTGACTGAATTGCTTCATCCAGCCCATCAATACTCAATTCATTTTGAAGCTGTGGCTCTTCATCAGGTATCTCTGGCATTTCTACATCTCCTATTCCAAATCCTGTCTCTGTATTAGTCAGCTCTAATACATCTTGATTAAACGCTCCCTCTTCTATCATTTCTGGTTTTTGAGGGCTTTCTAATTCTCCAAAACCTGGTTCCTCAATTGATAATTCTGGAAGTTCTGTATTTTCCAAATTCAGTTCTTCCTCCGGCTCTGATATCTCTGGTAGTTCCACTCCCTCTATGTTCAGTTCCTCTTCCGGCTCTGATATCTCTGGTAGTTCTATTTCTTCTAAACTTGGTTCCTCAATCGATAATTCTGGAAGTTCTGTATTTTCCAAATTCAGTTCTTCCTCTGGCTCTGATATCTCTGGTAGTTCCATTTCTTCTAAACTTGGTTCCTCAACCGATAATTCTGGAAGCTCTGTATTTTCCAGATTCAGTTCTTCCTTCGGCTCTGATATCTCTGAAAGTTCCACTCCCTCTATGTTCAGTTCTTCTTCCGGCTCTGATATCTCTGAAAGGTCAATCCCTTCCAAATTCAGTTCTCTTTCTGGTTCTTCTGAAAGTTGTACCTCTTCTAAAACTGGAGCCTCTGTCATTTCTTCTGGAAGTTCTACCTCATCTAAATTGAATTCTTCAACCACTTCTCCTGCACTTTCTGATTCTTCCAAGACTTGTTCTTGGATTGGTTCTTCAGGTAAAGTTGCAGTTATCTCTTCCTCTTGTGTTTCTGGAAATTCTTCAGCCATCTCTGGAAGCCTTCCTTCGTCCAAATTCCCTTCAGCTTCGGGTTCTTCCAAAATTTGCACGCTCTCTTCAACCGTTTCTGGAAGTTCTAATTTGTCCAAATCGGGCGCCTCTTCTGTTACTTCCAAAGATTCTAATTCGTCCAGACTCACTTCGGTTCCTACGTCTTCTATTGTTTGTTCAGAATGTTCTATATTTGACAAATCAAGTGTTGTCTCTATGCTTTGTTCTTCGACTGCTTTCTCTTGCGGTTCCCTCACTGCAAGGTCAAGAACATTTTCCAAATCAGGCTCTTCCTTCATAGGTTCCAAGATTTCTTGTTCTACCTGAACACGCACTTCTGGCAATGGGTCAGATACCTCAATTTGCTGCATATTATTTTCAGATAGTACCTCTGTTATTTCTTCTTGTATTGGCTCATTTACCAATACCTCTTCAATTACTGCTTTCTCCTCTGCGACCGGTTTACTTTCTACTGTATCAGCAGGCTCAGTTTTCTTTGGTTCCAGCACAGCTCTAAGCAAATTATCTAAGTAATTCTCTTCTGTACTCATGATAATCCCCCCTGTCCTTTTTCACTATTTGCAATCTGCCAGCAAAAAATCAATTGCATTTTCGCCTATGCTAATCCCCTTGTCACTCAACTTTTCAGTCAACTGGTACAAGGAGCCATTAACTCTGAAAAAACTTGCTTTTTTATTATAATATGCTATTTTTTCAAATGGCCATCTAATGATATTGGGCAAGTTCATTCCTACCCCCAGCTCAAGTACACAGAGCTTTTTGTTCAATGTCATTTGTAGCCATTTTGTATAATTCTCCCACTGCAATTGATAGCCTTCCTCTGCATACTTACTTTCGCATAATATATTATTAAAAGCTAATGGTTTACCACAGGCAGGACACTTTGGAATTTCAAGAGAATCCAGCCCTACCTCATCCAAAGTAGCTTGATTTACCAAATTTGAAAACTCTTCTGATGAATACAATTCACTACAGCATTTTTCACTGCACTGAAACATCTTATAGTTTCCACATGGCTCTACCAATCGTTCTGTATTAAAATCCGCTTTTTTGATATTTTCATCTATACATGTCGTAATAACAAAATAGTTTTTATCCTTTATCATCTCAAAAAGCTTTTGATATGCCTTTATCAGTTTTCCCTCTTTATGCTCTATCAAATAACGGTGCTCCAAAAATGGTACTGTCCACTCAAGAAAAGGATTGGTATCTACCTCCTCAAGCGCTGCCATAAGTCTGGGAAATTTTCCGATATCCTTAAAATCTTCATTGAATTCTTCACCAATGCCTACAAGCACCATGTCTGCATCAGCTACTTTTTCCATCAATATTTTTTTCTTTTGCAAAAACTGCGTCTTATCCATTCTGTCTCCTAATTTATCAGAGCCGGGCATTCATCCCGGCTCTATCTATTTTGTGCGCAGAAGCGCATAAGAAAATTCGTTTCTATCACTATTCGAAAACAGTCTTTTATCACAAATTCTTACTTGTTCAAAGACTTCGAATATATAGATCTCTGGCAGATGTGCACTTGCACAAAACAGCCATGCCGGCACAGACAGCGACAATTGCCCATTATCTGTGATATCCTAATATTATCGGTTCAGTAAATTATCAATCACTTTTACAAGATTTCCGATTTCAGGCTTTGACAATTGAGCATCTGCCCCCAATTCTTCACCTTTTCTTCTCATTTCATCATTTACAAGAGATGAGAAAATAATAACAGGAATATCCTTTGTAGCATCATCTGTCTTCACAAGTTTTGTCAGGCGATGTCCATCCATAAGAGGCATCTCAATATCTGTAATCAGCAAATGTACGTCTCTTGCAAGCGTACCTGCATTTTTGCATTTTGTTATGTACTGCCAAGCTTCCTCACCATTTTCAGTCTTGATAATATTGTCATATCCAGCCTTCTTGAGGGAATCAATAATCAGTTTTCTAAGAAGAGAGGAATCCTCTGCGATAAGAATCGGAACATCCGTTTCTTCTCTTTCACCGAGAGCATCAATCTCTGTTACTTTTAAGCCTGTCTCTGGATTAATGTCAGTAACAATCTTCTCAAAGTCAAGAATAATAATAAGTTTTCCATTAATCTTGATGATACCTGTAGAAATGCCATCTTCTGCCGTAGTTACTGTAGCTCCTGGTTTGATAATGTCAACCCAAGAAACTCTGTGAATACCAATTACGGAATCAACATGAAATGCAATATCAAGTTTGTTAAAACTTGTAATAATGAACAAGCCACCTGGCTGAGACTGTCCCCGTTGTAAACAGTTGCGCAGGTCTATTGCTGTAATCATAGCATCACGCGGCATAAAAATACCTTCTACACTGGGATGTGCATTGGGTACAGGCGTTACAGGTGAATATTGAATAATTTCCCTGATCTTAGCTACATTAATGCCATAAGAATTGCCATCAACTACAAACTCCAAAATTTCCAATTCATTTGTTCCGTTTTCTAAGAGAATCTTAGTCTCCATATTAAACCTCCATTCTACCAGACAATCAAAAATAATCCTACATTATTTTCAATCTCTTTATCATCACTGCTTTTCAGAGCGCTAATTTTTAATTAATTATAACATACCTGTGTGAATAATTACAAATATTTTCAGAAAATTTTTAATTTTTCTCTATATTCCATATAAAGACGCCAACTATTTGTTTGTTATTTTAGTTTGGCTGTACAGTTTCCCCCACTTGAAGATACTTGAAGAATCAAAGATGAAATCTCGCTCTCAGTCATATTGTCTACTTCTGCCACTGCCACTACATCAACCAGCTCGCCAGCCGGAAGCACATCCATGAATGTCATCAGTTCATCAGGAAGCATTGTGCTGAGAGCTGTTACAGATACAGAATCATTGATATTCAAATGCATCTTTATATTATAATCAAACATATTGCAGTTTAAATCTTCTTCTGGCGAACCCTCCAGATCAAAATGAACAATCAAAAGCTTTTTGTCTTGGGCAGCATCGACGCTGAAACCTGTATTATCCTGTGGATAAGAATCACAAAGTTCAAATGACTGATATCGAAGTATCAGATCGTCAATCCCAAGCTCTGCTGCAAAATCCGTATCATCTGCTGCCAGTATTACATTTGCTTCTGTTTCTTTCTGTTGTGTTTCTTCTGAATCATTTGCAGTATCCTGAGATACTTCATTTGGTTCTGTCTGCACATCTGTTTCTGGTTCTGTTTCCTCCTGTGTTTCTATCTCCTGCAATTCCTGCTGTTCTGCTTTTGCAGCCGCCACTTCTTCTTCGCTCACGATTTTGTAATCATAGTGATGTGAATATTTAAGCAGTAAACCTGCTGCATACTCTGCAATAATATCGGACTGTTCTGCAGTGAGATCCGGCATCGAGTCCACACAGCCGGTCAACAGCACAGCCGACATAACCAAAAGTCCTATAACCTTCCCCTTTTTCAAACAAACACCTCCATTTATTTTGTTTCAAGTTCAAACCAAAACTCCACACCGTTTGTATAATTGATAACACCGTACTGCTGATTCATTGATTCCATGATTGCTTTTACGATGGATAATCCTACACCGCTGCCGCCATATTCCCGCGTTCTTGCCTTGTCTACCTTATAGAATTTTTCCCATATATGAGAAAGTGCTTCCTCTGGTATTGGTTCCCCTGCATTAAACACACTCACGCGCACCCTGCCGGCATTTGGCTCCTCAATCTGTCTGTATTTTATCTCTATAATCTTTTCGCCGCTTACATGATTTAAGGCGTTGCTAAAATAATTTCGCACGACTTCTTCTGTTTTAAACTCATCTGCCCATACATAAATCGGTTCTGACTGATTGACTTTTACTTTTACTTCATTTTGAAGGATAAGGATTTCTGCCGATGCCAGAAAATTTTGAATCAATGCGACAATGTCGAACCGTTCCATTGTAACGATGTCTTTTCCAAATTCCAGTTGGTTCAAATCAAGCAGTTTCCTTACCAGATTATTCATTTTTCCTGCTTCATCTACGATAACATCACAATAAAAGTCCCTGCTCTCAGCATCATCATTAATTCCTTCCTTAAGTCCCTCCGCATAACCCTGAATAAGTGCTATGGGTGTCTTAAGCTCATGTGACACATTCGCTAGAAACTCCTTTCGCATCTCATCTATTTCTTCTTTTTTCTCGATATCCCGCTCTAACTCATTGTTCGCTGTTTTCAGTTCAGATATAGTTTTTTCCAGTGTATTTGACAAGTCATTAATATGTTCTCCAAGCAAATCTATTTCGTTTTGTCCGCGGCTTTTGTATTTTGACTCAAAGTTCAAATGCATCATCTGCTCTGAAATTTCCTTTAACTCCATAATCGGTCTTGTGATTCTCGTTGTCAAAAACCAGATAAGCACAGCGCTGACAGCCGTTGCTGCAATGCCAACATACGCCAAAAAACGGTTTGATACCTTAACGCTGTCACGAATACTTTCGAGTGGAGACTGTATTAGAAAAAGATTTCCATTGTCAAGCATCCCCCACATTTCCAAATATTCTGTAGCTGTTGACTCGTCCAAAGATGCCGCCAGATAATACTTTTTGCTTTCAGCCAGATATTTTACTCCGATACTGGAACCAAAAAAATTGTCATATAGTCTGCTCATCAATTTTTTAACGTCTCTTGAGCTGGTTTTGACTGTGTTGGATTCTGCATCTATCACCAGAATACTGATATTGTACATATCGCAGGTCTTCCTCAGTTCAAGGTCAAACTGTTCTGACGAAACATTACCGCTTGATATCACCTCATTAATTCTCAAATACGCATTCATGATAGCATTCTTTTTATTCTGTATATAAAAGCTTTCCAAAAAACTATTGTTTATCGTCCAGCACAAAACAATTGTACCTGCCATGACTGCAATAAAAATAAAGGCTATTTCCTGTTTTATAGAATGTTTCATATATTCTACCCACACCTTTTATGCTATTTTATCAAATATTGTATATTGTTTCAAGTTTTTCTGAAATAAACACAAAATTTTTGTTTCAGCAGCAAATTTCAAAAACGCTCTGGCTAGACGATTACAACTCCCTTCGCATATTTGTCATCCATAATAATTTCCCCTACAGACGGAACATTAATTGTACCCTTCAAAGGATTTTTAATGCTAATTACAGGCGTTGTTATTGTCGCCTCTACCTCTGATTTTTCAAAACAAAGGTCTGTATCTTCCATTTCACAGTTAATCAGATGCAGCTTTTTGCAGTAGCACAATGGCTGGGTCCCAATAATCTTGCAATTTTCAAAAGTCAGTCCATCTGCATACCATGCAAGGTATTCCCCCCTGACAACACTGTTTCTCACAATGATATTTTCTCCATGCCAGAATGCATCTTTTGTGTCAAATATACAGTTCTCAAATACAGCATTTTTTATGTATTGGAATGAATACTTTCCCTGAAATTTCACATTTCTAAAGAAAAGATTCTCTGAACGCATCATAAAATATTCGCTTGCAGCAGTTGAATCATTCATCTTTATATTTTTGACAGACCATCCAAACTCAGGCGATACAATATCACAATTCTGAATTGTCACATCACTGCACTCTCTAAGCGCCTTAATGCCATGTAGTTTTGTATCTGTTATTTCTATCTGATCAGAATACCAAAGCGCCGCACGGCACAGCTCTGTCATCTCAGAATCATGAATGCCTAGCTTATGCACATGCCAAAACGGATAGCGCAGATTGAAAAAGCATCGGTTCACTTCTACATTTGCCGATTCCTTGATGGCGCTTTCTCCGTCAGCCGGGCCGTCAAAAGAACATTCATTCACTATTACGCCATCACTTCCATATAATGCCCGCTCTTCATCAAATGTTTGTTTTTCTATCGTTTTCATTTACTCACTCCTTATTTTTACTTTACAATACTTCATCAATATCCACATAGTAATGCTTCAAATTTTTATCTTCCACATAAACCTTTACTTTCTGGCCCAAAAGACTTCTGCCAGACAATAGCGATCGATGAATGTGCAATAGTTCCCTGCTCTTAAATGTATGAATTTCTCCCAATGCATCCTGATATTTGCACAAAATTATATAAGGATGTCTGAACCCAACACGAACAAAATACTGCATTGTCACATCTGATATTTCTGCCAGAACAAAATTTCCAGAATTTAACAGCCTGTTAGCGCGCAGACGCCTGTTTATTTCATAAGCTAAAAACAACACGCCAAGAATTAAAAAAAACAGACCATTTCCTACAAAAATGTACAAAAACAAGTGTCCTAAATCATCACCAACGCAAAGGAACGTGATCAAACCACATATGCATTCGATTCCTCCAATCAATGTGAATACGATCCCAATAATGAGCATTGCTGTTATTCCATATTTTGCTTTCCGCATCCTTTTTCCCCCTTTCTCCTAAATGTATGCTGCACTTTTAAAATTTGTTTTATCCCAAAGCTACATCCAGTATCATCATCAGTGTAAATCCCGCCGCAAATAGAACCGTTCCGAGGTTGGAATGGCTGCCCTCCGACATCTCTGGAATCAATTCTTCAACTACCACATAGATCATAGCCCCAGCGGCAAAGCTCAAAAGGTATGGCAGAATCGGAACCGCGAACCCAGCCGCTAAAATCGTCAAAATGGCACCTATTGGTTCCACTGCACCAGAAAGCGCCCCATATAAGAATGCTTTTCCTTTGCTGACTCCCTCTGCGCGCAGAGGCATAGAGATAATCGCCCCTTCTGGGAAATTCTGTATCGCAATCCCCAGTGAAAGCGACAACGCGCCCATAGCGGTTATTCCACCATCTCCTGTAAGGCATCCTGCATAAACGACACCTACTGCCATGCCCTCCGGAAGATTGTGAAGCATCACTGCAAGAACCAGCATTGTTGTCTTTTGAAGGCTGCTTTTTGGTCCTTCTGACTTACTGCTATTCATATGCAGATGCGGAATTGTTTTGTCTAAAAGCAGCAAAAAGAGAATACCAATCCAAAATCCAACTGTGGCGGGTACAAATGCCCATTGTCCCATCGAAGCTGACTGCTCCATGGCCGGAACCAAAAGACTCCAAATAGAAGCTGCTACCATGACTCCGGCTGCAAACCCAGTTAGTGCCCGCTGCAACAGAGAATTGAACGTATTCTTCATGAACAATACACAGGCAGACCCCAACGCTGTCCCCAAAAAAGGTATCAATATTCCTCGAAAAACCTGTATTTCCATATGAATCTCCTATCATTTTCAAAATCAGTTAGTACAAACTAATTTCTTACATAAAATAAACGCGGCTATTTTTATTCATAGCCGCTGATTTCTCTAAGTATACCCCTTTGATCTTATAATTGTCAATCAAAAATTGGAAGGAATTTACGTTAAAAGTAACAGTTCAGCCTTTTGGTTAAACCAATGTCTATCACACTGGCTAAAATATAGCCAGTGTGCCCATATACAACTTCCTTATATTCTCAATCATTCCCATTTTTCGTTTTTTCAGGGTTTCGATTACGGTCATAATGGAGCAGTACATTTCATGATTTCTTCATCCGGCAGTTCAAGCGGGGGAACGGCAGGCTTCTCCCAGCACCCTCCGAGGCATTATCCCGCCACGCCTCATAGGATTCTTCTGTATAGCCGTTCTGCTCCATCGCCTCCCGGTTCCTCTGCTCATGCTTTTTCTGCTGCCACCACGGACGGTAATATTTCCTACCACCTCCCCTGTCATACCGCACTGCTTCTATTTCTCATTCGTATTTATGTATTCTTCTCACGCCCTCGCGTCAAAGCCGCCCTGCACTTCCATTCCGGCAACACCGGCATTTATCTCCTGCCTTGCCGCCCAGAACGCATCATAGTATCTTCAACCATATTTTCCTCACTTTCCGTCATAAATTATATCGGATTATAAGGCATCCCATCAAACGCCATTGCACAAAACTCCCATAAATTGCACGAAACGACTATGAATCAATCTCAGAATATTACCGAAATGGCTAAAGTTTTTTCGCCATTCGTCCGATATATGGGAAACGCAAACCGGTTTTTTGAAGATTCCATAAAGATTTAGAAAAAAGGCGGCACAAGGCCACCTTTTTTAACTGCCCGTTAGTACGGGATTTGTATTGTAACTTTTGCACCGCCTACAACAGCAGAATTTTCTAAAATGATTTTCCCATTGTGCTTTTTGGCTATGGAAGCAGCCACATACAGACCAATACCATAATGGGATTTTGAATTCCGGCTGTCATCCCCCATATAGAATTCTTCTGTTGCATGTTTTAAAGATTCGTCAGAAAATCCTTTTCCGGTATCTGTAATTAGAAAAGAAAGCTCGTTGCCATGTTCCTCTACTTCAAAGGTAATCTCTCCACCCTGCGGAGTGTGTTCTACTGCATTGGAAAGCACGTTAGTGAACATCCTTATAAGCAAATTGTGATCTGCAGTAATATAAGAAGGATGATGTCCACAATCCCAATGCAGTAGAATATTTTTCACAGCACATAAACCATCAATTCGCTTCTTAAGCTCCTGCAGTAAAGAATCCATATTGACCTTTTTCATACAAGGCTTATAGCTGTCCCATGATTTTGCTGCCTCAATCAAGGTCTGCACATAGTCCTGCATCTGTAAGGAACTGTTCTCAATGTATTCCGCACACTCCCTCTGTTCTGCTGAAAGGGAAGTGTCAAAAAGCAGCTCTGCATTTCCCCTGATAATGGTAAGCGGTGTTTTCAGATCGTGTGCCAGGGCAGAAAGCTGCTCCTGCCTCATTTTGTCGTCATACCACTGTTTCTCAAGGGACTGCCGCAGCGCAAGCCTCATATGGTCAAGCGCATCCAATGCCTGATCCACCTCAAAAAGTCTGCTTTTTTGAATTTCAAATTCTAAATCCTGATCCTCTATTTTGTGGACGACAGCCAACAGTTTATCAATCTTTTTCCCAAGATATTTCCCAAATATAAAAGATATTACAATCAGAGAGAGCAGAATTTCCAGCAGGATAATGACGATCAAAAGCCAGTCGGCAGACGGAAATATACTTCTTAATGCCGCATTTCCAAATTGGGCCGTCATGTGGTATCTCAAAATCAGGATTTCATCTTCTCTCTCAATGACAGAATAAAGATACGAACCGTCTCTGGTTTTGCCCCCTTCCATGCAGGTATTCCATATGGCGGTGCTATACTCCCAGCCAATGGAGCCGCCTGCATACTGCCCGTCTTTTGTGAATATCACATATTCACATGGATACGGTATATCAGATTCTTCAACCTGCCGGACGGACCGCAGGTTATCTTTTTCCCTTTCTATTGCGGTACTTATGCTGGTCAGCGGATATATGGCCCCTATGCTCACGCAAAAAAGGTAAGCCCCCACATTAACCGCAATCACCATAAAAACCGCAAGCGCAAGGCACAGTGCATACCGCATGAATACGGAACGCAGTTTTTTTACACCCATTTATAGCCCACCCCCCATACAGTCTCTATCGGCGCTAATTGGTAAGCTGTCAGTTTGCTGCGGATATTTTTGATGTGGGTGGAAATAACAGAACTGTCACTTTCCCCATCAAAGCCAAAAACTGCTTCGTAGATTTGTTCCCTCGTAAATGTTTGCCCGTGGTGAAGCGCCAGATATTCGCAGATTTCATATTCACTTTTGGTCAGCGGAAGTTTTTCCCCCTGAAATTCCGCTTCTTTTGCACTGATCTGAAACACGATGCCTGAAATGGAAAAGGCGTTTTTCTTTTCCCTGCTATCGCGCCGTAAGTGGGCATTTACCCTCGCCCGAAGTTCATCCGTTCCAAATGGCTTTGTAATGTAATCATCAGCGCCAAGCCCTAATCCGCGCACAATATCAGCCTCTTGTATTTTGGCCGTCAGAAATATAATGGGACAGTCTACATAGGAACGTATCTGACTGCAAAATTCAAATCCATCCAGTCCCGGCATCATAATGTCCAGCAAAATCAGATCATATTTAGAAAAGTTCATATGAAGGGCTGTTTGTGCATCCGATATCAGGCTGACCAGATGCTGGTCCTTTTCCAGCACACGCCGGATAAGCTGAAGCATTGCAGGCTCATCGTCTACTACTAAAATATGTCCCATTGTTCCGCTCCTTTAAGAATATACAAAATCCTCATTTCAATCAGAAGATGTTCCGCTATATCGTGAAAACCAAAATGCTGTCAGGACTATTGTACCAAAAGTGACAATGATACAGAAAAGAATCCCTATCTGGTTTTCGAATGTCCCCACAGGCTGCATATGGAACAGGTATGCCAAAGCACTTTCTGCAAACCGCACTCCCAAACCATACGGGATAATATACCACAATCCCGTACCAAGATCTGTCTGCAGGAGCGCTGACAGCAGACTTCCCATCACACCGATACTTAAACATAAGTTTCTCCCAAAGCGGAACGCTAAAATCAGGTGCAGTCCGTACAGCATAACATTGCTTCCCCAAAGTACAATCGAAATTGCGGAAAAAAACCTTACCGGAAGTTTGGTTCCTGTCATATAGGAAAACGGAATCCCAAATAGCACAGCACTGAGCGCAGTGGAAAACAGTCCCATCAAAAGCAGGATGGTGAGTTTTGAAAAGATAGCTTTATTGCGGCTGGGGAGCGTGAGTATATTCTGGGAATGCCCTGCCTGTAATTCCTGCTCTGCAACAATCTGGCAGACAACCGAGATTACAAACGGATATGCAATTGCGATAATCTGTGCAAAGGCTGCCAGCTTATTCAGTTCGCTGCCGGACGATAAACGGGAATAAAACAGCATTAGAACTGCCCCAAAAACCGGAAAGAGCAGATGAACCCCCAAAAACCATGAGTGCCTCAGCTTATAAATGTCACTTTTCAGATATTGGTAATATTCACTCATGTACCCAGCCTCCTCGCGAAAACAATTTTGAACCGCCCCAAAAAACAGCTGATGCAAACACCAGACTGACAATCACTGCCGGAAAAACATACCCGGCTGATAAAAGAGAAGATGCATCTTCAAGTGGAATCCCATTAACGTGCATTTTGAAGAACGGGCATACAACACGGGCAGGGATCGCATAAGGGACAAATAAGAACCATTCCTTCTCAGCACAGACAGCAGATAAAATCACGTTCGCAGCTAAAGATACAAAAACAACTTTCATATGCCCCATGAAACATGTTAACTGCATAATAACGGGAATCTGCCACAAATAAGTCAGGAAAAGGAGCATACAGCCAATCAGCCCATCCAAAGGAGAAACCGTAACACTTGCCGCCATGCCGGCAACAGTCGTTGCAATCCACAGGAAAAGGTTTGTCACAAAGAGTAGAATAGCCAATGCCGCCGTTTTTCCAAACCAGATTTTATCAAGTCGTATGGGCAGGAAAACTATGTTCTGCATCCCGCTTTTTTTCTCCCCGGCAATCATGCTCGCAGAACATAGCGAAACTACAAGTGGCAGAACCATGACATACCACCAGTTATATGTTGAAAGCTGGACATGTCTGCCGCTTAACAGATACCCCAATAACAATGTGACTAACGGGGCCAAAATTATCAGCTTCATCGAAAAAGTATGTCGCATTTTCAGCAATTCGGATTGAATGATACCAAGCATAAATCAGCCCTCCCCCCTGGTGTTGCCAACAACTTCCATAAAAATGTGTTCCAAATCCACATCTTTATGGACTTCACCTTCATAACCCAGCTTTCCATTTGAGATAATACCGATATGGTCTGCAATCAGCTCAACCTCAGATAAAATATGGCTGGATAAAATAACAGTAATCCCTTTCGCTGAGAAAGAGCGGATCAATTTACGCAGATCCTGAATACCGATAGGGTCTAACCCGTTTGTCGGCTCATCCAAAATTAAGAGTTTAGGCTGGGCCAATAGTGCAAGTGCTATTCCAAGCCTTTGTTTCATGCCTAAAGAAAACTGCCCTGCTTTCTTTTTTCCTGTGTTGGTTAATTGTACCGTGGTAAGGACTTCTGAAATCTGCTCATCTGATAAACCCAGCGCCAAGGCGCGTACTTTCAGATTTTCATATGCTGTCAGATTATCATACAGCGGCGGATTTTCAATCAAAGCACCAATTTCCTTCAAATCATTGCGGCTCCAATCATGGCCGTCAACCTCTATCCTGCCGGAAGTCGGCTTAAAGATTCCTGCAATCATTTTTAAAATTGTTGATTTTCCAGCTCCGTTCGGCCCTAACAGGCCATAAACCGAATTCTTTTGTACACTTAAAGATATACGGTTTACCGCAATCTGCCCTTTAAAACTTTTACTTAGTTCTGTTGTTTTCAAAATGATGTCCATACTCTGCATATCCTTTCTATTTGTTGCAGAAAGAATAACAGATAATTTTGAAGATTTCATAAAGATACGAATAAACTTATTTTTCCCCTATCGCCCTTTTCCAATTATATTATCTATTGCCCATTACCCCATCTCCCTGAACGTACCGGCCATTCCCCCGACAAGGATCCACTGGCGCTGCATATAGGATTTCAGATTTCCACCCCCGCTTTCCAACAGGCAGACCACCGCATATGGCGGTCTGCCATAGTACGGCGGTCGATCTATCTGGTATTAATCCGTATAACACCAGCCTGCCTATTTTACAAGTCTAGCATGGCATCTGATATAGCGCGTATGTTTTCCTGCTGTTTTGAATGATTCTCCATCTGTTTCATGATCTTCCCGTCTTTTATGAATAAGATTCTTCTGGCATAACTTGCAACCACCGGGTCATGTGTCACTACCACAACCGCTTTTTTCTTCCAGCCATTTATTTCTGCAAAATAATCCATAATCTTTTTTGCTGATACCGTATCTAAATTCCCGGTCGGCTCATCTGCCAGAATGATATCCGGCTCATTAGACAATGCCCTCGCAATTGCTACCCGCTGCTTTTCCCCGCCAGAAAGCTCATAAGGATATTTTTTCAAAAGCCCCGATATTTCCAAAAGCCCCGCATTCCGGTCAACAACTGCTCGCATATCCCGGTACTTTGCTTTATTCAGTACCATCGGAAGCATAATGTTTTCCTCTACAGACAGATTATCCATCAGATTAAAATCCTGGAATACAAAGCCGATCCTGTTTTTTCTAAGTTCTGCCAGTTGGTCTGTACTGAGTCTCCGTACATCGACATCCTCATAAAACACCTTCCCTTTGGTTGGTCTATCAATGGTTCCCATGATTTTCAGCAGTGTCGTTTTCCCACACCCGGAATGCCCCATGATGCTTATAAAATCGCCCTTTTCCACATTAAAATCAATTCCCCGCAAAACGGGATATTCCCTGTCCCCGGCTACTTTATTCACGATGGAATGGTTGTAACTTTTCCTCAGTCCACATATATTTACCAGACTCATCCCGTATCCTCCTATTCATTCATAATGATTTTCGTATTCTTTTTAAGCACCATTTTTTTGATCCAGCAAAAGTACATAACATTGAAACCCACAAATATGATCTGAAATGGTATGTACTTACATATAAAATCTTCAAAGGCCGTATCCATTCCTGTCATTTCCGCCGCCATATATACGCCTGACAATAAGAGGGACAAAACAACAGGTATTTCCATCAGCTTCCTGTATTCCGAGGACATGGCCTTATAGATTAATTTTTCCGACATGCCAATATGGTACAGAATCCTGTACTTCTGATTTAAAAGCGGCATATCTCCTTGCAGCTTCAATGCAAAGATTCCAAAAAAGGAAAAAATGCAGAAAACTCCTGCGAATATACTGATAATCTTGACATAAGCCATATTTTCATCCGCATCTTTTAAGAATGCGCATCTCCAAAATATATCCGTCCCATTTTCCTGAAAGCAGTATCCATACTGTTCAAATTCTTTCTGCAGGCTTCCCTTTTTTGCAAAAATACTATACGCCTTGTCCTGATAGTCTGTAATCGCCGTCTCCGGCAATACGGCAAACTCCCGAAGGCAGTCCGGTTTCTCTGTTCCGAAAACAATCTCATTTTTCCTTTTTGTAACAACAAAGACATCTTCTTCCCCAAGACAGATAAATTCCGGCCGTTCCATCGATGCCGTAGATTCGTTTATCCATACAGCCTCAGTATCTTCCAGACGTAATTCCTGTGCCGTCAGCAGGCTGTAATCCCTGTCTGATATACAAAAAACAACTGTTCCATCATATAGCTCGCCCTTTACTGCCGGTATCTCAATCCCGTCGCCGCCCACCATTTCCCGTGCCATATCCTTCATGCCGCCGTCTTGTATGACTCCTACAAAACCATAGGGGTATACCGGGCTGTCCACATCTTCCGGCATCTGTGAAATCACGGACCCACCCGTAAAGTACAGAACTGCAAAACTAAGCACCAACATAATAAACAGCAGCCTGCAATTACTTTTAAACTGATAATAAAATTCATTTAACGTGACCATATGTTTATAATAAAAATTCTTAAACAGCTTCAGCAGCATCAACACTAGGCTGCCGCCATATGACATAACCATGTATACCCCGGCCAGACATATGCTCATACTAATGAAACGATATGGAAGTCCACTTTCCCTTAGCAGACGCATCGAGGCAATGATGAGAACGATTCCCCCAATTACCAGAAAGCATGTTCTGTTATACCTCCCCTCCTTTTTCGTTTCCCTCAGCCGCATTTCTGACAGGTTCCTTTTGCAAAAATACAATAATACCAATGGATATTCTAACAGAAAAAGCATAAGGTTTACTTTCATAACCAATTTGATAACCTGAACAACATCAGCCACGGAAACCGCAACCAGATATTGAAATAAGCCAAGAATAAACAAAAGCAGGGCGGAAAACAGCCCTCCTGCCAAAATACCCAAAACCACAGAAAAAGCATAAATAAACAGAAATTCCACAGAAAAAAATTTGAATATAAATTTTCTGCTGCTTCCCAGCATGAGCAGCAGGCTGTAATCTTTGTTCTTTGTTCTGACATAATATGCTGTTGAATAAAGGACAAAAAAGATGGACATCACCCCCGCCGCCAAAAAGAACATGGTGCAGAGCCAATTCATGCTGCCGGTTTTTTCGTTCAGCCCATACTTGTCATTTACCATAAAAGCAGTCCCAAAAACCATCTCCAATGCAACTGACAGAATGATGCTGAAAGAATAAAGCAGCATATTTTTCTTATCCATATTTTTGTATACCATTTTTGCAAGCATTGCACTCCCTCCTAGGATTCCATACTTTTCAGCACCTTTTCAAGCATCTCCACATATTCCTTAAAATTAGAGATGCCTGTTTCCGTAAGCCGGTATGAACTCTGCGGCTTTTTACCTACAAATTCTTTTTTACAACTGATATAACCCCATTCCTCTAATTTCAAAAGCTGCGCTCCCAGGTTGCCAGGGGTTGCGTCCGTATATTTCTTTAATTCAGAAAAACTTTTTTCTCCCGTAACCAGTGCCGATATCACGGAAAGCCTCAATTTATTGCCAAATATCTCCGGCATTGAAGAAATCTCCATGCTATCTTTCTCCTTTTCTTTTCAGATGGATTCCAAGCAGTATCATCCCTGCCGAAACAATAATGCCTGTTAAAATGCTGTCAATACCCACATTTACATTATTTCCGAACATACTTCCCACTTTAATTTCAATCCCCATTCCCGCCAAAAACATATATAAAATCATAAGCAGAAAAGCAGCCCACTGTATCAGCTTATCCTGTATCACAAAACCTAAGACCAGACAGCCGATCACAGGAAAAAGAAATGTTAATG